>DWXY01000087.1 GCA_019118935.1 Candidatus Oscillibacter pullicola
CGCCGTCTCGTCGCAGGAGGACTCAAAGGCCAAAATTTTCATGATCTGTCCCTCTCTTTTCCGTCACTGCTGCCAGGACACTCGCTCGCCCGGCGTCCCATTGGGATCAAAGGGGATGCGGACATATCTGCTGAATTTGTCCGGTGCAAAGGTACTGGCGTACACGAAGCGGTGCTCTTCCATCAGGGTGGGCTCGTCCACTGCCCCCTCCGCCCAGTACAGGGTCTTGTAGGGCACGCCGAACATCTCCGTGTCATACCCGGCGGTCCGGGCGCCATTGCGGGCGTAGAAGCCCAGCCGCCGCTCCGCCATGGCCGGGTCCGGGGCGTAGCAGGGAATCTCGCTCTCCCCGAAGATCACATTGCCCCGCTCCGCCTCCCGGAGCTTCTCCAGGATCACGGAGCCCAGGCCGCCGTTCCGGCGGTCTGCTGCCACGCACAGATAGTCCAGCAGGGCCCAGCCGAAATGTCCCAGCCACAAAAACGCCTCGCCGGCGATGTCGTCTCCGTCAAAGAGGCACCAGGGGCGGTACCGCCCGGCGGCCCACATCTCCTCCATATTCTTCAGGGGCTTCAGCTCCGCTGCGGGAAACGCTGTCCGCAGGTCCCGGTCATAGACCGTCCGCAGCTGCTCCAGTGTCGGGATCCTCAGTTCCATCTGTAAACTCCTTTGTCATGATGATGGCATCCTCCTTCGGATGCTCGTAATAGTTTTTCCTCCGGCCCACGCTGCGGAAGCCCCGGCTGCCGTACAGGGCGATGGCCCCGTAGTTGGAGGCCCGGACCTCCAGCGTCAGAAACGCCAGCTTGTGGGCCTGGGCAAAGTCCAGGAACACCTGCAGCAGCTTCTGGGCGATGCCGTTGCGGCGGCACTCCGGCCGCACGGCCACATTGGTGATGTACCCCTCGTCCAGAACCACCAGCAGGCCGGCGTAGCCCGCCACGTGGTCCTCGTCATCCAGGGCCACCAGGAAGGCGGCGCAGTCGTTCTGCAGCTCCTCCACCAGCATGTTCCGGGACCAGGGGGTGGTGAAGCAGATCCGTTCCAGCTCCGCCACCTCGTCCAGATGGTCCCCGGTCATGGGGACGATGCGCACGTGCATCTGTTCTCTCATGGTTCTCTCTCCTCTCGTTTTCCGGCATCCCCGCCGATGGTGCGGGCATACAGCCCCACACCCAGAAGGACCGCCGCGCCTCCGGCAACCGTCAGCCAGCCCGGCCGCTCGCCAAAGAGCAAAAGCCCCCAGACAGAGGCGAACACCGGTTCCATCAGCTTGACCGTGGCGATGAAGGCCGGCGGCAGATATTTCAGCCCCCAGCTGAACACATTGTGCCCCAGCAGGGTGCAGCATACCGCCATGCCCAGGGCCGTCAGCCCGTTCACCGGACCGTAGCCGGCCAGCGGCGTTCCGCTCAGCAGGGCCGCAGCCAGCAGCGTGGCCGCGGCGGACGTATACACCAGAAAGGTGTACACCGACGTGGAGAGCCGCTGCCGGCAGACCGTTCCGATCATGGTATAGACCGCCATGGCGGCGGCGCCGGCCAGGGCGATCAAATCTCCCAGCAGCGCATTCGTCCCGGCGGCGCTGTCTGCCAGCGCCACCGCCGCGCTGCCTGCAAAGGCAAGCAGGACCGCGGGCCAGGCCCGGCGGGGCAGCCGCTGCCCCAGAAACAACGCCGAGGCCGCGGCCACAAAGAATACCTCCGTATCCACCAGCACCACCGCCGAGGCGATGGAGGTGGCCCGCAGGGCCCCAAAATACGCCGCGAAGTGGATCCCCAGAAACAAGCCGCTGGCAAGGCACAGCAGCACGTCCCGCCGGGTCAGGGATTTCAGCTCCCGCCTTCGTCCCACCAGTACCGGGACCGCCATCAGCGCCGCCGAAAAGGCCATGCGGTACAGCGCCAGGATCAGGGACGGCGCCGTGGACCACCGGACAAACACCGCCGACAGAGACACCCCGGCCACGCCCAGCAGGACGATCAGCCGCTTCATGCGCCGCCCTCCCTTCGGATGCGCTCCGCCGTCTTCCGGGGCGTCAGATCCGTCACATCCAAGCGCCGGATGTCCAGGGCATCATACAGCGGCAGGTAGGCCAGGCTCCGATCCAGCACATCCGGCGCCCGCTTTCCGGCGCGGATGTCCTCCTCCAGCCGGGACCGCAGGGCCTCCGGCGTGCAGACCAGGGAGACGGCCCGCAGAACATGCGGCTCCGTTAGGCGGCGGAGCAGGTCTTCCCAGATTTCCCGCCGGTGCAGGACCCAGCAGAAAATCACATGGTCATAAGCGGAGCAGCGGAGGAAATTATTCAGGAGAAAGGCGATGTTCTCCAGCACCATCTCCCGGGTCTCCTCCGTCACCTGGAAGGGGTGGGCGTCCCAGCACCAGTCCCCGTCCAGGAACACGCTGCGGTCCAGCAGCTGCTGCAGTTGGCGGCAGGCGGCGGTCTTGCCCACGCCCATGGGGCCGCCGATCATATACAGGCGCTTCATGTGCCTGCCTCAGGCGCGCCGTCCGCCCAGGCCTGGAGGCGGTTGAAGAACCGCCCCACGTGAAAGCCGTCCGTGACGCCGTGGTGGACCTGCATGGCCAGGGGCAGCAGGGTGCGGCCGTTCTCCTCCCGGTAGCGGCCCAGGGTGAAGATGGGCAGCAGGTAGTCGTTGGCCTCCGGCAGCTCCAGGTGCAGACTCCGGAAGGAGGCCCAGGGCACGGCGGAGATGTTGAAGAGCCCCTGTCCCGCCTCCGGTGGGCGGGCCTCAAAGGTGTGGATGTCCCCATAGCGGGCCCGGTCCGCCTCCCAAGCCTGGCAGAAGGCCCGCAGGTCCGGCTGGTAGGCGGTCCAGAGGACGGAGAAGGTCTCGTCGTCCTTGTGGAAAATCGTATAGGCGGGGTCCACCCGGTCGTAGACGCCGATGGCCCCCGTCTCATCCATGGCCATGCGGAGGGCCGGGTCCGCGTTGACCATCCGGGAGATGCCGTGGATCACCGACGGGTAGAACCGGAGTCCCGACCCCCGCAGGCGGGGCAGCAGGGCGGTGATGTCCACGTCCACCGTCATGCTGTACCAGCAGGGCACGTCCCGGTGGTAATGCTCAAAATACGGGCGGCGGGGCCACGTGGCGTAGTCGATCTTCTGAAATCCCATCAGCCCTTGGCCTCCAGCCAGTTTCTTCCCCAGTGGGCGTCCGCCGTCAGGGGGACGGAGAGGGACACTACGTTCTCCATCTCCTCCTTCAGCAGCGCCGCGGCGGTCTCCGCCTGGGCCTCCGGGCACTCCACGATCAGCTCGTCGTGGACCTGCAGCACCAGGCGGGCCTCCGGCAGCTCCTGCCGCAGGCGCTTCCGCATCGCCACCATGGCCAGCTTCATGATGTCCGCCGCGGTGCCCTGGATGGGCATGTTCAGGGCCACCCGCTCCCCGAAGGAGCGGAGGTTGAAGTTGGAGGACTTCAGCTCCGGCAGGTCCCGCCGCCGGTGGAACAGCGTCTCCACATAGCCCTGCTCCCTGGCCCGCTCCACGATGGCGTCCATATAGGTCCGGACACCGGGGAAGGTGGCGAAGTACGCCTCCATATACGCCTTGGCCTCCGCCACGCTGACGCCGATGTCCTGGCTCAGGGAGAAGGCGGAGATGCCGTAGACGATGCCGAAGTTCACCGCCTTGGCCTGGCGGCGCATCTCATGGGTCACCTGGTCCGGCGCCACGTGGAACACCTTGGCCGCCGTCTCCGCGTGGAAGTCCCCGCCGGAGCGGAAGGCGGCGATCATGGCCTCGTCCCCGGCCATGTGGGCCAGCAGCCGCAGCTCGATCTGGGAGTAGTCGGCGTCCACCAGGACGCAGCCCTCCGCCGGGATGAACATCCGCCGGATCTCGCTGCCCAGGTCCGTGCGGGTGGGGATGTTCTGGAGGTTGGGCTCCGTGGAGGAGAGGCGGCCCGTGGCCGTCACCGTCATCTGGAAGGAGGTCCGCACCCGGCCGTCCGGGTCCATGGCCTTCAAAAGGCCGTCGGCATAGGTGGATTTCAGCTTGGCGTACTGGCGGTACTCCAGCACCGCCCCCACGATGGGGGCCTCGTACCGAAGCTTTTCCAGCACGTCGGCGTTGGTGGACCAGCCGGTCTTGGTCTTCTTGCCGTGGGGCAGGCCCAGCTTGCCGAAGAGGATCTCCCCCAGCTGCTTGGGGGAGTTGATGTTGAATTCCTCCCCCGCTAGGTCGTAGATCTGCCGCTCCAGCTCGGCGCTCCGGACGGCCAGGGCCTCTCCAAAATCTGCCAGGGTCTTGGCGTCCACCCGGCATCCGGCGGTCTCCATCTCCGCCAGAACCCGGCACAGGGGCATCTCCGCCCGTTCAAAGAGGTCCGTGAGGTTCTTCTCCCGCAGTCTGGGGGCCAGGGTCTCATACAGCGCATCCACAGCGGAGGTATGGCAGTGGAAGGCCGTCTCCGCCGGGAGCGGGTCCCCCAGGGGGGAGAATGCCTCCGGCTCCAGATGCAGGGGCTTCATCAGCTCTACATTGTAATAGGAGACAAACAGCCGCTGGAGGTCATAGCTGCCCGCCGTGGCGTCCAGCAGGTAGGCGGCCAGGGCGGTGTCGAAGACGAAGCCCTCCGCCCGCAGGCCGTTTTCCAGCAGCGTCCGCGTCAGGTCCTTCACGTTGTGGGAGACCTTTTTGATATCCGCCGCGAACAGGGCGTTCAACAGGGCGTTCCAGTCCCCCTGGTACTTGTCGAAGAACAGCTCCGCCGTGACGCCGGTGTCCGCCCCGGTCCGGCAGACCACGGAGAGGCCCGTCAGGTCCGGCAGGGCCAGCACCGATACATGGTCCGCCGCCCGCCAGAGGGCCAGCAGCCGCTCCGCCTGGGCAGGCTCTGTGACCTGCTCCACGGTCATGGTGAAGTCCGGTTTTTCCGCCCCTTTCTCCTCCGCCGGGGACAGGCTGAACTTCTCGATCAGCTTGGTGAACTCCAGCTTCAAAAACAGCGGGTAGGCGTCCGGACCGGGCTTCTGGCGCAGGTTATCCTCTGGGTGGAAGTCCAGGGGCGCGTCGGTGACGATGGTGGCCAGCCAGCAGGACTCCCGGGCGCTCTTCTCCCCCTCCGCCAGCTTGCGGATGGCGGAGGGCTTGGCGTCGATGTCCGGCATTTTGGCGTACAGGTTGTCGATGCTCTCGTACTGCTGGATCAGGGCCATGGCGGTCTTCTCCCCGATGCCGGGGACGCCGGGGATGTTGTCGGAGCTGTCCCCCATCAGGGCCTTCAGGTCGATCATGTGGATGGGGGCGAAGCCGTACTGCTCCCGGAAGGCCGCCTCCGTCATGTCACGGGTCACGGTCTGCCCCATGCGGGTGGACACCAGCTTCACCATGGTGTGGTCGGTGATGAGCTGCAGGCTGTCCTTGTCGCCGGTGACCACCACGCAGTCCCAGCCGTCCGCCTCGCACCTGCGGGAGATGGTGCCGATCAGGTCGTCGGCCTCCCAGCCCTCCTGCTCATAGCGGGGAATGTTCAGGGCGTCCAGTACCTCTTTCAGCACCGGCACCTGGACCTGGAGCTCCTCCGGCATGGGCTTGCGGGTGGCCTTGTAGGCCTCCGACGCCTGGTGGCGGAAGGTGGGGGCATGGACGTCGAAGGTGACGCACAAGGCGTCCGGCGCCTCCTCCCCCTCCAGCCGGAGGAGCGTGGTGAGAAAGCCGAAGATGGCGTGGGTGTAGAGCCCGTCCCGTGTGGTGAGGGGACGGATGCCGTAATAGGCCCGATTCAGGATGCTGTTGCCGTCGATGACCATGAGCTTCATGGGGAGTCCCTCCTGCCCGCAGGCTGATTTTTCCATAGAGATATAGTATATCCCAAATCCGGCGTTTACGCAAGGTGTGCCGGTCAACCCGCCGATTCCGAACGAAACCGGAACTTGACGCCGCCCCGCTCTCCGTATAAACTGGACCTCAGCGGCCGCATGCTTTGAACGCGGCCAGAAGGAGGCACCATGAACCGTCATCCCGCCCATATCCTGTTGTTGAAGGCCGCCCGGGCTTTGGAGCTGCTCATCGCCGCCGTGATCCTGCTGGTGATCGTCTGCGGGGCGGTATTTCTGTTCCGGGAGACCGGCCGGACCCTACTCTTCTCCCCAGAGGACTTCGCCCTGGGGGATTTTCTCTCCGGCACGCTGCTGCTGGTGATGGGCATCGAGTTCGTGAAGATGCTGGCCCTGCACACCGCCGACGCGGTGGTGGACGTGCTGCTGTTCACCATCGTCCGGCAGATGATCGTCAGCCACACCGACGCGGCGGAGACGCTGCTGGGCGTGGCAGCGGTGGCGGGCATCTTCGCTGTGAAGAAATATCTCCAGGCCAGGGAGGATGCCCCGTAAATCCGCACGGACCGGACGGCTTGCCGTCCGGTCCGTTTCTTCCGCTATGCCCCGCGGTCCAGCCGTTCCCGCCTGCGGCGGAAGGCATCCGCCAGCCGCGCGCCTGCCCAGCCCGCTACGGCGCCCACCAGAATGCCCCCCAGCACGTCGGTGGGCCAGTGGACGTACAGGTACAGCCGGGAGAAGGCGATCCCAGCCGCCAGCACCAGGGCCGGCTTCCACAGGGGGCTGCCGGAGGCCCGGAGGGCGAACACCGCCGCGAAGGACGCCGCCGTGTGCCCTGAGGGGAAGGAGGCGTCCGCCGGGGGCGCCGTCAGCAGCTCCACCGCGGTGTTCACCAGGAAAGGCCGGACCCGGCCGATCAGGGGTTTCAGAACGATATTGCAGCAGATCAGATCCAGAATCAGCGCAAAGGACAGGGACACCCCTGTCCAGCGGTGCTTCCGCAGGAGCAGCAGCACCGCCGCCAGCAGGATCCAAATCTCCCCGTGGTCGCAGATCCGGCTGATCCACGGCATCACCGTGTCCAGAAAATCGCAGCGCAGATGGGCCTGAATCCAGTCCAGCACCGCCAGTTCCGCCGCCTGCATCATACTTCCACACTCCTCTCCCGGCGCTTCCGCCGTGTGTGCAGGGAGCATCATACCACATTTTCCCCACAGCGCGCAACGGTTTTGGCATTTTCTTCTATGATCTGCACAAATCTGTGAAATTTTTGGCATTTTTCTGGAAACGGGCGTTGACATCTCCCCGGGAACGTGATAGGATACCCTCAAAATTGGATCGCTCAGATAGAGGCGCGGCGTTCATCAGTACCGCTCCGGCAAGGCCAGGCAGCCGCCGGATGGGAAAGGGTCCGCCGCCGAAGTACCGGGACGATGCCTGTCCTTCCGGTGCTGGGCCGTCAGGGAATACCTGCCGGACTGTCACAAACCTTTGTGAAGCGCTATCGATGGCTGTTCGGGAGCGTCCCTGCCGGGGCTTCTTTCCGTATTTTCCATGGACCGCTTGACAAAGCGGTCCATTTTTTGTCCTCTCCGCCGCAGGCGGCGGGCGCGGAGGGGGCCTGTGACCGCCGCGGAATCTTCTTTGAGAAAGGTGAAGAAACATGAAGAGATTGTTGACCTTGCTGATGGCTCTGGCCATGACAGCGTCCCTGGCCGCCTGCGGCGGCACCGGCAGCTCCGGCGACACCGCCGACTCCGGCAATTCCGGCACCGCCGCTGACGGCGGGGAGACCGCCGGTTCCTCCGGCGTGGAGGACGGCGTGCTGACCATCGCCATGGAGTGCGCCTACGCCCCTTACAACTGGAGCCAGAGTGACGACTCCAACGGCGCCGTGCCCATCTCCAACGTGCCCGGCACCTATGCCAACGGCTACGACGTGATGATCGCCAAGCAGATCTGCGAGGCCAACGGCTGGGAGCTGGAAGTGGTCCAGTCCGACTGGGACTCCCTGGTCCCCGGCGTGCAGACCGGCACCTTTGACGCCGTCATCGCCGGCCAGTCCATGACTGCCGAGCGCAGCGAGCAGGTGGATTTTGCCGGCCCCTACTACTACGCCTCCATCGTCTGCGTGACCAAGGCGGACAGCCCCTATGCCAACGCCGCCGGCATCAGCGACCTCTCCGGCGGCACCTGCACCGCGCAGATCGCCACCATCTGGTATGACTCCTGCCTGCCCCAGATCGAGGGCGCCCAGGTCCAGACCGCTGCGGAGACCGCCCCCGCCATGCTGATGGCCCTGGAGACCGATGCCGTGGACTTCATCTGCACCGATATGCCCACCGCCATGGGCGCCGTGGCCGCCTATCCCGACATGAAGATCCTGGACTTCACGGACTCCGACGACAACTTTGAGGTGGATGAGGGCGAGATCAACATCGGCATCTCCGTCATGAAGGGCAACACCGAGCTGAAGGACGCCATCGACAGCGTGCTCTCCACCATGACGGTGGACGACTTCAACACCCTGATGAACGAGGCCATCGCCATTCAGCCCCTGAGCGAGTAAGCGCTCTCCAGGATAACCCGCGGCGGGAGGACAGTCTGTCCTCCCGCCTGCTTCCCGCATATCAACTCTTTACCGAAGGGAGTCTGCCTCCATGGAGAAACTGTTCCAGCTGGCATCCGACATTGCCAAGCTCTGGTCGAACTACGGCATGTCCCACTATCTGCCCGGCATCCGCAACACCCTGGTCCTGGCCCTGGTGGCCACCGCCATCGGCTGCCTGATCGGGTTCGTCTGCGGCATTCTGAACACCATTCCCCACAGCAAGAACGACCCGCCCGTCAAGCGGTTCTTTCTGGGGCTGATCCGGGCGGTGGTCCGGATCTATGTGGAGATCTTCCGGGGCACCCCCATGGTGCTGCAGGCGGTGTTCCTCTATTATGGCCTGCCCTATTTCACGGACAACGCCGTGCGGTTCAACAGCATCTGGATGGCCGCCATCCTGGTGGTGTCCATCAACACCGGCGCCTACATGGCCGAGTCCGTCCGGGGCGGCATCATCTCCATCGACCCCGGCCAGACCGAGGGCGCCAAGGCCATCGGCATGACCCATGTGCAGACCATGCTGCACGTGATCCTGCCCCAGGCTGTGCGGAATATCCTGCCCCAGATCGGCAACAACTTCATCATCAATGTGAAGGATACGTCCGTCATGTTCATCATCGGCTTCCCCGACTTCTTCTCCGCCCACCGGGCGGCGGTGGGCGCCAGCTACCTGTACTTCCCCTCCGCCGTGGTGGAGATGGCCGGGTATCTCACCATGACGCTGATCGCCTCCTTCCTGCTGCGGTGGCTGGAAAAGCGGCTGGACGGCAGCAGCGATTACGAGCTGGTCAAGGCGGATCCGCTGACCATGACCGCCGGCACCTACAGCCATCCGGACCGGGGCACGCCCTTTGACGAGCGGAGCCCGGAGGAGCGGGAACGGATCCGCCAGAGCCTGAAAAACCGGAACGGCAGCACGAGAGGAGAGCGCTGATATGGGCGATATGATTTTAGAGATCCGGCACCTGAGCAAGTCCTTCGGCTCCCATGAGGTCCTGCGGGACATCGACTTCACGGTGGAGAAGGGCGACGTCACCAGCATCATCGGCGCCTCCGGCTCCGGCAAGAGCACCCTGCTGCGGTGCATCAACCTGCTGGAGACCCCCACCAGCGGCGAGATCCTCTACCACGGCCAGAACGTCACCGGCCCCAAGGTCAATGCCCCCCGGTACCGCTCCCACGTGGGCATGGTGTTCCAGTCCTTCAACCTGTTCAACAACATGACCGTGCTGGAAAACTGCATGGTGGGGCAGATCAAGGTGCTGAAAAAGGACAGGGAGACCGCCCGGAAGCGGGCCATGGAGTATCTGGAAAAGGTGGGCATGGCGCCTTACATCCAGGCCAAGCCCCGGCAGATCTCCGGCGGCCAGAAGCAGCGGGTGGCCATTGCCCGGGCCCTGGCCATGGAGCCGGAGGTGCTGCTGTTTGACGAGCCCACCTCCGCCCTGGACCCGGAGATGGTGGGAGAAGTCCTCTCCGTCATGCAGGGCCTGGCCCAGGAGGGCATGACCATGCTGGTGGTGACCCACGAGATGGCCTTTGCCCGGGACGTCAGCAGCCATGTGGTGTACATGAACCAGGGCGTCATCTGTGAGGAGGGCACGCCGGAGCAGGTCTTCGGCAATCCCCAGAAGCAGGAGACGCAGGACTTCCTCTCCCGGTTCCGCAAGAATTGAATCCCGTCTTTCCCGTTCCCGGAGGCCGCGCCCCCGGGAACTTTTTTTGCCTTTGTTGCGTCCACCACTTGTTCTTGTGGAAAAATCGGTTTAGAATAACAACATCTTGTGCTTATGGAGGGATCCGGCCATGCACATTCACGGACTCCAGAAACTGGCCATGGTGGACTACCCGGGAAAGCTGGCGGCCACGGTGTTCACCGGCGGCTGCAACCTGCGGTGCCCCTTCTGCCACAACGCTCTGCTGGTGACCCGGCTGGCGGAAACGCCGGAGATCCCGGAGCAGGAGGTGCTGGACTTCCTGGCCTCCCGCCGGGGGCTTTTGGACGGGGTGGTCCTCACCGGCGGGGAGCCGCTGCTCCAGCCGGATGCGGCGGACTTTCTGCGGAAGGTGCGGGAACTGGGCTTTGCCGTGAAGCTGGACACCAACGGCTGTGATCCTGCCCGGCTGGCGGAGATCCTGGACCGGGGCCTTGTGGACTATGTGGCCATGGACGTGAAAAACGCTCCGGCGCGGTATGCCGAGACCGTCGGCGTACCGGACTTCGACCCCGCCCCGGTGGAGGAGAGCATCCGGCTGCTGCGGAAAAGCACCGTGGACTACGAGTTCCGCACCACCCTGGTGCGGGAGCTCCACAGGCCGGAGGACCTGGACGCCATCGCCGCCTGGCTGGCGGGGTCGCCCCGGTACTATCTTCAGAACTTTGTGGACTCCGGCAATCTGATCGGCCGGGGGTATCACGGCTTTACAGCAGAGGAACTGCGGGGCTTTGCGGAGCGGGTCCGGCCGTTCTTCGGGGCTGTGGAGCTGCGGGGCGTTGACTAGATATAGAAAATTTCAGCGTTTTCACAGAAAATATATACAAGATATAGTGGTATTTCTAATTGACAAGCCCCCAGGAAGTGGTAGAATGGTAAATACGGGGCGCGTGGGCGCCCATTGACTTGTCAGGAGCAGGGAATTGAATTTATCATAGAGAAAGCAGGGGTTTCATGTATCAGGTCGTCAAGCGGGATGGGAAGATCGCCTCTTTCGACATCTCCAAGATCAGCACCGCCATCACCAAGGCCTTTGAGGCCACCCACATGGAGTACAATCCGGACATCATTGATCTCCTGGCCCTGAAGGTCACGGCGGATTACCAGGGCAAAATCCATGACGGCAAGATCACCGTGGAGGACATCCAGGACAGCGTAGAGGACATCCTCAGCAAGGCGGGCTATGCCGACGTGGCCAAGGCCTACATCCTCTACCGCAAGCAGCGGGAGAAGATCCGCAACCTGAACTCCACCATGCTGGACTACAAGGAGCTGGTGGACAACTACCTGCATATCAACGACTGGCGGGTGAAGGAGAACTCCACCGTCACCTACTCCGTGGGCGGTCTGATCCTCTCCAACTCCGGCGCCATCACCGCCAACTACTGGCTCTCTGAAATCTATGACCAGGAGATCGCCGACGCCCACAAGAGCGGCGCCATCCACCTCCACGACCTGAGCATGCTCACCGGCTACTGCGCCGGCTGGAGCTTGAAGCAGCTGATCCAGCAGGGCCTGGGCATCCCGGGCAAGATCAACTCCACCCCGGCCAGCCACCTCTCCACTCTCTGCAACCAGATGGTGAACTTCCTGGGCATCATGCAGAACGAGTGGGCCGGCGCGCAGGCGTTCAGCTCCTTTGACACCTACCTGGCTCCCTTTGTGAAGGTGGACAACCTCTCCCAAAAAGAAGTCAAGCAGTGCATCCAGTCCTTCGTGTTCGGCGTGAACACGCCCTCCCGTTGGGGCACCCAGGCGCCGTTCTCCAACATCACCCTGGACTGGACCGTGCCCCGTGACCTGGAGAACCTGCCGGCCATCGTGGGCGGCAAGGAGCAGGACTTTACCTACGGCGACTGCAAGAGGGAAATGGACATGGTGAACAAGGCGTTCATCGAGATCATGACCGAGGGCGACGCCGACGGCCGGGGCTTCCAGTACCCCATCCCCACCTACTCCATCACGAAGGATTTCGACTGGTCCGACACGGAGAACAACCGCCTCCTGTTCGAGATGACCGCCAAGTACGGCACCCCCTACTTCTCCAACTACATCAACTCCGACATGGAGCCCTCTGACGTGCGCAGCATGTGCTGCCGCCTGCGGCTGGACCTGCGGGAGCTGCGGAAGAAGTCCGGCGGCTACTTCGGCTCCGGCGAGTCCACCGGGTCCGTGGGCGTGGTGACCATCAACCTGCCCCGGATCGCCTACCTCTCCCAGACGCCGGAGGAGTTCTATGAGCGGCTGGACCACATGATGGACATCGCCGCCCGGAGCCTGAAGGTGAAGCGCACCGTCATCACCAAGCTGATGGACGCGGGACTGTACCCCTACACCAAATACTACCTGGGCACCTTTGACAACCACTTCTCCACCATCGGCCTCATCGGCATGAACGAGGTAGGGCTCAACGCCAAGTGGCTACGGAAGGACCTGACCCATCCGGAGACCCAGGCCTTTGCCAAGGACGTGCTGAACCACATGCGGGAGCGGCTGAAGGACTATCAGGAGCAGTACGGCGACCTCTACAACCTGGAGGCTACCCCCGCCGAGTCCACCACCTACCGGCTGGCCAAGCACGACGTGGCGCTGTATCCCGATATCATCACCGCCGCCAAGAACCCCGGCGACACGCCTTATTACACCAATTCCTCCCACCTGCCGGTGGGCTACACCAACGACATCTTCGAGGCTCTGGCCATCCAGGACGATCTGCAGACCCTGTACACCTCCGGCACCGTGTTCCACGCCTTTTTGGGTGAGAAGCTG
This sequence comes from Candidatus Oscillibacter pullicola, assembly GCA_019118935.1. Classification (GTDB taxonomy): domain Bacteria; phylum Bacillota; class Clostridia; order Oscillospirales; family Oscillospiraceae; genus Oscillibacter; species Oscillibacter pullicola. The sequence continues at coordinate 12,907 of DWXY01000087.1, forward strand.
CCGGACTGGAAGGCAGCCGCCAACCTGGTGCGGAAGATCGCGGAGAACTTCAAGCTCCCCTACTACACCATGTCCCCCACCTACTCCATCTGCCCGGACCACGGCTATCTCTCCGGCGAACACTTCACCTGCCCCAAGTGCGGAAAGACCTGCGAGGTATGGAGCCGCATCACCGGCTACTACCGCCCGGTGCAGAACTGGAACGACGGCAAGGTCCAGGAGTTCAAGGACCGGCAGGAGTACGAGGTGGAGAACTCCCGGCTGGAGGGCCGCCGCCTCTGCGACCGGGAGGCCGCGACGGAGCCCGCCTCCGGCACCGCGCCCAGCACACCGGCGGAGCGGGGCGAGGACGGCCTGTTCCTCTTCACCACCAAGACCTGCCCCAACTGCAGCATCGCCAAGCGGGAGCTGGAGAAGGCGGGCATCGCCTATCAGGTGATGGACGTGAACGAGCACCGGGATCTGGTGGCCCGGTACGGCATCCAGCAGGCCCCCACCCTGATCGTCCGCCACGGAGATCAGGTGGAGAAGCTGGTGAACGCCTCCACCATCAAGAAATTCGCCACCACCCAGAGCGTGTGAACAACGAGAAAGGAGGGACTCCCGTCCCTCCTTTTCCGAACTCCAAAAACGCCGTCTCTGCGGAGCAGCGCCCGCGGTACAGCGGCTTCTATGCGGGGAGGGGGGACTGCGAAGTCTCCCCCATCTTCTGTCAGTCATCAGAGAGGAATGTCTATGGACCAGTATTTTGACATCATCATCGTGGGCGGCGGCCCGGCCGGACTCACCGCCGCCGTCTACGCCCGCCGGGCCGGAAAGTCCGTTCTGCTGCTGGAGCGGGAGAGCTTCGGCGGGCAGATCGCCTCCTCCCCCAAGGTGGAAAACTTCCCCGGCCTGCCCGCCGTGTCCGGCGCTGAGCTGGCGGAGCGGCTGTACAGCCAGGCCGAGGCCCTGGGGACCCGGATCGAGCTGGAGGAGGTGCTGGAGATCCAGACCGGCACACCCAGCCGGGTGGTCACCGACTACGGGGCCTACACCGCCGGGGCGGTGATCCTGGCCGCCGGGATGCGCCGCCGGACCCTGGGCCTTGCGGGCGAGGACCGTCTGGCCGGCGTCTCCTTCTGCGCTGTGTGCGACGGGGCCTTTTACGCCGGGCAGGATGTGGCAGTGGCAGGGGGCGGCAGCACCGCCCTGCAGGACGCGCTGTATCTGGCGGACATCTGCCGCCATGTGACGGTGATCCACCGGCGGGCGGACTTCCGGGCAGATCCCATTCTGGTGGAGCGGGCGGAGCGGACCGCCAACCTCACGCTGCTGCGGTCCACCGTGGTGGAGGCCCTGGAGGGATCGGACCGCCTCACCGGTCTGACCCTGCGGAACACCGCCGTGGGAGAAGTCTCCCACCTGCCGGTCTCCGCTCTGTTCCAGGCGGTGGGCCAGCTGCCGGAGAGCCGTCTGGCCCGGTCCCTGGGGGTACCGGTGGACGAAGCGGGCTTTATCGCCGCCGGGGAGGACTGCCTGACGCCGGTCCCCGGCATCTTTGCCGCAGGGGATCTCCGCGCCAAGGAGGTCCGCCAGCTGACCACCGCCTGCGCCGACGGCGCCGTGGCGGCTCTGGCAGCCTGCCGCTTCTGCGTCTGACGCCGGGCCACATTCTCAAGAAGCCGTGCAGGCCGCCGGGAGTTTCCGGCGGCCTGTGCTGTTCTCTCCCGCCCTCCAGGAGAGCGGGAGATTTTCCGGTCTGGGCGGGACCGGAAGAAACCGTCCCCTCAACGGAAAGGCGGCCGCCGGAAAACCGGCGGCCGCCTGGCGTTATTTGATGGCAAAGGTGACGGAGACGGTGGCCTGCTGTTCTCCCAGCAGCCCGCTCTGCGCCACGCAGTAGGTCCCGGCGGGCAGGACGCCGCCCCAGTCCATCTCCCCCCAGCTGAGGGTGAGCTCCCGGCTCTCTCCCGGGGCCAGCTCATAGGCAATGGCGATGGCGTCCATTTCCTCGTTCAGCTGATACCAGCCGCCGTTCACCTGCCGGTAGAGACCGTAGTCCGCCCCGTAGGAGAAGGTCTCCTCCGCCGCATTTTGCAGCACCACAACCGCGCCGGTGGTGGAGCACTGCTGCAGCTCCATCGTCAGCCCCTCCGGCGCGGCGGACAGGGCAGCCGCGGGCATCCCGCCTTGGAACAGCAGCTGGGTCAGAACGGCCAACTCCTCCCAGGAGACGCTCTCCGCCGCCCGCAGCTCCGTGGCGCTGCCGGAGAACCACAGGCCGTTCCGCACAGCCCATTGGACAGCCTCCCGGCTCCAGGCCGGGATGGTATCCGCGTCCCGGTATCCGGCCAGGTCCCGGTCGCTTCCCTTCTCCAGCGGCAGATCCGTGGTCTCGGCATAGCGGTACAGCATCACCGCCGCCTGCTGCCGGGTCACCGGCGCCGCAGGACGGAAGGCGCCGCCCGCATAGCCCCCCGCGATGCCGCTGGCCTTGGCCCAGCAGAGCGCCTCGAAATACGGGGACCAGGAGCCCACGTCCCGGAAGGGGGCGGAGCTGCCCTCGCTGACCACGGGGGTGCCGCCGTTGGCCACATGGGCGTCATACAGGGCGTCCGCAAAGGCCCCGCGGCTCACCGCGTCCGGCGGTGTGCTTCCGGTCCCGCTGGCCGCACCGCACAGCAGCAGGCAGGCGCACAGGCACAATATCCAACCTCTCCAGATCCGACGTCTCATTGGGCGTCACGCTCCCCTTCCTTGTTTTTATCCTGACTCCATGCGCCGTGCGCGCCATGAGAACAGGCAGGCCGATTGGCACATGAGGGTTTTCCGTATGCAGGCCCACGGCCCGCACGCTGAACTTTCAAACCGCGCATGGCCCTTCTGCCACGGGTCTTTATAGCAATTAGACGATTTTTCCACGGGTTTTGTTTCATCTCCGGCGGAATTTTTTTGCCGCCGGGGACCGTCACAGGCCGTTGACGATGTTGTCCGGCCGCTCTCCCGCGGTCAAGCGCTCCACGTTCCGCCACATGTGGGCGTGGGCCCGGCGGAAGGATGCCTCTGTGATGCCGCCCAGGTGGGGCGCCAGCACCACTTTCCGCTGGACCTCCGGCGGCAGCGCCGTCAGGGGGTGGCCCGCCGGCACCGGCTCCGGGGACAGCGTGTCCAGCCCCGCTCCGGCGATCCGCCCCTCCAGCAGGGCCTGCCGCAGGGCCTCGTTGTCCACAAGGTCCCCCCGGGCGGTGTTGATGAGGTACGCCGTGGGCTTCATCCGCCGCAGCAGGGCGGCATCCACCAGATTCCGGGTCTCCTCCGTGACGGCGCAGTGGAGGCTCAGGATGTCACAGGTCTCCGCCAGCGCCTCCAGGGGCAGGTAGGTGACACCGTACCGCCGCTCCTCCTCCGGTTTGCGGCGGTGCCTGGTGTAATAATAGAGCGCACAGCCGAAGGGGGCCAGCCGCTCCGCCGCGGCCCGCGCAATGTCCCCAAAGCCCACCAGGCCCACCTTACAGGCGGAGAGCTCCGTGATCCCCTCCACCATGCACCGCTCCTTCATCTCCATCTGCCGTCCCGCCCGGACGGCCTCGTCCCCCTCCATGGCATGGCGCAGGAGCATCAGCATCAGCAGGACCGCCTGTTCCGCCACGGCCCCGGCGTTGCACCCCTTGTTGTTGCAGACGTAAATGCCCCGCTCCCGGGCGGCGGAGAGGTCAATGCGGTCAAACGCCACCCCCTCCGAGTGAATCAGCCGCAGGCGGGGAAGCCGTGCCATCAGGGCGGCGGACACCGCCGTGATGGCGTCCACAAACAGCACCTCCGCATCACCGCCGGCGGCCAGGATCTCCGCCTCCGTGCTGTCCTTGTCCAGAAACACCAGCTCCTGCCGCTGGATGAAGGGCATCGCGGGCTGATAGGCCCGGTAGCGGGCCTCCGCACCCAGGATCACAATCTTCACGGGCAACGCCTCCCTCTTTCGTTCAGCTCCATTATAACATCCCCCCGGCGGTTGTCCACGGTGAAAACCCACGAAATCCGGCCCTCCAAATGGTCCCGGCCCGTGCGTCCTGCCGTCAACGGCAGACTGGATATGCCGGGGCAAAAAAGGGAGGCGGAATCTGTCAAATCTGCCAGTTGCGGCGCCGGGAAAAATCCGGTACAATAGGTATGACTTTTATGGTATTACCTATTTTGAAATCAGAAAGAGGTGTGACTATGAGCGGTCAGCCGGCCCAAACCAAGACCATCCGCTCCCAGCTGCTTGCCGACATGAAGGACGGCGCCTACGCCAGCTGCGAGCGCCTGCCCCGGGAGAGCGTCCTGGCAGAGAAGCTGGGCATCAGCCGCACGCAGCTGCGGGACATTCTGGCCTCTCTGGAGCGGGAGGGCTTCATCACCCGCCGCCACGGAGTTGGCACCATCATCAACCGCCATGTGCTGAACGTCCAGACCCGCATGGACATCGAGGTAGAGTTCCTGGACATGATCCGCCAGAGCGGACATGAGCCGGCGGTGGCCTTCGTCCGGGTTTCCGACGGCACTGCCGACGCCCAGGTGGCCGCTCAGCTCCGCATTCCGGAGGACACCCCCATCATCCGCATCGCCCGGCTGTGCACCGCCGACGGCAGGCCCGCCATCTATTGCGAGGACGTGGTGGAAAAGGCTCTGGCCAAGGGGGATTACACCATCCAGGACTTCAAGCTCCCCATCTTCCACTTCCTCCAGCGGTTCTGCGGCATCTATCCCTATCTGGATCTGACAGACGTGCGGCCCGCCGCGGCGGATGCCGCCCTGGCGGAGATCTTCCAGGTGCCCATGGGCACGCCGCTGCTGAACATGGAAGAGGTGGACTACGACATCGACGGACGCCCCGTGTTCTGCTCCAGCGAGTATTTTGTGGACGGCATCTTCCGCCACACCGTCATGCGGAAAAAACTCTGAGCCGCGGAAAGGAGCGCTTGCGATGAAAAAAGTTGCCGTCATCATGGGCAGCGACAGCGACTGGCCCGTGGTCAAAGGGGCCTGCACCCAGCTGGACGCCCTGAACATCCCCTATGAGGCCCATATCCTCAGTGCCCACCGGACGCCGGTCCAGGCGGCTGAGTTCGCCAAGTCCGCCCGGGAGCGGGGCTTCGGCGTGGTCATCTGCGCCGCCGGCATGGCCGCCCACCTGGCGGGGGCCTTTGCCGCCAACACCACCCTGCCTGTGATCGGTATTCCCATGAAGGGGGGCGCCCTGGACGGACTGGACGCCCTGCTGGCCACAGTCCAGATGCCCGGCGGCATTCCGGTGGCCACGGTGGCGCTGAACGGCGCCAAAAACGCCGCCGTGCTGGCCGCCCAGATCCTGGCGGTGGAGGACGAGGCCCTGGCCCGGCGCCTGGAGGCGGACCGGCGGAAGATGGGGGAGCAGGTCGCCGAGAAGGACGCCAAGCTCCAGGGGGAGCTCTTGAAATAGTGAGAAATCGGAAATGAGGAATTTGAAAGTTTGGAGTCCGGCCTGACCGGGCGGCTCAAAGTCCCGTATCCGCGCCATCTTGCGGCCGGGTTTCTGATTTCTCATTTCTATTTTCCCTTTTCCTTCCATTTTTCTAATGGCTTGTCAATTGCCTATTCAAATATCTAATCTCTCGACAGAAAGAAAGGACGAACGCACCATGCAGAAGCTGGAACAGCTCTATGAGGGAAAGGCCAAGAAGGTCTTCCGCACCGACGACCCGGAACTTTACATCGTGGACTACAAGGATGACGCCACCGCCTTCAACGGCCTGAAGAAGGGCACCATCGCGGGCAAGGGCGTCATCAACAACCAGATGACCAACCATCTGATGCGGCGGATCGAAAAGGCCGGCATCCCCACCCACTTCGTTCAGGAGCTGAGCGAGCGGGAGACCCTGGTGAAGAAGGTCTCCATCGTGCCGCTGGAGGTCATCATCCGCAACCTCTCCGCCGGATCCTTCGCCAAGCGGTACGGCGTGGAGGAGGGCATCGTGTTCGACGCCCCCACCATCGAGTTCTCCTACAAGAACGACGAGTTGGGAGACCCTCTGCTGAACAGCTATCACGCCCTGGCATTGAAGCTGGCCACGGCGGAGGAGATCGAGACCATCAAGAAGTACGCCTTCGCCGTCAACGACATTCTCAAGGCCTTCTGGGCGGAGTGCGGCGTCACGCTGGTGGACTTCAAGCTGGAGTTCGGCAGACTGACCGACGGACGCCTCGTCCTGGCGGACGAGATCAGTCCAGACACCTGCCGCCTCTGGGACAGCAAGACCCATGAGAAGCTGGACAAGGACCGCTTCCGCCGGGACCTGGGCGGCGTGGAGGGCGCCTATGCCGAGGTCATGCAGAGACTGCTTGCCCATGACGCGGACTGAGCTCGCCGCCGTGCTCCCAGCCCGCCACATCCATGAGGAGTGCGGCGTGTTCGGCGTGTACACGCCGGAGACGGCGGATGTGGCCTCCCTGGCCTACTACGCCCTGTATGCCCTCCAGCACCGGGGGCAGGAGAGCGCCGGCATCGCGGTGAACGACGACGGGGTGTTCACCGCCTACCGGGACGTGGGGCTGGTGAACGAGGTGTTCCCGGCGGAGCGGCTCCGCTCCCTGGGCACGGGCTCCATCGCCGTGGGCCACGTGCGCTACGGCACCACCGGGTCCGATAACAAGCGCAACGTCCAGCCCATCCTGGTGAACCACTACAAGGGCCGCATGGCCCTGGCCCACAACGGCAACCTGACCAACTCCCACCAGCTGCGGGCGGAGCTGGAGAGCCGGGGCTCCATCTTCCAGACCACCACGGACTCAGAGGTCATCGCCTACATCATCGTCCAGGAGCGGCTGAAGGCCCCCTCTATCGAGGACGCTGTCGCCGCCGCCATGGACCGGATCGAGGGGGCCTACTCCCTGGTGATCTCCTCCCCCACCAAGCTCATCGCCGTCCGGGACCCCCACGGCTTCCGGCCGCTGTGCATGGGCCGGCTGAAGGACGGCAGCGTGGTGTTCGCCTCCGAATCCTGCGCCCTGGACGCCATCGGCGCCCGGTTCGAGCGGGACATCCTGCCCGGGGAGATCGTGGTGGCGGACAAGCACGGCGTCAAGTCCGACACCCGCCGCTGCGGAAAGACAGAAAAGCGCCTGTGCGTGTTCGAGTTCATCTACTTCGCCCGGCCGGACTCCGTCATCGACGGGTCCAGCGTCCACGTAGCCCGGCAGCGGGCCGGGGCCTTCCTGGCCCTGGAGCACCCGGTCCAGGCGGACATCGTCATCGGCGTGCCGGACTCCGGCCTGGACGCCGCCCTGGGCTACGCCCGGCAGAGCGGCATCCCCTACGGCATGGGGTTCATCAAGAACAAGTACATCGGCCGCACCTTCATCTCCCCCACCCAGGCCATGCGGGAGAATGAGGTCAACATCAAGCTGAACCCCATCCGCTCCGTGGTGGAGGGCAAGCGGGTGGTGCTGATCGACGACTCCATCGTCCGGGGCACCACCTGCCGCCGGACCATCGACCTGCTGCGGCGGGCCGGGGCCAAAGAGATCCACATGCGGGTCAGCGCGCCGCCCTTCGTGGCCGCCTGCTACTACGGCACGGACATCGACGACCCCAGCAAGCTCATCGCCAACAACCACTCGGTGGAGGAGATCGCCAGGATCATCGGCGTGGACTCCCTGGGGTATCTGAGCTTGCAGGACGTGGTGAAGCTGGCGGACAATACCCAGTGCGGCTTCTGCACCGCCTGCTTCGGCGGGGGCTATCCCACCGCCGTGCCCCAGGACGGCGGCAAGGACCGATTCGAGTGCAAGATCAGTGAGAGGGAGAGGACCTGATATGGAGAGTTATTCGGAGAGCTACCGGAAGGCGGGGGTGGACATCACCGCCGGGTACCAGGGCGTCAAGCTCATGGGCCCCCACGTGGCCCGGACCAGGATCCCCGGCGTGGTGTCCGGCATCGGGGGCTTCGGCGGGCTGTTCGCCCCGGACCTGACCGGCATGTGCGAGCCGGTGCTGGTGTCCGGCACCGACGGGGTGGGCACCAAGATCCGCATCGCCCAGCTGCTGGACCGGCACGACACCGTGGGCGTGGACTGCGTGGCCATGTGCGTCAACGACATCGTCTGCTGCGGGGCCAAGCCCCTGTTCTTCCTGGACTACATCGCCATCGGCAAGAATGTGCCGGAGAAGGTGGCCGCCATCGTCTCCGGCGTGGCGGAGGGCTGTGTCCAGGCGGGCTGCGCCCTCATCGGCGGCGAGACCGCCGAGCACCCCGGCATCATGGCGCCGGAGGACTACGACCTGGCGGGCTTTTCCGTGGGCATCGTGGACAAGGGCGATATCATCGCCCCGGACCGGGTCCGCTCCGGAGACGTGATCCTGGCCCTGCCCTCCTCCGGCCTCCACTCCAATGGATTCTCCCTGGTGCGGAAGGTCTTTCACGTGGAGCACGCCAACCTGACGGTCCACTGTGAAGACCTGGGGGAGAGCCTGGGCGAGGCCCTGCTGACCCCCACCCGCATCTATGTGAAGCCGGTGCTGGCGGCCATCCGCGCGGCGGACGTCCACGGCATCAGCCACATCACCGGCGGGGGCTTTTATGAGAACATCCCCCGGTGCCTACCGGAGGGGATGACGGCGAAGATCGAGAAGGACGCCGTCCGGACGCCGCCCATCTTCAAAATGCTCCAGGAGACGGGCCGCATCCCGGAGCGGGACATGTTCAACACCTTCAACATGGGGGTTGGCATGGCGGTGATCGTCTCCCGGGACACGGCGGACCAGGCCCTCTCCGCCCTGGTCCAGCACGGCTGTCCCGGCTATTTGATGGGCGAGATCGTCCCCGGAGAGGAGCGGGTGATCCTATGCTGAACAAGGCCCGCATCGCCGTGCTGGTCTCCGGCGGCGGCACCAATCTGGAAGCATTGTTTAACGCCCAGGCGGCGGGGGACCTGCCCCACGGGGAGATCGTGCTGGTCCTCTCCAGCAATCCCGGCGCCTTTGCCCTGGAGCGGGCGAAACGCCGCGGTGTGCCCGCCTTCGCCGTGTCCCGGAAGCAGCTGGGGCAGGAACCGTTTGAGGCGGCACTGATGGAGGCGCTGACGCAGTACCGGGTGGATCTGGTCGTGCTGGCCGGGTTCCTCTCCATTCTGTCCGAGAATTTCGTCCGGCGGTGGCCGGACCGGATCGTCAACGTCCACCCCTCCTTGATCCCCGCCTTCTGCGGGAAGGGGTATTACGGGCTGAAGGTCCATGAGGCGGCCCTCCGCCGGGGCGTGAAGGTCACCGGCGCCACCGTCCATCTGGTGAACGAGATCCCCGACGGGGGCCGCATCCTGCTGCAAAAGGCAGTGGAGGTGCAGCCGGGGGACACCCCGGAGACGCTGCAGCGGAGAGTTATGGAGCAGGCGGAGTGGGTGCTGCTGCCCCAGGCCGTGGAGCAGCTGGCCGCCCACATCGCCGCGGAAAAGGAGGATCATCTGTGAAACAGGATTTGTGCGCCCTGCTGCGGGGCAACCCCTATCCCGGCCGGGGGATCGTGCTGGGACAGACGGCGGACGGCAAGTCGTCCGTGGCCGTCTACTTCATCATGGGCCGCAGCGCCAACAGCCGCAACCGCGTCTTCGCGGAGGAGCCGGACGGCATCCGCACCCAGGCGGCGGACCCCGCCAAAATGGAGGACCCCAGCCTCATCATCTACCACCCGGTGCGGCAGATGGGCCGGGGGCTCATCGTCACCAACGGGGACCAGACAGACACCATCCTGGAGTTTCTGAAGCAGGGCCTTCCTATGGAGCAGGCCCTCCGCACCCGGGAGTTCGAGCCGGACAGCCCCAACTGGACCCCCCGCATCTCCGGACTGCTGGGTCCAAACGGCAGCTACAAGTTGTCCATCCTGAAGGCCGCCGACGAGACCGGCAAGCGCTGCCTGCGGCAGACCTTTGAATACCCGGGCCAGCCGGGGATCGGCCACTTCCTCCACACCTACGTCGGGGACGGTAGCCCCCTGCCCTCCTTCGCCGGGGAGCCGGAGCCGGTGGCCATCGAGGGAGACATCGACGCCCTCACCGCCGCCGTGTGGGACGCTCTGGACCAGGCCAACAAGATCTCCCTCTTCGTCCGCTTCACGGACCTGGAGACCCACACCTTCCAGCAGCGCATCGTCAACAAGTACCAGCGGACCGACTGAGACGGGGACAGTTTGGAGTGAAGAGACCGGAGCTGAATGAGGAATGAGGAGTTAGGAATTAGGAATTGTGGTGTCCGGCAAAGCCGGACAAATCAAAATCGTTCCGCCTGCGGCGGAACACCTCAGCTCCACTCTTCACTCTCCACTCTCCAAAAAATTCCTAATTCCTAACTCCTAATTCCTAATTGTATCGGGAGGTTTCCATGAACGAATTGGAACTGAAATACGGCTGCAACCCCAACCAGAAGCCCGCCCGCATCTTCATGCGGGACGGGTCCGACCTGCCCCTCACGGTGCTGAACGGCAAGCCGGGATACATCAACTTTCTGGACGCCCTGAACTCCTGGCAGCTGGTGCGGGAGCTGAAAGAAGCCACCGGCCTCCCTGCCGCCGCGTCCTTCAAGCACGTCTCCCCCGCTGGCGCTGCCGTGGGGCTGCCCCTCTCTGACGTGGAGCGGCAGATGTACTTCGTGGAATCTGGCGCAGACCTGTCTCCCATCGCCTGCGCCTATATCCGGGCCCGGGGGGCGGACCGGCTGTGCTCCTACGGGGACTGGGCGGCCCTCTCCGACGTGTGTGACGGAGCCACCGCCCGGTATCTGAAGCTGGAGGTGTCCGACGGCATCATCGCCCCCGGCTACACCGATGAGGCCCTGGATATTCTCAAAACCAAGAAGAAAGGCAATTACAACATCGTGCAGATCGACCCGGACTACGTCCCCGCCCCCCAGGAGTACAAGGACGTGTTCGGCGTCACCTTCCAGCAGGGCCGGAACAACTTCGCCATCAACGAGGGCCTGCTGAACAACATCGTCACGGAGAACAAGGACCTGCCGGAGGCGGCCAGGCGGGACATGATCGTGGCCCTCATCACATTGAAATACACCCAGTCCAACTCCGTCTGCTACGTGAAGGACGGGCAGGCCATCGGCGTGGGGGCGGGCCAGCAGAGCCGCATCCACTGCACCCGCCTGGCGGGCACCAAGGCGGACACCTGGTGGCTGCGGCACCACCCCAAGGTACTGGGCCTGCGATTCGTGGAGAACATCCGCCGCCCGGACCGGGACAACGCCATCGACGTGTACCTCTCCGACGAGTACGAGGACGTGCTGGCGGAGGGCGTCTGGCAGCAGACCTTCGCCGTGAAGCCGGAACCCCTGACGGCGGAGGAGAAGCGCGCCTGGATCGCGGCCCTCACCGGCGTCACCTGCGGCTCCGACGCCTTCTTCCCCTTCGGCGACAACGTGGAGCGAGCGAGAAAGTCCGGCGTGCAGTACATCGCCGAGCCCGGCGGCAGCATCCGGGACGACAATGTCATTGAGACGGCCAATAAGTATGGCATCGTGATGGCGTTTACGGGGATGAGGCTGTTCCACCACTGAGGAGATTCGAAGGGGAGCAAGCTCCCCCTCGACCTCCCCCACCACCAGTGACATCGGTCACTGGTGCCGCCGCCCAAGGCGGCTGGGTCAATGAATTTTCGCCACGTACACGCCGCGGCGAAAATGATTTTCATGTTTTGATTTGCAATGGCAAATCAACTGGGGAATCCCATTGGTTTCCCCTAGCGTCTTTCCTCTCAACAACGCTTTTGGGATACAGCAAGGAGGCTGGTGCAATGACGCTCCTCGTAGTGGGCGGCGGCGGCCGGGAGCACGCCATCATCAAAAAACTGAAAGATAATCCGGCGGTGGAGACGATTTACGTCCTGCCGGGCAACGGCGGCATCGCCGCCGACGCCGTCTGCGTGCCGGAGATTGCGGCCACGGACATCGACGCCATCGTGGCCTTTGCCCAGAGCCACGCCGTGGACTTCGCCGTGGTGGCGCCGGACGACCCCCTGGCCCTGGGGTGCGTGGACGCCCTCCACGCCGTGGGCATCCCCTGCTTCGGGCCTGACGCCAGGGCCGCCCGGATCGAGTCCAGCAAGGTCTTTGCCAAGGACCTGATGAAAAAATACAACATCCCCACCGCCCGGTATGAGGTATTCACCTCCCCGGCGGATGCCCTGGCCTTTTTGAAGACCGCCTCCTTCCCCATCGTCATCAAGGCGGACGGCCTGGCGCTGGGCAAGGGGGTGCTGATCCCCCGGTCCTATGAAGAGGCGGAGGCGGCCGTCAAGACCATCATGGAGGACCGGGCCTTCGGGGACTCCGGCAGCCGGGTGGTGATTGAAGAGTTTTTGACCGGGCCGGAGGTCAGCGTCCTGGCCTTTACCGACGGCACCGCCATCGCCCCCATGGTGTCCTCCATGGACCACAAGCGGGCGGGGGACGGAGACACCGGCCCCAACACCGGCGGCATGGGCACCGTGGCCCCCAACCCCTGCTACACGGAGGAGGTCGCCAAAGTGTGCATGGACACCATCTTCCTGCCCACCCTGGCCGCCATGCGGGCGGAGGGCTGCCCCTTCAAGGGGTGCCTGTACTTCGGTCTCATGCTGACCCCCGACGGGCCCAGGGTCATCGAGTACAATTGCCGCTTCGGGGACCCGGAGACCCAGGTGGTGCTGCCCCTGCTGAAGACGGACCTGCTGACCATCATGCAGGCGGTAGAGAATGAGACGCTGGGAGATCTCGCCGTGGAGTGGCGGAACGCCTCCGCCGCCTGCGTCATCCTGGCCTCCGGCGGGTATCCGGGGCACTACGAGAAGGGCAGGGCCATCTCCCTGCCCGGGTCGCTGCCGGGGAACGTGACCATCTTCCACGCCGGAGACAGGCTGGACGAGAATGGGCAGCTGGTCACCAGCGGCGGCCGGGTGCTGGGCATCACTGCCACCGGCCCCACCCTGCGGCAGGCGTTGAAGGACGCCTACGCTGCCGCAGAGACAGTGGACTTTGACGGCAAGTACCTGCGCCATGACATCGGCCAGCGGGCGCTGGCGGCCCTGGCAGACTGAAACGCATATTTTGACGAGCGCCCAACCGGCGCCGGGAGGTCATACGATGGTAAGACGGATCTATGTGGAAAAGAAGCCGGGGCTCCGGCAGGAGGCCCAGAGCCTGCTGCGGGAGCTGCGGAGCGTAGTGGGCGTCTCCGCCCTGGAGGACCTGCGCCTGCTGAACCGCTATGACGTGGAGGGGCTGGAGGAGGCCGCGTTCCGCCGGGCGGTGGGGACGGTGTTCTCCGAGCCCCAGGTGGACGACGCCGCCGCGGCCCTGCCCGCCGGGGACTGCGTGGCCTTCGGCGTGGAGCCCCTGCCGGGGCAGTTCGACCAGCGGGCGGACTCCGCCGCCCAGTGCATCCAGCTGATGACCCAGGGGGAGCGGCCCACGGTCCGCACCGCCAAGGTCTACCTGCTGTTCGGCCCCCTGACGGCGGCGGACGTGGAGGCGGTGAAGCGGTACGTCATCAACCCGGTGGAGTGCCGGGAGGCGTCTTTGGACCTGCCGGAGCGCCTGACGGCAGAGGCCGCCGCCCCGGCGGACGTGGAGACGGTCTCCGGTTTCACCGCCCTGGACCGGGTGGGCCTTGATGCCCTCTTGGCGCGGCTGGGTCTCGCCATGGACCTGGAGGACCTGTCGTTCCTCCAGACATACTTCCGGGACACGGAGCGCCGGGACCCCACCCTGACGGAGATCCGGGTGGTGGACACCTACTGGTCCGACCACTGCCGCCACACCACCTTCTCCACCCATCTGGACCGGGTGGAGATCCATGACCCGGCGGTCCGGGCCGCCTATGACCGGTACCTGGCCGCCCGGGAGGAGGTCTACGGCAAAGAGAAGGCGACCCAGCGGCCCCAGACTTTGATGGACATCGCCACCATCGGCGCCAAGGCCCTGAAAAAGCGGGGGCTGTTGCCGGAGCTGGACGAGAGCGAGGAGATCAACGCCTGCTCCATCCGCGTCTCCGCCCAGGTGAACAGCAGGCAGCAGGACTGGCTGTTACTGTTCAAGAACGAGACCCACAACCACCCCACGGAGATCGAGCCCTTCGGCGGCGCCGCCACCTGCATCGGCGGGTGTATCCGGGACCCCCTGTCCGGCCGGGCCTATGTGCACCAGGCCATGCGGTTCACCGGCTGCGGCGACCCCCGGACGCCGGTGGCGGAGACCCTGCCCGGCAAGCTCCCCCAGCGGAAGATCGCCCAGACCGCTGCCGCGGGCTACTCCTCCTACGGCAACCAGATCGGTTTGGCAACGGGGCTGGTCAGCGAGGTCTACCACCCCGGCTATATCGCCAAGCACTTAGAGTGCGGCGTGGTGGCGGCCGCCGCTCCGGCGGAGAACGTGGTGCGGGAGCGGCCGGCGCCCGGCGATGTGGTGATCCTGCTGGGGGGCCGCACCGGCCGGGACGGCATCGGCGGTGCCACCGGCTCCTCCAAGAGCCACAACAAGCAGTCCCTCACCACCATGGCCAGCGAGGTCCAGAAGGGCAACGCCCCGGAGGAGCGGAAGATCCAGCGGCTGTTCCGGGACGGGAACGTCACCCGCCTCATCAAGCGGTGCAACGACTTCGGCGCCGGCGGCGTCAGCGTGGCCGTGGGGGAGCTGGCGGACGGCCTGGACATCGACCTGGACGCGGTGCGGAAGAAATATGACGGCCTGGACGGCACAGAGCTGGCCATCTCCGAGTCCCAGGAGCGGATGGCGGTGGTGGTGGCGCCGGAAAACGCGGAGAAATTCATCGCCGCGGCCCAGGCGGAGAACCTGGAGGCGTACCCGGTGGCCGTGGTGACAGAGTCCCCCCGGATGGTGATGCGCTGGCGGGGCAGGACCATCGTGGACCTGAGCCGGGACTTTCTCAACACCAACGGCGCGGTGAAGCACGCCCGGGTCCAGGTGGACCGGGCCGACTGCGCCCCCCTGGGGGAGGCACAATTCCACTCCCTGCGGGAGATGGCCGCCAGCCTGAAATGCGCCTCCCGCCGGGGCCTCGCGGAGCGGTTCGACGCCACCATCGGCTGCGGCAGCGTGCTGATGCCCTTCGGCGGCAAATACCAGCGGACCCCCACCCAGGTGATGGCCGCCCTGCTGCCGGTCCTGCCGGGGCAGGAGACGGACCAGGCCAGCGTCATGGCCTGGGGCTTTGACCCGAAGGCCATGGCGGCGGACCCCTACCGGGGGGCCTACGATGCGGTAACGGTGTCTCTTGCCAAGCTGGTGGCCGCCGGGGCGGACTACCGGAAGGCCTACCTCACCCTCCAGGAGTTCTTTGAAAAACTCCGGGACGACCCCCGCCGCTGGGGCAAGCCCTTTGCCGCGCTCCTGGGGGCGTTGGACGCCCAGCTGGACTTCGGCGCGGCGGCCATCGGCGGCAAGGACTCCATGTCCGGCACCTTCAACGACCTGGACGTGCCCCCCACCCTCATCTCCTTCGCCATCGCCCCCATCCGGGCCGGGGAGGTGCTGTCCCCCGAATTCAAGGAGGCGGGGCATCCGGTGTACCTGTTTGCGGGCAATCCCATGGCCATGACGAAGAAAAAGGCCTGGGAGACCTTCCACAGCCTCTGTCAGGCGGGCAAGGTGCGCTCCGCTTGGGCGGTGGAGCACAGCGCCGCAGAGGCTGTTATGCAGATGTCCTTCGGCAACCGGATCGGGTTCACCATGGCGGAGGGTGTGGACTTCACCTGGTACGCGCCGTGGCCCCACGCCATCGTGGCGGAATTGTCGGAGGAGATCTCCTGTGGATGCGCCAAGCGGATCGGCACCACCACGGCGGAGCCGGTGATCACCATCGGCGCGGACTCCGCCCCCATCGACGAGCTGCTCTCCCTCAATGAGTCTGTACTGGAGGACGTGTACCCCAGCCGGACCCCCGCCGATCCCGCGCCGGTGCCGGTGCTGGAGGCCCCGGCCTTCTCCCGCGCCGCCCCCCGGGTGGGCGCGGCCAAGCCGAAAGTCCTGATCCCCGTGTTCCCCGGCACCAACTGCGAGTACGACAGCGCTCGTGCCGTGCTCCGGGCAGGCCTGGAGCCGCAGATCCTGGTGCTGAACAACCAGACCCCCGTCAAGGTGGCGGAGTCTGCCGTTCGGTTCGCCCAGGTGGCCCGGGAGAGTCAGATCCTCTTCCTGCCCGGCGGCTTCTCCGGCGGCGACGAGCCGGACGGCTCCGGCAAGTTCATCACCGCCTTCCTCCGGTCCCCCCAGGCCGCCGACGCGGTGATGGACCTGCTGCAAAACCGGGACGGCCTGGCCTTAGGCATCTGCAACGGCTTCCAGGCCCTGATCAAGCTGGGGCTGGTGCCCTTCGGCGAGATCCGGGATACGGACGATTCCTGTCCCACTCTGACGTACAATGTCATCGGCCGCCACCAGTCCCGGATCGTCCGGACGCGGGTGGCCTCCAACCGCTCCCCCTGGCTGGCGAGGGCCCAGGTGGGGGACATCGTCAGCGTCCCCATCTCCCACGGGGAGGGGCGGTTCCTCTGCCCGCCGGATCTCTTGGCACAGCTGGCGGAAAACGGCCAGATCGCCACCCAGTACGTGGACCTGGACGGCGATCCCACCATGGACATCGACGGCAACCCCAACGGCTCCCTCTGGGCGGTGGAGGGCATCACCTCTCCCGACGGCCGGGTCTTCGGCAAGATGGGCCACGCCGAGCGGGTGGGCCCCCACCTGTACCGGAACGTCCCCGGGAATTATGACCTGGGGCTGTTCCAGGCGGCAAAGGACTATTTCGCCCTGTGACCTTGACAGGCCGGGCAAAAGCGGGTATGCTAACGAAAAATCCGTTGGGAGGTGGCAGACGTGGACACATCCGTGACCATAGAACCGGCATACGGCGCCCTGGACGAGATCCGGCGCCTGTTTGCGGCCTACACCGCCATGCTGGTGGCCTGCGATCCCGCCTTCCAGCGCTATCTGGACATTCAGCACTATGACGACGAGGTGCGGGACCCCACCGCCAAGTACGGCCCGCCGGACGGCCGCCTGTACCTGGCCCGGGTGGCGGACGGCACCGCCGCCGGCTGCGTCGCCCTGCGGCGGCTGGACGGGGCGCGGTGCGAGATGAAGCGCCTCTACGTCCGGCCGGAGCATCGGGGCCGGGGCATCGCCCGGCGGCTGATCCGGCAGATCACCGATGACGCCCGGCAGCTGGGCTATCGCCATCTGCTGCTGGACACCCTGCCCGCCCTGGAGGAGGCCGTCCGCCTCTACCGGCGTCTGGACTTTTCCGAAATTCCCTGCTACAACGACAGCCCCGTGGAGTCCACACTGTTTTTCCAGCTGGACTTGTAAATCCAGTTTCCACTTGAAATCTGATGAAATGAGGTGGCCCTATGGCTTATTTTTTCTCCGAGCCTTCCCGTACCTTCAGTGAGTACCTGCTGGTGCCCGGCTACTCCTCCGCGGAGTGCATTCCCGCCAACGTCTCCCTCAAGACCCCGGTGGTGAAGTACCGCCGGGGGGAGGAGCCCGCCCTCACCATGAACGTGCCCATGGTCTCCGCCGTCATGCAGGCGGTGTCCGGCGAACAGATGGGCATTGCCCTGGCAAAGGAGGGCGGCATCGCCTTCATCTACGTCTCCCAGCCCATCCAGCAGCAGGCGGAGATGGTGCGGAAGGTGAAGAACTACAAGGCGGGCTTCGTCACCAGCGACTCCAACCTCCGCCTGAGGGACACCCTGGCGGACGTGCTGGCCCTGAAGGAGCGGACCGGGCACTCCACCATGGCGGTCACGGACGACGGCACCGGCACCGGGAAGCTCTTAGGGCTCGTCACCAGCCGGGACTACCGGGTGAGCCGCATGGACCCGGCCACGCCGGTCCGGGACTTCATGACCCCGGCGGAAAAGCTCATCACCGCGCCGGAGGGCACCAGCCTGAAGGCCGCCAACGACATCATCTGGGACCACAAGCTCAACGCCCTGCCCATCGTCTCCGCCGGCGGGCATCTGGTGAGCTTCGTGTTCCGGAAGGACTACGATTCCCACAAGGGCAACCCCCTGGAGCTGCTGGACAGCCAGAAGCGGTATGTGGTGGGGGCCGGCATCAACTCCAGGGACTATGAGGACCGGGTGCCCGCCCTGGTGGAGGCCGGGGCCGACGTGCTGGTGATCGACTCCTCCGAGGGCTACTCCGAGTGGCAGAAACGGACCCTGGCCTGGATCCGCAGTCGGTACGGCGACACCGTGAAGGTGGGCGCCGGCAACGTGGTGGACGGCGAGGGCTTCCGCTTCCTGGCGGACTGCGGCGCGGACTTCGTGAAGGTGGGCATCGGCGGCGGCTCCATCTGCATCACCCGGGAGACCAAGGGCATCGGCCGGGGCCAGGCCACGGCGGTCATCGACGTGGCGGCGGAGCGGGACAAGTATTTTGAAGAGACCGGCGTCTACGTGCCCATCTGCGCCGACGGCGGCATCGTCCAGGACTACCACATCACCCTGGCCCTGGCCATGGGGGCGGACTTCTGCATGCTGGGCCGGTATTTCTCCCGGTTCGATGAGTCCCCCACCAGCAAGGTGCTGATCGGCGGCAGCTATATGAAGGAGTACTGGGGCGAGGGCAGCGCCCGGGCCCGGAACTGGCAGCGGTACGATCTGGGCGGAGCGGCCAAGCTCTCCTTTGAGGAAGGCGTGGACTCCTACGTGCCCTACGCCGGAAAGCTCTCCGACGGCATGGCCACCACGCTTGCCAAGGTGCGGTCCACCATGTGCAACTGCGGGGCCCTGACCATTCCGGAGCTGCGGGAGAAGGCCAAGCTGACGCTGGTGTCCTCCGTCTCCATCGTGGAGGGCGGCGCCCATGATGTGCTGCTGAAGGATACCACCAATTCGGGGAATCAGCGGAGCTGAGAGATTTTTCCTGCCAGAAAATACGAGGCGGCTGGGCGGAAGCCCGGCCGTCTTTTTCTTGGGACAGGCCGCTGGTGAGACCTCCGGCAGGACCGTAGGGGCGGTTATCAACCGCCCGGGGGATTTTGTTCCCGCAAGGAGCCGTTACCACGTGGGTACGCCCCCCATTCTCTTTTTGGTCTTGCCCAAAAAGAGAATGCGTCGCGCCCGGTGGAAGAGAAAAAAACGCTTGGGCGCGCTCCGGTGCAGTGGCCCTCCGCGCTGACGGTGGTCGGCGGGTCGGTGCAAGCGCCGATTTTGGCTTGCCTTCGGGCACGCTATCATCTTCTGCGGGATCGATGCTGCCGTCCCGTGGCGGATGGTGCGGAGGGCGTCGGGGTGCAAGAACGCATTCGAGCTGCTTCTCTTTCCACGCGTTCCGCTCTGCTACGCGCTGCCCTGGTGGTCGTAGGGAACGACTTCTTTATTCTTTTTTGTGGAATTGCGGGACGTTTCCGCATCAACCGTTCCTGCGCCATTACGGAGATAAGGTCTTTAATAGATCTTCTCCTGTGACCCCCAGCTGCGCTTCGTCACTTGCAAACGGGACCCGCAGCAGTGCTTCTC
The DNA here is from genome assembly GCA_019118935.1 of Candidatus Oscillibacter pullicola. Lineage (GTDB taxonomy): Bacteria > Bacillota > Clostridia > Oscillospirales > Oscillospiraceae > Oscillibacter > Oscillibacter pullicola. The sequence continues at coordinate 32,422 of DWXY01000087.1, forward strand.
CGTCTACTTTATAAACATATACGTAAATGCCGGAACCGATGTCCTGGGTATCGCCCAAAAGTGAAAGGACCTCTTCTCGCGTCATGGTCGGTGTCAATTCCCTGACCTGTTCTGATGTCACCTGTGTCGGCGTTTGTATCGGTTCTCCGCTGTCCGGCAGAAGGTTCAGAATTTCTTCCGTCAGCGGGCTGCTTTCTCCCGCATCCATCGTTTTCACGGCCTCTTTGATTTCCGTGCGGGAGTAGTCGCTCAGATCTTCAACGGGGATCCCGAGGGAACGCAGATAATCCACCGCCGCATGATATTGAATGGTATCCATGGCGAATGCGGTCAGCGGCGCCGCAAGCAGCAGACATAAACAGGCCGCGATCGCTTTCCACTGAAACTGCCCCCGCTTCTTGGCTTTGCGATTTGCTCTGGCCTCTTTCACATAGTTCTCGTTGATGTCACCGAGGACTTCGCAAAACTCCTCTCTTTTCATAGGTCAAAGCCCCTTTCCTGAAGGTAGTTGTGTAATTTCAGCCGGAGGCGATTCAGTGTTACGGATACATGGTTCTCCGTCATTCCAAACCGGGACGCGATCTCGGAAACCGGATCGAAATACCAGTACCGGCAGACAAAAATGCGCCTCTTATCCGCTGGAAGCCTCTCCAAAAAAGTGTCGATCGCCCTTACAAGTTCCCTGCGGTCCACTGCCCGCTCCACGTTGTCTGTGTCGGATACCAGCTCCGCAATTTCATCCAGCACAGCCGGGGCCTCCCCGCCGCCTCGTTTGTCCGCGGTATGATGTTTGTATCGGTTCAGGGATAAGTTTCTCGTGAGTTTCCCCAGAAATGCGGACAGGACCCTAGGCCTGTGGGGCGGCATGGAGGTCCAGGCACACAGATAGGTATCATTGACGCATTCTTCGGCGTCTTCCCGATTGCCCAGGATGTTCCTGGCGATCGAGTTACAGTAGTTTCCGTATTTGCCGGATGTGGCGGGGATGGCCCGCTCGTCTCGGTCCCAGTATAACTGGACGATCGTTGCGTCATCCATCGGCTTTCACCTCGCTTCTTATTTACCCCTTCACTGATATACACAACGTTTGCGATCAAATCTTACAGTTCCTCTCGGTCCTTTTTATCATATCATACGGCCGCCGCCACGGCTGATGGGAAAAGTGGCGCTCTGTCCCCCCGGCCTTGCCATCCTGCTCCCGCTGTGGTATGCTGATCGTGCAAAGATAAAAACACGTCCCGGTCGGTAGTCCGGGAGCGGCCCATGGGCCGTCAGTAACCTGCCTCCTTGGTTGTCCGTTCTTTGTAAGCGCTTTTTTCAAAGGAGGACACCCTATGGGCACCAGCAAGCTCACCATCCTGTTCGACGATCCCTTCTGGATCGGCCTGTACGAGCGGGAGGACGACACGGGGTATGCCGTCTGCCGGATCGTCTTCGGCGGAGAACCCCGGGACCAGGAGGTCTACGCCTATCTCCTGGAACACTGGCGGACGCTGCGATTCAGCCCGCCCCGGCCAGGGACAGAGCATCTGCCCCCTCCCAAAAGCCCCAAGCGGCGCCAGCGGGAGGCCCGGCGGATGACCCAGGCCGCAGGGATCGGCACCAAGGCCCAGCAGGCCCTGAAGCTCCAGCAGGAGCAGGGGAAGCAGGCCCGCCTCGCCCGCACCCGCCGGCAGCGGGAGGCGGAGGAGGCCCGGAAGTTCCAGCTGCGGCAGGCGCGCCGAAAGGAAAAGCACAGAGGTCACTGACCCCTGTGCTTTTTTCGGCAACCGTTTTCCTGCGGGGGTTGCGAAGGCGGCAGACTCTGTTATAATAGCGGTGTTGAAAAAAATCGCCGCCCCGCTGGATACCGGGGCGAACTGGAAGGAGACCTGCGGGCATGAAGATCATCGACGCCCACCTGCACCTGTTTTCGGAGGACTCCGCCGAGGAGATGGCCCGGCAGGTGGGCCACCACAACAGCGTGGACCATCTGCGGGAGGTCTACGGAGAACTGCACATCGTCCACGGCGTGGTGATGGGGAATCACAGCCTGGAGCTCCGGCGGCACGACTACCCCACGGACCTGTTCCACTACTGCGTGGGCCTGGACAGCAGCCTGCTGGAGGACGGGAGCCGGGTGATCCCGGACCTGCCGGACCGGGTGGAGGCGCACCTGCGGCGGGAGTCCTGCTGCGGGGTGAAGCTGTACCCGGGGTACAACAAGATCGCTCTGTCGGACCCCATGTATCAGCCCATCTACCGCCTGGCGGCCCGGTACGGCAAGCCGGTGGCCGTCCACATGGGGCTGACAGCCTTCTCCCGGGCCCATCTGAAATACTGCCACCCCCTGGCCCTGGATGAGGTGGCCGCGGACCATCCGGATACCCAGTTCGTCATGTGTCACTTCGGCAACCCCTTTCTGGAGTCCGCGGCGGCGGTCGTAGAAAAAATCCCAACGTGGCCGCCGACCTGTCCGGCCTTCTGGAGGGGCGGGTGGACCTGGACGCCTATTTCCGGGAACAGGCGGGCTACGTGTCCCTGCTGCGCACCTGGCTGGCCGCCATCCAGTGCTGGGACAAGGTGATGTTCGGGACCGACTGGCCCATCGTCAACCTGGGGGAGTATATCGGCTTTATCCGCCGGCTGGTGCCGGAGGCACACTGGGAGCCGGTGTTCTTTGACAACGCCAACCGCATCTACGGCCTGGGGCTGTAAGACGGCAGCAAAAGAGGAGGCGCCCTTCGGCTCCTCCTCTTTTCTGATTTACGGGTCGGATGCTCACTTGTTCAGGATCTCCATGAACTCGTCGCCGGTGATGGTCTCCTTTTCGTAGAGATACCGGGCCAGCTCGTCCAGCTTCTCCCGGTTCTCCGAGAGGATCTGGTTGGCCTTTTCGTGCTGGCGCTTCACCAGCTCCACCACCTGGCGGTCAATCTCCGCCGCCGTCTCGGCGGAGCAGGAAAGGGACGCGTCCCCGCCCAGGTACTGGTTCTGCACCGTCTCCAGGGCCACCATGTCAAAGTCGGGACTCATGCCGTACCGGGTGATCATGGCCCGGGCCAGCTTGGTGGCCTGCTCGATGTCGTTGGAGGCGCCGGTGGAGGCGGAGTGGAAGACCAGCTCTTCCGCCGCCCGGCCGCCGGTGAGCGTGGCGATCTTGTTCTCCAGCTCTTCCTGGCTCATCAGGTAGTGGTTGCCCTCCTCCACCTGCATGGTGTAGCCCAGGGCGCCGGAGGTCCGGGGCACAATGGTGATCTTCTGCACGGGGGCGGAATTGGTCTGCTTGGCCGCGACCAAAGCGTGGCCGATCTCGTGGTAGGCCACCACCTTCTTCTCCTGGTCCGTCAGGATGGCGTTCTTCTTCTGGTAGCCTGCGATGACCACCTCGATGCTCTCCTCCAGATCTGCCTGGGTGGCGAAGCGGCGGCCGTCCCGGACGGCCCGCAGGGCCGCCTCGTTGACGATGTTGGCCAGCTCCGCGCCGCTGGCGCCGGAGGCCATCCGGGCCACCTTGCCCCAGTCCACGTCCTCCGCTACCTTGATCTTCTTGGCGTGGACCTTCAGAATGTCCTCCCGGCCCTGCAGATCCGGCAGCTCCACCGGCACCCGCCGGTCAAACCGGCCAGGCCGGGTCAGGGCGGGATCCAGGGACTCCGGCCGGTTGGTGGCCGCCAGGATGATGACGCCGGTATTGCCCTCAAAGCCGTCCATCTCGGTCAGCAGCTGGTTCAGGGTCTGCTCCCGCTCGTCGTTGCCTCCGTAGGCGCCGGAGTTCCGCTTCTGGCCGATGGCATCGATCTCGTCGATGAACACGATGCAGGGGGCCTTCTCCTTGGCCTGCTTGAACAGGTCCCGGACCTTGCTGGCGCCCATGCCCACGAACATCTCCACAAATTCCGAGCCGGACATGGAGAAGAAGGGCACGTTTGCCTCGCCGGCCACGGCCTTGGCCAGCATGGTCTTGCCGGTGCCGGGAGGGCCCACCAGCAGGATGCCCTTGGGCATGGTGGCGCCGATCTCCTGATACTTCTTCGGGTCGTGGAGGTACTCCACGATCTCCTTCAGATTGTCCTTGGCCTCGTCCTCTCCGGCCACGTCGGAGAATTTGATGCCCTCAGAGGACTTGACATACACCTTGGCGTTGGACTTGCCGAAGGCCATGGCATTGGGGCCGCCCATGTTCTTCATCATGCGCCGGGAGAGGTACTGCCCCAGGGCAACGAAGATCACGATGGGCAGGATCCAGGTCAGCAGAAAGCTGAGGATGGGATCCGTCTGCTGGATGACCTGTCCGGAGAACTCCGCGCCGGAGTCCTTCAGCATCTGCTTCAGGTCCGGGTCCGGGATCATGCCGGTGGAGTAGACGGCGGTCTCATCCTTGTTGGTGAAGACGATCTGGTTCTCCTGCTCCTGGATCTCCACCTGGCCCAGCTCATGGTTTTCCGCCATGTCCATGAAGGTGCCGTAATCCACCTCCTGGATCTGCTGGCGGGCCATCCAGGGCATGGCCAGGAAGTTGAACAGCAGCAGGATGAGCATGGCCACGCAGTAGTAAAAGATCAAGGGCCGTTTCGGGGGTCTGACTTCTTTCATATGGGATGTTCCTTTCCTTGTTGTTCCTCACAGTTCATCTGTTGGTCCATGGCGGCCAGGGCCGCCAGCAGGGCGCTGCGCACGGCCTGGGCCGCGAAGTCGATGGCGTACTCCGCGAAAAGGGCCGCTGCCTCCGCCCGCTCCTCCTGCGGGTCCTCTTCCCCGTGCATCAGGCGGGGCAGCCTATCCCGCAGCAGCTCCTCCATCCGTTTGGAGTAGTCCCGCTGGACGCCCGCCAGCTCCGCCACTGCCGGGGAGCGGCAGCCCTCCACGCTCCGCCCCAGCAGCAGGGCGTTTTCCCGGTAGTCATCCAGCACGTCCGCCAGCAGGTGCCGGATCTTCTCGTGATCCGCCCCCTGGCACAGCTCCAGGCGGCTTCTCAGCAGGCCGTACTGATGCTCCAGCTCGCAGAGCTTCACGGCAAACATTCCATCTCTCAACTCCATGTGCGCACTCCTTTCCGGTCCTTGCGCTGTCTCCGCTCTCATGCTGTTGTTATACCATGTCCGCCCCGTGCGCGCCACTGGCAGAGGCGGCTGTCTGTCCTGACAAAAACGCCCGCGTGTCAAGCTCTTTGACACGCGGGCGCATCTGTCAATTTTCCGGAGGGCGGACCATCTCGCCGGACAGCAGGCGGAACAGCTGATCCGCCAGCTCCTGCCGGTCCAGGTCCCGCTGGCGGCAGTTCTCCAGCAGCAGGCCGGTCATTCCATAGGCATAGAAGTCCAGGGCAATCTTCCAGTCCCCGGCCCGGAGGGCGGGCGTTCCCCGCCGCTCCCGCAGGCTGTCCGCCAGATATGTACGGGTGGCATCCACCATGATCCGCTCCATGGCCTCCCGCCGCTGGGAGTTCAGCAGCCGCTGGACCAGGGGCTGGGATTCCACGGCAAAATCCACGAAAACGCCCAGGGCCTCCCGGGGGGTGGCGGCGTTCAGGCTCTTGCGCACCAGCCGCTGGACCCCCTGCTGGGCCGCCCACTCCACCACATCCACAATGTCCTTGAAGTGGTAGTAAAACGTCTGGCGGGAGATCCCGCAGACCTCCACCAGGTCCTTCACGGTGATCTTGTCCGCATCCTTTCGGCGAATGAGCTCCAGCAGCGCATCCGCCACGGCGGCCTTCACATCCAGCGGCACGGTCTTTCCCCCCTTTTTCAGATCCTGTGCTTTATCATACCGGAAATCCGCCGCCTTTGGCAAGTCCTCTCGCCACAAAATTTCACCAGCAGACAGGAACGGGCTTCCTGTTCCCCCTACGGGGATTTTCCTCTTGATTTTTACGGTAGCATTCCATATACTAGGTTATATTGACATGGTGTGACGGAATGGGCACACCATATCATCCGATCCGGCGGACAGGTCTGCCGGCCCTGCATGAGAGAAAGGTTTGGAGATGTGACCATGACACCCCAAAAGATCGCCCTGCTCACGGATTCCTGCGCGGACCTCTCCCCCCAATTGGCGGCGGAAAACCAGGTCTTTGTCGTGCCCCTGCGGATCCTGTGCAGAGACGGAGAGTACCGGGACGGCGTGGACATCCACGCCGCCGACATCTATGCCCGCCTGCGTTCCGGAGAGCTGCCTCAGACCTCCCTTCCCGCCGCTCAGGACATTTCGGACGCCTTTGACGCCATCGCCGCGGCAGGGTACGACGGGGTCATCGCCCTGATGCTCTCCGGCGGCCTCTCCGGCACCTACAACATGGTGCGGCTGCTGGCGGAGGAGCGGAGGGACCTGACCATCCGGGTGTATGACTCCGTCAGCGGGTCTCTGGGCACCGGCATGATGATCCTCCAGCTGGCAGAGGATCTGCGGCAGGGGATGGACTGGCAGACGCTGACGGAGCGCCGGGTGCCCTGGCTGATCCAGAACACCTTCCCCTTTTTCTCCGTGGACACGCTGGAGTACCTGCAGAAAGGCGGCCGCATCGGCAAGGTGACGGCCATGGCGGGCACCGTACTCCAGATCAAGCCCCTCATCACCTTCGCCGCCGACGGGCAGCTCCAGTCCATTGCCAAGGTCCGGGGCCGGAACCTGGTGATCCGCAAGCTCATCGAGCTGGTGACGCAGTCCCACAACGGCGCCGCCCGGTACAATCTGGCGGTGGCCAACGGCGGTGCCCCGGCGGAGATGGAGATCCTGCGGGACAAGCTCACCGCCGCCCTGCCAAACTATGACCACATCTGGAGCGGCGAGCTGGACGGGACCCTCAGTGTCTACATCGGCGACGGCGTGCTGGGCGCTGCGGTGCAGAGGCTGGAATAGAGAGTGAAGAGTGGAGATAAAAGTGAAAAGATAAGAGATCGAACGCGCAAAGAGGACCCGGCGGCCCAACGGCCCCGGGTCCTCTCAAAATATCTCTTATCTCTTATCTTTTATCTCTGATCTCTTCTATATCTTCACTCTCCACTCTTCACTCTCGTAAAAAAGGCGGCCCTGCGGCTTTTGCCGCAGGGCCGCCTTTTTTACGGCTTGGCGCTTCCCATTGCCCCGCCGGATCCAGTTGTGCAGAGCTTCCGGAAGCAGTGCTCCGGCAGGGCGGAGGCCAGGGCCCCCGCCACGGCGGCGGTCTCCTCCCGGTCCAGGTCCAGGCCCAGGGCCAGCAGCCGCCGCTCCAGGTCCCGGAGGCCCGCCTGCAGCTGATGGGCCAGGGCGGCCCCCGTCTCCGTCAGGGTGATCTTGCCGTACCGCGCCTTGGTCACCAGGTCCTTTTCCGCCAGGACGGTCAGCATCCGGGTGACGGAGGGCCGGGACACCTGGAGGGCCCGGGCCACCTGGGCGGAGCTGACCGCCGCCTTTCCCTGGGACAGCTGACCAATGGCCAACAGATACCGCAGGTGCGCTTGGCTCAGTTCCATGGAATGGAACGCCTCCTTCCGCCCGGCGGGTCCGGGCTGCCGCTCGTCAGGAATGACGGGTGTCGCCGCAGTGGCATCCGCCGCCGCAGGCCCCGCAGTCGCCGCCGCAGGAGCAGCCGCCCTTGCCGTGGCGCCGGTTGTAGATGCCCTTGCCCACGATGGCCACAAAGGCCACCAGGACGATCAGGGCCGCGATGATGGTGGGTGCGTTCATAGGCGCTTCCTTTCTCACTTGAGGACAGCCTTGCGGCCGGCCGCATCCACGGCGCGGATGGTCAGCCGCTCGCCGTCATACTTGTTTTTGCGGAACAGCAGGTAGGCCGCCAGAACCAGCACCGCCGCCGCGGCAATGGTGCCGACGCCGAAGGTGACTTCACCGGTGATGAGGCCGCCGATCTGGTAGACCACCAGGGAGGTCAGGTACGCGAAGGCGCACATATAGCCGATGGCGATGGCAGTCCACCTGGGGTTGTTCATCTCCCGCTTGATGGCGCCCATGGCCGCGAAGCAGGGGGCACACAGCAGGTTGAAGATCATGAAGGAGTAGGCGGAGATGGCGGTGTAGTCCTGGGCCACCAGCGCCCAGATCTCGTCGCCGTTCTCACTGATCTCACCGGCGAAGTTGTACAGCACGCCGAAGGTGGCCACCACATTCTCCTTGGCGATGAGGCCCGTGACCACAGCCACGGTGGCCCGCCAGTTGCCGAAGCCCAAAGGCGCGAAGAGGAAGGCCACAGCGCTGCCGATGGCGGCCAGGACAGAGTTGTTCATGTCCTCCACCAGGCCGAAGGCGCCGTTCTCCCAGCCGAAGCCCTGGAGGAACCACAGAATGATGGAGGAGGCCAGGATCACCGTGCCGGCCCGCTTGATGAAGGACCAGCCACGCTCCCAGGTGGCCCGCAGCACGTTGCCCGCGGAGGGGGTGTGGTAGGCGGGCAGCTCCATGACGAAGGGTGCGGGATCGCCGGCGAACATCTTGGTCTTCTTCAGGATGATGCCGGAGATGATGATGGCCGCCACGCCGATGAAGTAGGCAGACACGGCCACCCAGCCGGAGCCGCCGAACAGGGCGCCGGCGATCAGGCCGATGATGGGCATTTTGGCGCCGCAGGGGATGAAGCAGGTGGTCATGACCGTCATGCGGCGGTCCCGCTCGTTTTCAATGGTCCGGGAGGCCATGACGCCGGGGACGCCGCAGCCGGTGCCCACCAGCATGGGAATGAAGCTCTTGCCGGAGAGGCCGAACTTCCGGAAGATTCGGTCCATGATGAAGGCGATGCGGGCCATGTAGCCGATGTCCTCCAGGATGGCCAGCATCAGGAACAGCACCAGCATCTGGGGCACGAAGCCCAGCACCGCGCCCACACCGGCCAGGGCGCCGTCACAGATCAGGCCCACGACCACTTCATTGACGCCCCAGCCCTCCAGGGCGGCACGGGGGATCTCCACCAGCCAGGCAGTGCCCAGCACGTCATTGGTCCAGTCCGTCAGGAAGGTGCCGAAGGGGCCCATGGCGATCCAGTACACCGCGAACATCACCACGGCGAAGATGGGCAGGGCCAGGATCCGGTTGGTGACGATCTGGTCGATCTTGTCGGAGGTGGAGAGGCGGTGCTTCTCGCCCTTCTTCTTGACGGCCTTCGTCACCAGATCGTTGATGTACGCATACCGCTGGTTGGTGATGATGCTCTCCGCATCGTCGTCCAGCTCCTTCTCACAGTCCACGATGTGGTCCTCCAGATGGGCCCGGAGGTCCGTGCTCAGGTTCAGGTCCGCCAGGACCTTCTCGTCCCGCTCAAAGACCTTCACCGCGTACCAGCGGAGATACCGGTCGTCCACCATGCCCTGGATGGACTCCTCGATGTGGGCAATGGCGTGCTCCACGCTGCCCGTGAACACGTGGGGCAGCTCAGCGGCACGCTTCTGCTGGGCCAGCTTGGCGGCCAGCTCCGCGGCCTCCACGCCGCCCTCGCCCTTCAGGGCGCTGATCTCCACCACCTGGCAGCCCAGAGCGTCGCTCAGCTTCCTGGCGTCGATCTGGTCGCCGTTTCTGCGGACCAGGTCCATCATGTTCACCGCCACCACCACGGGCAGGCCCAGCTCGATCAGCTGGGTGGTCAGGTACAGGTTCCGCTCGATATTGGTGCCGTCCACGATGTTCAAAATGGCGTCGGGCTTCTCCTTCACCAGATAGTTCCGGGCCACCACTTCCTCCAGTGTGTAGGGGGACAGGGAGTAAATGCCGGGCAGGTCCTGGATGACGATATCCTTGCGGCCCTTCAGCCGGCCCTCCTTCTTTTCCACCGTGACGCCGGGCCAGTTGCCCACGTACTGGTTGGAGCCGGTCAAGTCGTTGAACAGCGTAGTCTTGCCGCAGTTCGGATTGCCGGCCAGTGCGATCTTCATGTCCATCGTTCTCTCCTTCCAAAGTGTTAGTTAAAGCTAACTTTTCTCCTGAAAAACAGCGGCAACAGCCGCCATTGGTATCATGTCCCCTCCCCGCATCCCCGGGAAAAAGGGCCAGGAAAAAACCTCCGGTTTTTTCCGCTTGATCTGCCGAAGGCAGATCAAGCAAATGAGATCATTTTCGGCAGGGCGTGTACCTGCCGAAAATTCCCCGTCCCGTGCGTCCCTGGGGCGCACACACCAGTGACCGACGTCACTGGTGAGGGGGAATAGTGGAGGCAGACCGCAGGTCTGCCGGAGCGTAAAGGGGGGACGCAGTCCCCTCTTTAAGAGACTTCGATCTTCTCCGCATCGGCTTTCCGCACGCTGAGCTCATAGCCCCGCACATTCAGCTCCATCGGATCGCCCAGAGGCGCAACCTTGCGGACGTGGATCTCCACGCCCTTGGTAATGCCCATATCCATGATCCGGCGCTTGGTGGCGCCCTCTCCGTGGAGCTTGACCACGGTTGCGGTCTCCCCCACTTTCACATCCTTCAGGGTTTTCATACATCTTCCTCCTAACTCCAGCAAATGTTCAAATCATGATCCGATTCGCCATGGTCTTGTCCAAGGCCACCCGGCTGTCCTTCACCTGCAGGATCAGATTGCCGCCGATCTCGCTGACCACGGTGACATCACTGTCCACCACGAATCCCAGCTCCGCCAGGTGCTGGCGCACCTCGTCCTTGCCGGTGATCTTGCGGATCGTTACAGTCTCTCCCGGCCGGGCCATTGTCAGAGGCATCATAAAACCTCCCTCCTCTGCAAGACGCTTCTTCCACTTGGATCTGTTCTGTGGTTAGCTCTTGCTAACCTTCTTTCGGTTTTGTAGTTTACCATGACTAACCATGGCTGTCAAGCCCTTTTCCGGGAAAATTTGAAAACCGTGAAAAAGGAGTCGGCCCCCGCGCGGCAGGCACACCGCGCGAGGGCCATGTTGAGGGGAAAAAAGGAGATAAGTATCAAAGAAAGATCTTTGATGAGCAAAAGTTACCAGGCCGCCAGCTTGCGGCCCAACTCCCGGCAGGCCTCCCGGGCCTCTTCATTGGGAGAATCATTGGCGATCAGGCCCGCTTCGTCATACAGGTTGGCGCCCGCCGCCTCGCAGCGGCTGCACCACTCCCGCATCCATTGGCCGTCGCCCCAGCCGTAGGAGCCGAACAGGGCGATCTTCTTTCCGCCCAGAGAGCCCTCCAATCCGGCGAACATGGGTTCCACTTCGTCCTCCTCCAGCTGCTCGGCACCCATGGCGGGGCAGCCGAAGGCCACGACACCAAATTCAGAAAACCGGGCGGCAGAGAACTCCCCCGGGGACAGCATGGCGACCTCCGCACCGGACTCCCTGGCGCCGTCTGCGATACAGTTGGCCATGGTCTCCGTGTTGCCGGTGCCGCTCCAGTATACGATGGCTAATTTGTTCATAGCATTGCTTCCTTTCCAGCTTGTGTTGGATCTCACGCCGCGATCAGCTGCGTGATGGCCGCGCCCTGCCGGAACTGCTCGCAGCAGGCGGCGGTGCAGCGGCGGTATTGATCGAAGCGCTTTCGTGCCGCCTCCGGGTCGCCGTAGGCCTTCCAGTACCCGCAGCAGGTGTAGTTCCTGCCCCGGTTCCGGATGAAGCCCACCACGTCCTCCAACGGGTAGCCCAGAAAGACGCCGATCTCATGGGGGAATTCCCGCTCCAGGCACAGCCGCCTGGAAAGCTGCCGCAGCAGCTCCTGGCAGCTCTGATCCGCCCCATACCCCTGCCCCGCCAGAAAGGCGCGGGTGGATGGCTCCGAGAGGATCGACCGGAGCCATCCGGCCCGGTACAGGTAGATCAGACAAGCACCCGTCTGCGGACAGTATTTCAGGACCCGGACGGTAATGCCGTAAGGGGCCAGCTCTTTGGCCCAGCGGGCCGCGGCCTCCCGGGGCTGCCGCTTGTCAGCGCCCTGATACCGGAACAGGCTGGCCGGCTTCACACCCGCCAGCGTGGTGGCGCATTGTTCCACCAGCACCGCTTCAAAGCTCCGTTCCATGACAGCCCTCCGTTCCTGTCGCCGAAGTTAGTTGTAGCAAACTCCAGCGGTGAAAGTATGGGCCGCTCCCGGCCCGCGCCATCAGTTAGTTTTAACTAACCATGGGTAGAATATACCATAGCCGCTCTACTCTGTCAAGCCCCTTTTTCATTTTTTTTCCGCGCTCCGGTTTTCAGCTTTTTTTGCAGGGCGCTTCGGCCCGTTGAAGCGCGGCTCCAGGTCCGGAACAGCGCGCCGGGAAGGCTCCTCAAAAAATTTGCAAAATCCGCCGCCGTCCTCTATACTAAACCAAAAGACCTCTCCGGAAAGGAAATGCCTATGAAGATTCTGGTGCTCTCCGATTCCCACGGCGCCGTCAGTCCCATGGAGCAGGCCGTGGAACAGACCTCCCCGGACCTGATCCTGCATCTGGGCGACTGCTGGCGGGACGGGGAACGGCTCCACGACAGGTTTCCCGCCATCCCCCTGGAACAGGTTCCGGGCAACTGCGACTTCCGTCCCACGGAGCCGGTGGAACGGCTGCTGGAGCTGCGGGGCAAGCGTATTCTCCTGTGCCACGGCCACACCTACGGCGTGAAGCAGTCCCTGGTGACTGCGGGGTTTGCCGCGGAGGAACAGCAGCTGGACCTCTTCCTCTTCGGCCACACCCACAGGCCCCTGGTGGATCGGCGGGGCCGGACGCTGTTCCTGAATCCCGGCAGCATCGGCGACCCCACCCGTCCCTCCTACGGCGTGGTGACCATCCAGGACGGACAGTTGGACGGCCGCACATGGTGGCTCACATGAACACCCCTTGTCAAACCGGCGGTTTTCCTGTATAATGATCGTACTCAGTTGGACATGGGAGGAGAACCCTGCATGGATATCGCCTCGATCGCCCTCCATTTCCTGTGCGCGGCCGTCGCCGGTTTTCTCATCATGAGCGTCTTCGGCGTTCAGGCCCTGGTGGCGCTGTGCTCTTCGGTCTCCCTGGCCAGACGCCGGAAGCACCAGGTCCCGGCCTTTGATCTGGCGCTGGCGCTCCGCCGGATCGCCTGGCGCACGGTGATCGGCTTTCTGGGAGTGGCTGTGATCTCTGCGCTGATGATCTGGCTCACCGCCGCCCCCGGCACATTTGGATATCTCTTCGGCATGATTCTGTCCTTCCTGAAGAATCTGAATCGGATGACGCCCAATGACCGGAGGAATCAGCGCCGGTTTGAGAAGATGTTCGCGGACTGCTACCCGTACGAGGACGAGCTGGACGAGGACGATGATTTTTGATCGGGAGAAACAACGCCCCGGAGCATTGCTCCGGGGCGTTGTTTCAATGTCCGCAGGTATCGCAGTGTCCTTCACAGGCCCGCAGTTCGTCGCCGTAGGGGATGCTGTTCCGGTCATAGTAATCCCGGATGGCGGCCCGCACCGCCTCCTCCGCCAGGACGGAGCAGTGGAGCTTATGGGCCGGCAGGCCGTCCAGCGCCTCCACCACCGCCCGGTTGGTGAGCTGCAGGGCCTCGGAAACGGGCTTGCCCTTGATCATCTCCGTGGCCATGGAGCTGGTGGCGATGGCGCTGCCGCAGCCGAAGGTGTTGAATTTCACATCGGTGATCACCTGGGTCTCCGGGTCCACCTGGATATACATCCGCATGATATCCCCGCACTTGGCGTTGCCCACCTCGCCCACGCCGTCGGCGTCGGGCAGCTTCCCCACGTTCCGGGGATGCTGGAAATGGTCCATTACCTTTTCACTGTATAATGCCATGGTCGTTGTCTCCTTTCAGATCAGATGCGGCCGCAGGCCGGTCTCCAGCTCGTCCCACACCGGGGACATGTCCCGCAGATAGGATACGATGCCCGGCAGGACCTCCAGGATATAGTCGATCTCCTCCGGCCGGTTCTCATGGCTCAGGCTCAGCCGCAGGGAGCCGTGGGCCACCTCGTGGGGCCGCCCCAGGGCCAGCAGCACGTGGCTGGGGTCCAGGGAGCCGGAGGTGCAGGCGCTGCCGGAGGAGGCGGCGATGCCCTTTTCATCCAGCAGCAACAGCAGGGACTCCCCTTCGATGCCCTCGAAGCACACGTTCACGTTCCCCGGCAGCCGCCGGACCGGATCGCCGTTCAGCACGGTGTGAGGGATGGCGGTAAGGCCGGCGATCAGCCTGTCCCGCAGAGGCGTGAGGTAGGCGGCGTTCTGCTCCATGGTGGCGCAGGCCTCGTCAAAGGCCGCCGCAGCGCCGCAGATGCCGGGGATGTCCTCCGTGCCGCCCCGCTTGCCCCGCTCCTGGGCGCCGCCATGGATCAGCGTGGTCAGGGGAACGCTGCGCCGGGCGTACAGCACCCCCACGCCCTTGGGCCCGTGAAACTTGTGGGCAGAGAGGGACAGCAGGTCCACCTGCAGTTCCTCCACGTCGATGGGCACATGCCCCGCCGCCTGGACCGCGTCCGTGTGGAACAGGACCCCCGCCTGGCGGCAGACGGCGCCGATCTCGGCGATGGGCTGGACGGTGCCGATCTCGTTGTTGGCGAACATGACGCTCACCAGACAGGTGTCCGGCCGGATGGCGCTTCGCACCTGCTCCGCCGTCACCACGCCGTCCGGCGGAATGTCCAGCAGGGTCACTTCAAAGCCCTCCCGCTCCAGGGCCTGGAGGGTGTGGAGCACCGCATGGTGCTCGAATTTCGTGGAGATGATGTGGCGCTTGCCCCGCTTCTCCCCCAGGGCCGCCGCGGTGCGGAGGGCCTGGTTGTCCGCCTCGCTGCCGCCGGAGGTGAAGGTGATCTCCCCGGGATCCGCATGCAGGTTCCGTGCAAAGATCGCCCGGGCGGCCGCCAGCTTCTCCGCCGCCAGCTGCCCCGGCGTGTGAAGGCTGGAGGGGTTCCCGTAGAACTCCTGGAAGCAGGGCGTCATGGCCGCCAGCGCTGTGTCGCTCACCCGGGTGGTGGCCGCGTTGTCCGCGTAAATCTTCATCTGGTTCACTCCATTTCCCAGTTAATTACTATGGTATAGTTATCTCACAAAAAATCCTATTTGTCAAGTAGGATTTCAAAGAAACATACACGGCGGGGTTCCCCGCCGTGTATGTGGATGCAGTTTCAGATGGCCGCCGTTCCCTGCGGCGCGGTCTCCGTGGCGCCGGACGCCGGGGCCGCCTGCCGGACCGTCTGCGCAGGCGTCAGCTCCGCCGCCGGAACCCTCTGGCTCAGATACTCCTCCAGGCAGACGCCGGTGCGGTAGATGTCCGCTGCCGCCGCCTTGCCCACGTAACGGTAGTGCCAAGGCTCGTACCCGATGCCGGTGATATCGCTCTTCTCCGAAGGATAGCGGAGGATGAAGCCGTACTTCCAGCTGTTCTCCATCAGCCACTTCTGCTCCGCCGTGTCCTCCTGTTTCTCGTCCAGAATCTGATAGCTGGCGGCCACGATGTCCAGGGCCAAGCCGGTCTGGTGCTCGCTGGTGCCGGGCTTGGCCACCCACCGGGCGGCCTCCGCCTCCGCCCGGTCCTCCGGCACGCCGGAGGCGCGGACCCGCGCCACCTTGTTCCGGTACAGCCGGGTCTGGGTGGCCTCCGTCCGGTAGGCGGAGCAGACGATGGGGTTCAAGCCCGTCTCCCGGCAGTCGGAGAGCATGTCGTCCAGATCGTCATAGATCCGCTCGTCCACCTGGAGTCCATTGGATAACGTGGCCAGATTGATCTCATATCCCTCCGGCACCGTGTGCCAGGGGTTCACCAGCAGCAGCTGCCAGTCCTCCTGATCGCTCCGGGCTGCCGGAGTGAGCTGGGCCGCCGGAACAGCCCGGGGGATGTACGGTGTCTCAGCCTCCGCCGCCAGGGCGGTGGGGGCCAGCACCAGAGCCGCCGCCAGCAGGGCGCCGCAGCGGGCCAGGATCTTCTTTCGTATGTTCATATCGTTCCTTTCCGGCCGCGGGCGGCCGTCCGATCTTCTTTGTTCTGTTTTCATGGTACAGCCTTCCGGCCGCGAAAACAAGGGAGATTTTGTGAACGATTGGAAACAAAAAGAAACAAGACGGGCGGAGATAAAAGTGAATGGATAAAAGATAAGAGAGCCTCACGGCCAAAGCGATCTTTTATCTCTGCTCTTTTATCTTTTATCTCAACACCCTGCTCTCCGGCACAAAAAGGGCCGCCCTCACGGGCGGCCTTTTTGTGCTTGATCTTGTCGATTACTTGTACATCTCCGGCTTTTCCATGGTCTCCACCTTCAGGAACTGAGAGGTGCCGCGAGAGGCGTTCAGGGCGTCGCCAGCCACGCAGGCCACGTAGCCGTCCCAGGAAGAGGGGCCGGTGAGCTTGCCGGCGTGGACGGACTCCACCCACTTGCAGAACTCGATGTCGTAGGCCTCGATGAAGCGCTCCTTCCAGTCGGTCATGATGGGCATGGACTCGGCGGGCTTCACGCTGTCCCAGCCGGCGGGACGGGAGCGGCACACCACGGCGTAGGGATCGGGTAGCTTGACGGTGCCGTTCTCGCAGACCACCTCGCACTGAATGTCATAGCCGTAGCCATCGGCCACCTGGACCTCCACGTCGATGAAGCAGCCCTTCTTGGTGCGCATCAGCATGACCTGGGGATTGTCATAGCCCTTGTCGGAGTTGGAGGACTGGCGGACCTTCACGCACTGCACGTCCTCATACTCGTCGTCCAGCAGCCAGCGGCAGATGTCCAGCTCGTGGATGGCCACGTTGGTGACGCCGTTCTCTGTCTTGAAGCCCGGGCCCTGGGAGACGTTGCGGTGGCAGGCCTTGATGATGAGGGGCTTGCCCAGCTCGCCGGACTCGATGATCCGCTTCATCTCGGCGTAGCCCCGGTCATAGTGGCGCATGAAGCCCACCTGCACCAGCCGCTTGCCGATCTCCTGCTCCCGCTGGATGATCTCCTCGCAGTCCTTGGCGTTCTGGCTCAGGGGCTTCTCGCAGAAGCACCACTTCTCCTCCGCCAGGGTCTTCATGACGTAGTCGTGGTGGGTGGGGTCGATGGAGGTGATGACCACAGCCTCCACCTCGGGGTCCTTGATCATGCCGTCGCAGTCGTTGCCGTAGGACTTGATGCCGTACTTGGCGGCAGTCTCGTCCGCGGCGGCGGCCACATAGTCGCTGACAGCCACGACCGTGGCGCCGGGGACGGTCTCGATGATGCGGCGGCAGTGGTCCTTGCCGATGGCGCCGCAGCCGATGATGCCGATTTTCAGAACCTGATCCATGATTGTGTACCTTCCTTTATTTGAAAAATAATGGGGAAATGCAGGGGGTGAGATGGGGGACCTCCCTCCAGGGGCTGTTCCCACAGGGGTACGCCCCCCATTGTCGTCGTCGCAAAGTCCGCTAAGCTCCGTTTCCGCCTGCGGCGAAAACTGCGCCCGCTCCCTTGCTCCTCCTCTCCCCACCGCGCGGGGCGCGGCGGGGGCCCCTTTTGGTCTTGCCCA
>DWXY01000088.1 GCA_019118935.1 Candidatus Oscillibacter pullicola
ACTCCCCTGTATCTGCGAAGTTTTATTGGTTTGACCAATTTTATTCTTTTTTGAGCCCGAAACCTTATTCACTTTCCCCATAGTTTTCCACCAGGTTCGCGCAGAGGCCGTCGTGCCGGCCCCAAAGCCTCGCATTTCAATTTCCTCTTTTTGTAAAATGGAAATATTTTCTAATTATTTTTGATTTCGAATGAGAAGTGCCAGAAAGTTTCATAACAGGCGTTTAAAACTTGAGAAATCCGCCGAATATGTTCTTGCGTGGATAAACGTCGTTGACGCAAAGACGCGTCCGGTATTACAATGTGGTCGATGCAAGGATGGACGGAGACCGCGGCGCGGTCATCCGCCAAGTCTGGTTTTTTGGAGGGATTCACCATGAGCATTCAGAACGAGTATCTAAGCGGCTTGATGGAGCGCGTGGTCCGGCGGAATCCGGCGGAGCCGGAATTTCACCAGGCCGTCCAGGAGGTTCTGACCTCCCTGGTCCCGGTGGTGGAGGCGAAGCCGGAGTATATCAAAGAGGGCGTCATGGACTGCCTGGTGGAGCCGGAGCGGATCATCAAGTTCCGGGTGCCCTGGGAGGACGATCAGGGCAACATCCACGTGAACCGGGGATTCCGGGTGCAGTTCAACAGCGCCATCGGTCCCTACAAGGGCGGCCTGCGGTTCCACCCCTCCGTGTACGAGGGCATCATCAAGTTTCTGGGCTTTGAGCAGATCTTCAAGAACAGCCTGACCGGCCTGCCCATCGGCGGCGGCAAGGGCGGCAGCGACTTCGACCCCAAGGGCAAGTCCGACGCGGAGGTCATGCGCTTCTGCCAGAGTTTCATGAGCGAGCTGTTCAAGTATATCGGGCCGGACACCGACGTGCCCGCCGGCGATATCGGCGTGGGCGCCCGGGAGATCGGCTATCTCTTCGGCCAGTACAAGCGGCTGCGCAACGAGTTCACCGGCGTCCTCACCGGCAAGGGCCTCAGCTACGGCGGCTCTCTGGCCCGAACCGAGGCCACCGGCTACGGCCTGTGCTACTTTGCCGACAATATGCTCAGGGATGCAGGCCGCAGCTTTGAGGGCGCCACCGTGGCCATCTCCGGCTCCGGCAACGTGGCCATCTACGCCTGCGAAAAGGCCACGGCCCTGGGTGCCAAGGTGGTCACCATGTCCGACTCCAACGGCTTCGTCCACGATCCCAACGGCATCGACCTGGCGCTGGTGAAGCAGCTGAAGGAGGTGGAGCGCAAGCGCATCCGGGAGTATGTGACCGTCCACCCGGAGGCGGAGTACCACGAGGGCTGCTCCGGCGTGTGGCAGGTGCCCTGTGACATCGCCCTGCCCTGCGCCACCCAGAACGAGCTGGATCTGGCCTCCGCCAAGGCCCTGATCCAGAACGGCTGCTTCGCCGTGGCCGAGGGCGCCAACATGCCCTGCACTCCAGACGCGGTGGAGGCCCTGCAGGCCGCCGGTCTGCTGTTTGCCCCCGCCAAGGCGGCCAATGCCGGCGGCGTGGCCACCTCCGCCCTGGAGATGAGCCAGAACTCCATGCGCATGTCCTGGAGCTTTGAGGAGGTGGACAGCCACCTGAAGGAGATCATGACCAACCTCTATCACAACGCCGCGGGCGCCGCCGCCCAGTACGGCAAGCCCGGCGACCTGGTGGCAGGCGCCAACATCGCCGGCTTCCTGAAAGTGGCCGACGCCATGCTGGCCTACGGTTTGGTCTAAGGAGGGCATCTGCATGAGCGACTATGTTTCCCGCGTGTCCGCCGACCTCCAGCAGCGGTACGCCGGTCAGCCGGAGTATCTCCAGGCCGTTCTCACCTGGCTGGAGATGATCTCTCCGGCCCTGGAGGACGATCCCATCTATGAGCGGCTGGACCTGCTGACCCGGATGGTGGAGCCGGACCGGATGCTGTCCTTCACCGTGGCCTGGGCGGACGACCAGGGCATGGCCCACACCAACCACGGCTACCGGGTGCAGTTCAACAGCGCCATCGGCCCCTACAAGGGCGGTTTGCGGTTCCACCCCTCGGTCAATCCCTCCATCGTGAAGTTCCTGGGCTTTGAGCAGACCTACAAGAACGCCCTGACGGGGCTGCCCATCGGCGGCGCCGCCGGCGGCGCGGACTTCGATCCCCGGGGCAAGAGCAACCGGGAGATCATGCGCTTCTGCCAGAGCTTCATGACGGCCCTGTACCGCCACATCGGCTCCGACACCGACATCCCCGCCGGCGACATCGGCGTGGGCGCCCGGGAGATCGGCTACCTCTTCGGCGAGTACAAGCGCCTCACCGGCAAGGCGGAGAGCAGCGCCCTGACCGGCAAGGGCCTGACCTACGGCGGCAGCCTGATCCGCCAGGAGGCCGCCGGCTTCGGCACCGTTTACTTCCTGGCCCGGATGCTGGAGCACCAGGGCGAGACCCTGGAGGGCAAGCGCCTGGCCGTCTCCGGCTTCGGCAACATGTCCTGGGGCGTGTGCCGCAAGAGCGCGGAGCTGGGCGGCAAGGTGGTCACCCTCTCCGGGCCGGACGGCTATGTCTACGATCCCGACGGCGTCTGCACCCAGGAGAAGTTCGACTTCATGCTGTCCATGCGTGCCAGCGGCGCCGACAAGGTGGAGCCCTACGCCGACCGCTTCGGCGTGGAGTTCTTCCCCGGCAAGAAGCCCTGGGAGGTGCCGGTGGACATCGTGATCCCCTGCGCCACCCAGAACGAGCTGGACGTGGAGGACGCCGTGATGATCGTGGCCAACAACGTCCGCTACTACGTGGAAGCGGCCAATATGCCCGCCACCGCCGAGGCCCTGCGGCTCCTGCGGCTGAGCCCCAAGATCCTCACCGCGGGCTCCAAGGCCTCCGGCTCCGGCGGCGTGGTGGTCTCCGCCCTGGAGATGGTCCAGAACAGCCTGCGGTACAGCTGGACCCGCCAGGAGGTGGACAGCCGCCTGAAGCAGATCATGGGCGGCATCTATGATGCCTCCGCCGCCGCGGCGGAGGAGTACGGCCTGGGATATGACCTGATCGCCGGCAACGACATCGCCGCTTTCAAGAAGATCTCCACGGCCATGATCGCCCAGGGACTGTGATCCCCTCTCCGAAACACACAAAACGGCCGCCCGGAAGGGCGGCCGCTCTGTTCCGCAAATTTCCTTGATCGCAGGACCGGCGGTCCGGCAGATGCCGGGCCGCCGGTTTTGTTTTCCGTTCCACAGCGCTCAGAACAGCCCGCTGATCCGGCCGTTCTCGTCCACGTCGATCCGCTCCGCCGCCGGCACTTTCGACAGCCCCGGCATGGGCACCCCACGGGACAGGTCCCGCGGGGACCCCGCATTTGACCCGGCTGGACAGGCCCGGCCCGTCCAGCTCAAGGTTTTGCCTCCGGCAAAACGCTTGGACGCCGCTTCCGCGGCGGTATGACCATGCCTCAGAAAAGCCCGCTGATCCGGCCGTTTTCGTCCACGTCGATCCGCTCCGCCGCCGGCACTTTCGGCAGCCCCGGCATGGTCATGATGTCCCCTGTCAGGGCCACCAGGAAGCCTGCTCCGGCGGAGACTTTCAGGTTCCGGACCGTCACAGTGAAGCCCCGGGGCGCCCCCAGCAGGGACGGATCGTCGGAAAAGCTGTACTGGGTCTTGGCCATGCAGATGGGCAGTTCCCCGAACCCCAGCTCCGTCAGCCGCCTGGCCTGCTTCTGGGCGGCGGGCGTCAGCGCCACGCCGTCCGCATGGTAGACCCGCCGGCAGATGGTCTCCAGCTTCTCTTCGATGGAGCCCTCCAGAGCATAGCTGTACCGGAAGTCCGACGGCTGCTCACACAGCCGGACCACCTCCTCCGCCAGGGCGGTTCCGCCGGCGCCGCCCTTGGCCCACACCTCGCTGAGGGCCGCGTTCACCCCCAGCTCCCGGCATTTCTCCTCCACCAGCTTCAGCTCCGCCTCCGTGTCGGTGGGGAAGGCGTTGATGGCCACCACGCAGGGCAGGCCGAACACGTTTTTGATATTGTCCACATGCTGGAGCAGGTTGGGCAGTCCCCGCTCCAGGGCCGCCAGATCCTCTCTGCCCAGCTCCGCCTTGGCCGCGCCGCCGTGGTGCTTCAGGGCCCGGACCGTGTCCACGACCACCACCGCGTCGGGCTTCAGCCCCGCCATGCGGCATTTGATGTCCAGAAACTTCTCCGCCCCCAGGTCCGCGCCGAAGCCCGCCTCCGTGACGGCATAGTCTCCCAGCTTCAGGGCCATCCGGGTGGCGGTGACGGAGTTGCAGCCGTGGGCGATGTTGGCAAAGGGCCCGCCGTGGATCAGGGCCGGCGTGTGCTCCAGCGTCTGGACCAGATTGGGCTTCAGGGCGTCCTTCAGCAGGGCCGCCATGGCGCCGGCCGCCTTCAGGTCGGCAGCAGTCACTGGGGCGTCGTCATAGGTGTAGCCCACCACGATCCGCCCCAGCCGGGCTTTCAGATCCGGGATGTCCGATGCCAGGCACAGCACGGCCATGACCTCGCTGGCCACGGTGATGTCGAATCCGTCCTCCCGGGGCACACCCTGCATCCGGCCCCCCAGGCCGTCCACGATGCTGCGCAGCTGCCGGTCGTTCATGTCCACGCACCGCCGCCACGTGATCCGCTTGGGGTCGATGCCCAGGGCGTTGCCCTGCTGGATGTGGTTGTCCAGCATCGCCGCCAGCAGGTTGTTGGCCGCGCCGATGGCGTGGAAGTCCCCGGTAAAGTGGAGGTTGATGTCCTCCATGGGGATCACCTGGGCATAGCCGCCGCCGGCGGCGCCGCCCTTGATACCGAACACCGGCCCCAGGGAGGGCTCCCGCAGGGCCACCACGGCGTTTTTGCCGATCCGCCGCAGCCCGTCCGCCAGACCCACGGTGGTGGTGGTCTTGCCCTCCCCGGCAGGGGTGGGGGTGATGGCGGTCACCAGCACCAGCTTGCCGTCCGGCCGGTCCGTCTCCTTCAGAAAGCGGTTGTCGATCTTTGCCTTGTATCTGCCGTATTGCTCTACATACGCCCCATCCACCCCGCAGGCGTCCGCGATATCCGTGATGGGAAGGGGCTGTGCCTCCTGGGCGATCTCGATGTCGCTTTTGATGGTCATGGCTGCCTCCTGTTTTTCCGGGCCGTCCGTGTCCAGGCGCCCTGCTGTTTCATGTTCGATTATACCGGCTCCCCCGGGTAAAAGCAACGGTTCTCTCCAAATTCCCCCTATTCCCCAACCTTTTACGGGTAAAACACCGTCGGCGCCTGCAGAGCGGCGGCCTCTGCGTCCGCGCCCTTTGTTATCTGTAAATGTGATAGCCGGTTGCGTAAGATCCGTTCTAGCAGTTTCTCTTCCGCAGATGCTATAATATTGTACAGAGAAGAGGGTACTCGCATCGCAAAAACTGTGCATTCAGACGAACAGAGGTGTATGAAAAGAGGAAAGAGAACATAAGGAGGTACGTATATGGAAACTCTGGAGAAAAAAGGCAAAGGTTCCGCGTTGCTCCCGTTCCTGCTGTTTATCGTCATCTACCTGGGCGCTGGCCTGTACTTCCAGGCGCAGGGCGTAGAGATGGCCTTCTACCAGTTCCCCTCTGTCACCGCAATGTTCATCGCGCTGCTGCTGGCCTTCTGCCAGGGCAAGGGCACCATTGATCAGAAATTCACGATCTTCGCCAAGGGTGCCGCCAACGAGAACGTCCTGACCATGTTGATGATCTACATCCTGGCCGGCGCCTTCTCCACCGTGGCCAGTGCCATGGGCGGCGTGGACGCCACCGTGAATATGGGTCTCAGCATCATTCCCGTGCACTTCCTGGCCGCCGGCGTGTTCGTGATCTCCGCGTTCATGGGCACCGCCACCGGCACCTCCATGGGCACCATCAGCGCCATCGTCCCCATCGCCGTGGGCGTGGCGGACAAAGCGGGCCTGAGCCTGCCCCTGTTTTTGGGCGCCTGCGTGGGCGGCGCCATGTTCGGCGACAACCTCTCCATGATCTCCGATACCACCATCGCCGCCACCCGCACCCAGGGCTGCGAGCTGCGGGACAAGTTCAAGGTGAACTTCTGGATCGCGCTCCCCGCCGCCCTCATCACCATCGTGGTGCTACTGATTGTCGGCAGGCCGGAATCGGTGGCTGAAATGGGGGATCTGTCCTTCAACGTCATCAAGGTCCTGCCTTACGTGGCGGTCCTGGTGCTGGCGCTGATCGGCATGAACGTGTTCCTGGTGCTGACCATCGGCATCTTCGCCGCCGGCATCATCGGCCTGGCCCTGGGCGATCTGGATATCCCCCTCTTTGCCCAGAGCATCTGGAACGGCTTCACCGGCATGAACGAAGTCTTCTTCCTCTCCCTGTTCTGCGGCGGCATGTCTGAGATGATCGCCCACAACGGCGGTATCACCTGGCTGATCGAGAAGCTGGGCGGCATGATGAAGGGCAACAAGTCCGCCCAGGTGGGCGTTGCGGCCCTGGTGTCCCTGGCGGACTGCGCCACTGCCAATAACACGGTGGCCATCATCGTCAGCGGCCCCATGGCCAAGAACATGAGTCGCATCCACAAGGTGGACCCCCGCCGCACCGCCTCCCTGCTGGACGTGTTCTCCTGCGTGCTTCAGGGCATCATCCCCTGGGGCGCCCAGCTGCTGACCGCCGCCAGCCTCACCGCGGTGTACGGCGTGGCCATGAGCCCCATGGATATCCTGCCTCACATGTGGTACTGCTGGATCCTGGCTATTGTCGGCATCCTCTCCATCTTCATCCCCTTCGCCGACGGCATCTGCCGCAAGGATCCCTGGAACTGGGAGTACGATGTGGCGGAGTCCGGCGTGGCCGCCAAGAAGGCCGCTTTGGAGCTGGAGCGGCAGGAGTCCGCGCAGACGACCATCTGACCTGCGCGTTTTCCCCAAAAATAGGACCGGGCGCACCAAGGCGCCCGGTCTTTTTACGCTCTGTCAGGTCTCCTCCGCCGTCCCCTCCTGGAGCCGCCTGGTGAAGGCGATAGAGTCCGCCAGCGCCTCCTCCAGCAGCCGGACGAACTGCTCCGTCAACGGAGAGGGCCGGCTGCTGCGGATATGGATCCAGCCCAGGTGGACCGAGGTCTTTCCCAGCAGCGGGATCGTGACCACGCTCCCATCCGCCAGCCCCTCCGACAGCAGGCCGCTGCCGGAGGTGAACGCATCGGTGGACGCCAGCACATACATCGCCGTGGCCCGGTTGTTCACGCTGATGCACTTGGCCGGTTTTTTCAGGGAGACCATGGGGTATTCCTCGAAAAAGTCCGACGCCACGCCCTGGTCGTGCTCAAACGCCACATACGGGTACCCGTCCAGCTCCTCCTCCGTCACGCTGGACCGGTCGGCCAGCGGATGCCCCCGGCGGACATAGATGCAGGGGCAGACGGCGGCCAGTTCGTGGAATTCCAGCTCCCGGGCGTCCAGCAGCCGGCAGATGATCTTCTCCGTCAGATCCGTCAGGCAGATGACGCCCACGTCCGCCCGGTGGTCATAGACGTCGTCAATCACGCCGTCCATCCCCGTCTCCCGGAGGCCGAAGCGGAAGCGGTTCTCCCCGGAGATTCGGAGCAGCCGCAAAAACGCGTCCACTGCAAAGGGATACCGTTGGCAGGAAACGGAGAAGCGCACCGGCGCCGCGGCGTTGCGGGCCTCACCGTACAGGCTCTCGATCCCGCGCTTCTGCTCCAGCAGGGAGACGGCGTAGCTGAGAAACTCCTTGCCCTCCGGCGTGAACTCCACGCCCCGGTTGCTGCGGGCCAGCACCCGGATGCCCAGCTCGTTCTCGAGCTCCCGCACCGCCGTGGAAATCCCTGACTGGGACAGGAACAGCTTCTGGGCCGCCTTGTTGATGGAGCCGCATTTGGAGATCTCCACGATGTACTCAAGCTGCTGAAACGTCATAGAAAGCCTCCTCTTCCCTTTTCGATCTTATTTCCTATTATAGGCATTTTAAGCTGGTTGTCAAATCGTTATCAAAAAAACTGCCAACGTATCCCACAAAACGCATATTAACAGCTTTGCGCCGTTCGTGCTATTCTATAAGTAGAACCAAACAAAAGATGATGGTTGTTCAAAAAGTTTTCTGTTCAATATCACCCGTAATTTTCGATGGATGCGCAGATTTCCCCCCTCTCTTCTCTCTATCCCCGCAGCCGCGTCAAAGCCTCTTTGATAGCGAAAATTTGAATACCAGTCAATTTTGCCCCTGCGGAGCGTCTCCGGAGGGGTCGGTGAAGAAAGGAAGATCGACTGTATGAGCACGGAGAAAAAGTTCGGTTTTGCCACGCGTCAGATCCACGCCGGCCACATGGAAAATGCGGCGGGCTCCTTGTGCGCCCCCATCTATCAGACCTCCACCTTCGCATTCTCCACCGTCCAGCAGGGCGGCGCCCGGTTCGCCGGCGAGGAGGGCGGATATATCTACACCCGTCTGGGCAACCCCACCCTGGGCGCCGTTGAGGAGAAGCTGGCCTCCCTGGAGGGCGGCGAGGCCGCCATGGCCGCAGCCTCTGGCATGGGCGCCATCTCCTCCGCCCTGTGGACCTCTGTGGTGGCCGGGGACGAGATCGTGGCGGATGAGACGCTGTACGGCTGTACATACGCGCTGCTGAACCACGGCATGACCAAGTTCGGCGTGAAGGTCACCCTGACGGACCTTTCCGACATCGAGAATCTGAAGAAGAACCTCACCGACAAGACCCGGGTGGTGTACTTCGAGACCCCCTGCAACCCCACGCTGAAGCTGCTGGACATCGAGCTGATCGCCAAGACGGCCCATGCCTTCAACCCCGACATCCGGGTGATCGTGGACAACACCTTCTGCACGCCGTACCTGCAGCGTCCCCTGGAGCTGGGCGCGGACGTGGTGGTCCACAGCGCCACCAAGTACCTCAACGGCCACGGCGACGTGATCGCAGGCATTGTGGTGGGCAAGGCGGACTTCATCTCCCAGTGCCGGATGTTCGGCCTGAAGGATATGACCGGCGCCGTCCTGAGTCCCTTTGACGCGTTCCTGATGGCCCGGGGCCTGAAGACCCTGGACATCCGCATGGAGCGCCACTGCGCCAACGCCCGGAAGGTGGCGGCGTTCTTCGCCGGCCATCCCGCGGTGGCCAAGGTCTACTATCCCGGCCTGGACACCTTCCCCGGCCACGAGATCGCGGCCAAGCAGATGAAGCTGCCCGGCGGCATGATCTCCATTGAGCTGAAGGCCGACCGCGCCGCTGTCGCCGCCGCGCTGAACAAGCTGCAGCTGTGCACCATCGCCGTGTCTCTGGGCGATGCGGAGACTCTGGTGGAGCATCCCGCCACTATGACCCACTCCACCTACTCCGCCGAAGAGCTGGCGGCCGCCGGCATCTCCGAGGGCCTGGTCCGCATCAGTGTGGGTCTGGAGGATCCCGAGGATATCATCGACGATTTCAAGACGGTTCTGGATACGCTGTGATTGATCCCGCTGCGGGGCCGCTCCACCTCCTCTCCTACATTGGGAGCGGCCCCGCTTTCCCGCGGATCCGCGTACCTCCTTTTTGCCGTCCCGGTCTTTTCACCATCCTGCCGGAGGCGGCCAAAAAGACCCGGCTTCTCCGCCGGGCCTTTTTGTCATTCTGTGCTTGCTGCCTGCTGCACCGCCTGCCGCGCGTCTCTCCTCCCGCGGCAGGCGGCCCTTCTGCAGGAAAAAGCGCCGTGCGCATGTGCGCACGGCGCTTTTTCCTGTTTGGTTCAGAGAGGTAAGCGGGGGAATGCTCAGTCCTCGGCCATTTTGCGATACTTGGCGTAGCGGTCCTTGGCGTCCTGGACGGTCTTCTCGTACAGCCGCTGGGCCCGGTCGGGGAAGTTGATCTGCAGGGACGCATAGCGGTTCTCGCCCTTCAGATAGTCCATCATCTTGCTGCTGTCAGGCTCGGGAGAGTCCAGCTGGAAGGGGTTCTTCCCCTCCGCGATCCG
>DWXY01000089.1 GCA_019118935.1 Candidatus Oscillibacter pullicola
AAGAGTTTGCGGAAAATTGTGCGGTCTGCCACGCCCCATCCAAGACATTTAACCTGGCGGGACTTTCGTTTTCCTGTATTCTGATTCCAAATCAGGCCCGCCGGGAGCGCTTTGACCAAATGTTTGCGAGATACTGCCGTGCTCACCCGAATTTCTTCGCTCCGGTTGCCGCAAAGGCCGCATGGGACCATGGAGAAAATTGGCTGAATTCGTGCCTGTCCTATATCCAGAAAAATGACCAATTTGTTCGGAAGTTTGCTGAGGATACCTGGCATGGGGATGTATGGATCTCTCCCCTGGAGGGGACATATCTCCAGTGGATCGACTTCCGGAAACTGGAGCCGGACGCTGAAAAATTGCGTCAAAAAATGCTGTACCAGGCACATGTGGCGATGGATGAGGGCAGCATGTTCGGCCCAGAGGGCAATGGTTTTGAGCGGCTGAATCTGGCGGCGCCAAGAAACCTGATTGAGGAAATCATGAACCGTATTGCTGCGGCATTGAGATAAGAGGGAATTGAACCAAACTTATTGTGAGGAGTAAATAGGAATGAAGACTTACAAAAAGAGCATGCTGATTGAGGAAAGCGACAACGTTGCGGTTGCCGTGGAGCCGATTCAGGCGGGGGAGTGCACGCTGGTGGCCGGCGAGGAGATCACGGCCAACGAGTATATCAAAGAAGGCCACAAGATCGCCCGTGTGGATATTGAAAAAGGAGCCGAGATCATCAAATACGGCGTACATATCGGCGTGGCCACCCAGCCCATCAAAAAGGGAGACTGGGTGCATGAGCACAATGTCTACGATGATTTTGAAGAAATCAACCGGGAGCAGCGTGCCTATTACCGCTCCATGGCGCCGGACGCGCTGGATTATACGGTCCGCTACAAATACAAAAAGGAAGAGCTGAATCTGCCGGAGACCATTATGGGCTATAAGCGGGCGGACGGCTCCTTCGGAATCCGGAACCAGGTCGTGGTGATCTCTCTGGTGCAGTGCTCCAATAACGCTGCCCAGCGGATCTCCGCCGCCTGCAATGTCCCCGCCACGTTTGTGGACGCTGCCTGCGGCGAGTTCCCGGACCGCTTTGAGCGGACCCGCAAGGGGTTCATCACGACCGGAACGCACCCGAATACCTTTGGCGTTGTGCTGCTGTCTCTCGGATGCCAGCAGACCAATCCTGAGGATGTGGCGGAAGAGATCCGCAAGACCGGCCGCCCGGTGGTGAATATCAGCATCCAGGCGGACGGCGGCGTCACCAAGGCAATCCAGGACGGCATCGCGGCTGTGGAGGATCTGAAACGTCAGGCGGAAGCCCAGAAGCGAGAACCCTGCCCCCTCAGCGGACTGATCATCGGCGGCTACAACGGGGGCTCCGACTGGACCAGCGGCCTGTCTGCCAACCCGGTGGTGGGCGAGGTGATCGATATGCACTTGTCCATTGGCGGAAGAGCGGTGGAGGTCTGCGGCCGCGGCGGCTACCCCACCACAGCGGCCTCCTATGAGATCGGCATGCGGCTGATGGATATCGGCGACTTCTTCAATGAGGACTGCACCCGCAGAGGCGGAAAGGGACTCTCCCAGGTCAACCCCACCCCCGGCAACAAGGCAGGCGGCCTGACCACCATGACCGAGAAGAACCTGGGCAGCTTCAAGACCCAGGGGCATCGCCGGATCCTGGGGATCCTGGACTGCGGCGACCCTGTCCCCGGTGCGGGAGCCTGGGGCATCAACCAGGCCCAGGGCGCCAATGACGCCTATGCATCCACCACGCTGGCCATGAGCGGCTGCCACATCTGCCTGTTCACCACAGGCCGGGGCAATCCCATCGGCAATGCGTGCATGACGACCATCAAGATCACGGGCAACCCTCAGACGGCCACGGCACTGGAGGATATGATCGACTACTCCGCAGCGCCCATGCTGTATGGGGAACTGAACCTGCAGGAGAGCGGACGGGAGCTCTATGAGCTGCTCCTGCGCGTGGCAAACGGCGAAGAGACAAAGGCGGAAAAGCTGGGCGACTACAGCTGGACAACGCCTCACGGGACCAGCTATAACGGTGACTATTGATCGCCGCCCGACGGGCTTCCGAGGGGATCAGAACAGACGACCGGAATTGGATTCCGGTCGTCTGCGCTGATTTTCTCAGGGACGGCCCCGCTTGATTCTGTCATATCAAAGAAGGAGAGACTGATTACGAAAACTCAAAAAACCAAAGCCATCTATCTTATGCTGATCTCTTCGCTGTCCTTTTCCATCATGCAGGTATTCGTCAAGCTGAGTTCTGAAGAGGTCGGCACATTTGAACAGACCTTTTTCCGCAACCTCGTCAGTCTGATCATTGCGGCCGTCATGGTCCGGCGGGAAAAACTGCAGATTTTTCAGGAGATCAAACGGGGGAGCTGGGCGCTCTGGGGAAGATCCTTTTTCGGATTCCTGGGGATCGTGCTCTTTTTCTATGCGGCCGGCCACGCCCGCCAGGCGGATGTGGCCATGCTGAACCGGGCGTCCCCGGTATTTGTCACACTGCTTGCCGGTGTTTTCCTGAAGGAGAAGATCAACTTCGTCAAAGTCGCCTCCACGGTCCTGTGCCTTGTGGGGGCGTATATCGCTATGCAGCCGTCCTTCGATTCCAATCCCTTCCCGCTCCTGGCGGCTCTTCTGGCGGCGGTGGTATCCGGCATGGCTTACACCATGCTGTCCTATTGCAAGAATTTCACGCATCCCTCCGCAATCATCTTCCACTTCTCCGCCCTGAGCACGGTCTGCGCGGGACTGATGATGCTGCCGAACCTGGTGATTCCCTCGCCGAAGGTGTTTGTCATGCTTTTGATGATCGGCGTTTTTGCGGCGGGCGGACAGTTTTTCCTGACTTACGCCTATCAGCAGGCGCCGGCCTCCGAGGTCAGCATCTACCAGTATTCCGGCGTCGTGTTCACGGCAGTGCTGAGCTACGTCTTCTTGGGCGAGACCCTCAGCAAGAGCTCTATGATCGGCGGTATTGTGATTCTGGGCGCCATCTTCTGGGTGTTTGAAAGCACCAAGCGGGAAAAGAGCGCGTGACGCCGCGCACAGATCGGGTAAGCTCCGGAAAGACAACTTTTCAATGAACCTTTTTGCTCGACCCTTCATGTGATTTTCGCAGCTAACTTGCGGGATAGTTTTGATAACAGCAAGCACAGCGGCATGATTGAAAAGAAAGAATTTGTTGCAGCTAAAAACAGAACAAACGTGGTTGAATGCTTGCGATTCCGTTGGAGTTGTGGTACGATAACATCAATATAAATTCGACACTAGGATACACAGCCCCCGTGGGTGGCGGTATCCCAGCGAGAAGCTGATGGAAGTCACCAAGATGGCGGTGGAGACCTGCGTGTGGCCGCTGTACGAGGTGGTCGAGGGCAAGTACATCCTCAGCTACAAGCCCAAGAACAAGCTGTTGGTGGAGGAGTACCTGAAGATGCAGGGCCGCTTCGCCCACATGTTCAAGCCCGGCAACGAGTGGATGATCGAAGAGGTCCAGAAGGAAGTGGACTGCAACTGGGAGGAGCTCCTTAAGCTCTGCGAGATGTAAAAAAGACGATACCGATCAATTTCCTATAAATGCCAGAAGGCGCCAGGGAT
>DWXY01000090.1 GCA_019118935.1 Candidatus Oscillibacter pullicola
TTTACTTTACCATAAAGTTCTTACTTTGTCAACACATTTTTTCAAGTTTTTTCTTGAAGCTCTGCGTTTTGGTGTTTCACTCTCACGCCCGACAGCTTAGTTAGGATACCAGAGCCTGCCAGAAAAGTCAACCCTCTTCTCCTGCTTTTGTTCATTTTTTTCTCTTGTTTTCCGGATTCACCTTCTTTTTCGCACTTAATAAGTACTTGAACTGATCAAATTCGTTTCATTATAAGTTGCGCTTATTATAAGTATTGATTTTACACGCTTCTTTTGTCGATTTTATCCAGTTTGAATAAAGCCGGGAAAAAGAGACGCGGGCTTGATTCCCGCGTCTCTTCCCTCAGCGCAGCAGCAGTGGCTGTATCTGTTCGCCCCGCAGAGCGGCTTCCACCGTCTCCGGAATTTTGGAAAAGTCCGCCACCAGGGAACTGGGTTTCGCCTGGGCGTTGTCCTGCCCGAAGGGAACGAAATAGTAGTTCTTCCGCACCAGCAGTTCCCCGATGTTCCGGGCGCCGGCCGCCAGGCCGTCGTTGCTGGCCATGGCAATCACCACCGGCCTCCCGTTCCGCAGATGGGCCTTGGCCGCCATCGTGACAGCCGTATCTGTGATGCCGGCCGCCAGCTTGGCGATGGTATTCCCCGTGGCCGGGGCGATCACCAGAACATCTAGCAGCCCCTTGGGACCGATGGGCTCCACAGACGGGATGTCACAAAGCACCTCATGCCCCGTCAAATCCTCCAGCCGCTCCATCAGGTCATCGGAGGTCCCGAAGCGGGTATCCGTGAAAGCGGAGATCTCCGACGCGATGGGGATGACTGTCTCATACAGCTGCACCAGCTTCTCCAGCTCCGCCAGCACCTTTTCATGGGTGCAGAAGGAGCCGCACATCGCAAATCCGACCCGTTCTTTTCTCACACAGGGTCACCTCGTTCTTTTAAAATGTAGTCGACCGCGTCCCGGATGGCCGCCGCCGCGGCGGTAGGCACCATCCGCCCCGGCAGGGAGCGGGCCCATACATGGGGCAGTCCCAGCTCCTCTGCAGCAGCCAGGTCGATGCCCTGGACGGAGGCCAGCTCCACACACAGGCAGCCCTTCGGCAGCTGCGCCAGCAGCGGGCGGCCCAGGACGGGCGAGGGGACCGTGTTGAACACGGCGCCGAAGTCACACAGCGCGCCATCGAGGCGTCCGGTCTCCAGCGCCCGCCAGCCGTAGGCGCGGATCCAAGCCAGGTCCGCCGGTTTTCTGGCGGTGACCGTGACATGGGCGCCCAGCCCGTGGAGCCGATAGGCCAGCAGTTTTCCGATCCGCCCGAAGCCCAGCACTAGGCACTCCATCCCCAGGAGCGTCCGGTCCAAATGCTCCATGGCGACCTGGAGGGCCGCCTCCGCCGTGGCCGCCCCGTTGGCAACGGTCAGCTCCTCCCGCTGGAAGTAGTCCACTAGCGTCAGCCCGCAGTTCTCAGCCTCCAGCTGCTGGGCGGGACGGACCTGCCCTGCCAGCAGCAGCTGACCGGGACGGAAACGGCGGAACAGCGCACTGGTGGGCAGAGCCTCCGCCTCACTGTTCAGTATCCCGTCCTCCCGGCAGAGCGGCAGCGGAAGGATCACCACGTCCGCCGCTGCCGCCTGCGCAGGCAGATCCGGGCATCCGGCCACTCCGCTGGTCCATACCGTGCGCCCTTCCTCCGCCAGCAGCCGTGCGAGCTCTGCCTGCCGCCGATCTCCGCCGATCACGCCAAAGGTCTTGTTCATCCGGCATTCCCCCTCAAGCCATGGTATGCACGGCGGGGGCGGCGGTGATTGCCTTTCCTGTTTGGATGTGATACGATACATGTGGTCAAACTCTCCCGAAAGGAGTCCTCTCCATGAAATTTTCCTATCTGCTCTTTGACGCGGATGACACCCTATTCGACTTTCCAAAAGCCTCGGCCCGTGCGTTTTCCGCCATGTGCCGGAGCAACGGCGTTCCGGACACGCTGGACACCCGCGCCCTCTACCACCGGATCAACCAGGAACTGTGGGCGGCCTTTGACCGGGGAGAGGTCTCCAAGGACTATGTGACGCTGGAGCGCTTCGTGCGCTTCTTTCAGGCGCTGGAGCTGCCCCGGGACCCGGACAAGTGCAACCGGGATTACCTCACCGCCCTGGGCGCCGGGGTCTATCCCCTGCCCCATGCGGAGGCGGTCTGCCGGGAGCTGGTCCGCCGGGGACACAAGCTGTACATCGTCACCAACGCTGTGGCCTCCGTCCAGCGCAGCCGCCTGCAGGGCAGTGTGTTCGCGGACCTCATCACGGATGCCTTCATCTCCGAGGACGCCGGAGCCTCCAAGCCGGACCCGGCCTACTACGCCTATGTCCGCTCCCGCGTCCCCGGCCTGACGCCGGAGAACGGTCTCGTGATCGGAGACTCCCTCTCCACGGATATCCGGGGCGCCAACAATGCCGGACTTCCCTGCTGCTGGTACAATCCCATTGGAAAGGCCCGGCCGGAGGACCTGCGGATCGACTATGAGATCCGGGACCTGCGGGAGCTGCTGGACATTGTCTGACAGTGCGCTTTCCTGTTTGAATCGGAAAAATCCCGGTGAGCGCCCTTCGAGGCGCTTCACCGGGATCATTTCATCTTCAAAACGGAGAGCTGCTTCCGGAAAGGGGAAGAGACCGGTTCTCTCCGGTCTCTTCCCCTTCCTCTCCACGCAGAAACGCCCATGGCCGGGTCCTCCCTCACAGCCACGCCGTCTCCAGCAGTTCGTCCTTCTTGGCCCGGGTCATCAGCTCCGCCACCACGCCCCGGACCTGCTTGCCCTGGTAGAGGACTTCATAGGCGCAGCGGCTGATAGGCATTTCCACGCCTACCCGCTCACTGAGCTGGTGAATGCTCTCCGCGGCGAAGTATCCCTCCACCACGGCGCCCACCTCCTCCATGGCCTCCCGGGGCGTTTTGCCCTGGCCGATGAGGATGCCCGCCCGGCGGTTCCGGGAGTGCATGGAGGTGCAGGTGACGATCAGATCCCCCATGCCGGCCAGGCCGCCGAAGGTCTGCCGGGAGCCCCCCAGCTTCTCCCCCAGGCGGGTGATCTCCGCCATGGCCCGGGTCATCAGCAGGGCCTTGGTGTTGTCCTGATAGCCCAGGCCGTCGCACACGCCACAGCTGAGGGCAATGACGTTCTTCAGTGCCGCCGCCAGCTCCACGCCCACGACGTCGCCGCTGGTGTACACCCGGAAGTAGTCGTTCATGAAGGCGTCCTGCACAAAACGCGCCGCATCCACATCCGGGCAGGCGGCCACGCAGCCGGTGGGCAGGCGGATCCCCACCTCCTCCGCATGGGAAGGGCCGGAAAGGACCGCCACTTTACAGATATTCCCCGTCTCCTCCTGGATCACCTGGCTGAGACGCAGATTTGTGTCCCGCTCAATCCCCTTGGAGACGGACACCACAACGGTCTTCTCCGTGAGATACGGGGCCATTTTTTTGGCTGTCTCCCGCACGGCGAAGGAGGGCGGTGCGCTGACCACCAGGTCGGCGCCCTTCAAGCAGTCCAAATCCCCGGTGATATGGAGGGATTCCGGCAGATGGACGCCCTGCAAAAGCGGGTTCTCCCGGGTCCGGGCCATCTCCGCCGCCTTGGCGGGGCTGTGAGACCAGAGATAGGTCTCGTGTCCGTTGTCGCACAGGATCTGGCTGAGGGCCGTGCCCCAGCCGCCGGAGCCCAATACAACTGTTTTCATATCGAAATCCCCCTTTTTGGAGATAAGAGATAAAAGTGATGAGATAAAAGATCTTCCATCTTCCAGGCTATCTCTTATCTTTTATCCTTTAACTTTTATCTTTTTTGCGGTGTACGCTGAACTTGTTCTCGTTTCCGTGGATAAGGCGGACGATGTTGCTCCGGTGCTTCCACAGCACCAGGCCCCCCAGGATAAAGGCCAGGAGCACGATCACCGGGTCCGGATAGAAATACCAAGTGGCAAAGGGGAAGCTGGCCCCGGCCCAGACAGATCCCAGAGACACATATTTCGTCAGCAGGAACAAGAGCAGAAAGCCCACCCAGACCACCAGGCCGATCCGCCAGTCGATCATCCAGACGATGGTGCCGCCGGAGAGGATGCCCTTGCCGCCCTTGAAGTGAAACATGCAGGGGAACATGTGGCCCAGCAGGCAGAACAGGGCGGCCCAGTATTCGCCGAAAAGCGCCCACATACTGCTGATCCGGACACTGTCCGCATAACCGTTTTGTCCGAAAGCGCTGCCCAAGAGCCAGCTGCCCAGCAGAACGGCCACGACGGCCTTCAGCACATCGCACAGGATCACCACAAAGGTCAGCGGTCCGCCGAAAGTGCGGTAAAAATTGGTCAGTCCCGCGTTGCCGCTGCCGTGGTTGCGCACATCGTCCCGCAGGATGTACTTGGAAACGATGACCGCGCCGTTGAAGCAGCCGCAGAAGTAGGCGATCGCCGCCACAAGAAGAATGCCGAGGGGGCCGGGTCCCGTGACGGCATTGGGGGCCAGATAGAAGGAATCCAGCATCGGCTCACCCCTCCTTCTCGCCCCGCTGGCGGATGGAGAGGGTGATGGGCGTGCCCTCCAGGCCGAAGGTGTTCCGCAGGCAGTTCTCCAGATACCGCTGGTAGGAGAAGTGGAACAGGCGGCTGTCGTTGCAGAACACCACGAAATGAGGCGGCCGGATGCCCACCTGGGTCATGTAGTAGATCTTCAGCCGGCGGCCCTTGTCGGAGGGGGGCTGAACCCGTGTCTGGGCGTCCGCCAGGACGCTGTTCAGCATGCCGGTGGTGATCCGGGTGCTGGCCTGGTTGGAGACGTAGTCGATCAGCTCGAACAGCCGGTCCACCCGCTGGCCGGTCTTGGCAGAGATGAACAGGATGGGGGCATAGGTCATGAAGGCCAGGCCGTTGCGGACCTCCTCCCGCATCTTGTCCATGGTCTTGCCGTCCTTTTCGATCAGATCCCACTTGTTCACCACGATGATGCTGGCCTTGCCGGCCTCGTGGGCCAGGCCCGCCACCTTGGTGTCCTGCTCGGTGACGCCCTCGGTGGCGTCGATCAGGATCAGGCACACGTCGCTGCGCTCAATGGCCAGGGTGGCCCGGAGAACGGAGTACTTCTCGATGTCCTCCTCCACCTTGGACTTGCGGCGGATGCCGGCGGTGTCGATGAAGACGAACCTGCCCTTGTCGTTTTCAAAGTAGGAGTCGATGGCGTCCCGGGTGGTGCCGGCCACGTTGGAGACGATGACCCGCTCCTCTCCCAGGATCTTGTTCACCAGGGAGGACTTGCCGGCATTGGGCTTGCCGATGACGGCCACCTTGATGGCGTCGTCCTCCTCCTCTTCTTCCTCCTCCGGGGGGAAGTACTGGAGGCAGGCGTCCAGCAGGTCGCCGGTGCCATGGCCGTGGACGGCCGAGACAGCGATGGGATCCCCCAGTCCCAGGTTGTAGAACTCGTAAAAGTCCGGGTCCGGGGCGCCGGTGGAGTCCATCTTGTTCACCGCCAGCACGATGGGCTTGCCGCTGCGCAGCAGCATGCCCGCCACCTCCTGGTCGGAGGCGGTGAGGCCTGTACGGACATCCGTCAGAAAGATGATGACGGTGGCGTTGTCAATGGCGATCTGGGCCTGATCCCGCATGAAGGACAGGATCTGGTCGTCGGTCCGGGGCTCGATGCCGCCGGTGTCGATAAGGGTGAAGGACCGGCCGTTCCAGTCCGTCTCCCCATAGATGCGGTCCCGGGTGACGCCCGGGGTGTCCTCCACAATGGAGAGGCGCTTTCCAATGAGTTTGTTGAACAGCATGGACTTGCCCACATTGGGCCGGCCCACGATGGCGACGATGGGTTTCACCGGCGCTCACTTCCCTTCTTTATCAAGCAGACATACATGGTTATATTATACCCGCCGACCGGCGGAATGGCAAGACGTCCCCAGATTTTTACACAGTATAGACGCAGAAAAAAGGAGGGAAGATGTTGCTCTTCCCTCCCGATCCACAGGGCACGTCTTATTTCGCCACCACGGACTTGACAACCTTGACCTCGCGGCCGTTGTAAGTACCGCACTCCTGGCACATTCTGTGAGGCAGGTGCAGCGCACCGCATTTCGGGCATTTGACGAGGCCGGGAGCCGCCAGCTTCCAGTGGGAGCTGCGGCGCTTGTCGCGTCTAGCTTTGGATACTTTTCCCTTAGGTACTGCCATTGTGACACCTCCTTGATCTTTCAAAGGCAGCGGAGTCGCCCCCGGCCCTGATTCATTCGTTCTCTCTGTTCTCCAAAAGCTTTGCAAGGACCGCCAAACGGGGATCCGCCTCCTTCCCGCAGGAGCAGGGGCCGAGGTTCAGGTCGGCGCCGCACCGGGGGCACAGCCCTTTGCAATCTTCCGAACACAATGTCTTGGTGTCCATTCCAAGGATGAACGCCGTGCGGGCCAGATCGCCCACATCCACTTCCCCATCCTCCAGCAGGACGATCTCGTCGTTGTCCTCGTTCTGGAGCTCTTCCGCCAGCAGGCAGCGGAAGGGAACGGCCTTGTCCTGGAGAAATGCCTTGCCGCACCGGTCGCAGACCGCATCCAGCGTGGTCCGGGCCGTCAGCTCCAGCTCCAGGAGATCCGCGGTGTTGCTCACCGCGCCCTCCACCTCCACAGGGCGGCTGATGGGATGCCGTCCGGCAAATTCCACATCGGACAGATCCAGGGAAAACTGGAACGTCAGACGCTTGCCGGGGGTATGCAGTATGGGTCTTACATCGAAACGCATAGGCTACCTCGTAATGACACGAATAGTATTATAAGGGATGGACACCCGGTTGTCAAACAATTTTTTCATGTTTTTGCCGTTTCCGGGCAAATTTTTTCGTTCCGGGTAGGCGGCCCGCTCAGCGCTCCTCTTCCCGGCGCTTCTGCCAGCCGGTGATGTCGATGCCCAGGATCACGTTGCGGAAGCCCTCCTGCAGACGGGCATAGGTGGTGATGTCGTAGGCGTCCTTGGGCCGGCGGGCGTTCCAGCCGTCCCGCAGCCGCTCCGCCAGCTCCTGGCACAGGGGCTCCTCCAGTCCCAGCAGCATGGGGGAGAGATAGGTCACCAGCATCTGCTTCTCCCGGGTCTGGACCATGGTCCGGTTCCAGGGGCGCTGGCGCTTCCACCCGGCCTCCAGCAGGTCCAGCAGCTGCTCCGCCAGTACCCGGCGGCCGTCAGGGTCCTCCGCCGTCTCCCGGACGGCCTCCATGTACAGCGGTCCGAATCGCTCCGTGTAGGTCCGGAAGGCGCCGGTGTACTCCCGGCGGGTGAACCGCTCGTTGTAATAGCGCGCCTCCTGCACGGCGGCGCAGAGCTCTTCCAGCTTCATTCTTCGTCCCGTCCCTTCTGGTCCGCTTCGGGCCCGGTCTGTTCTGCGGGTGCCGCAGGCCGCTTCTGCTCCGGCAGGGCGTCGTCCCGGCTCCAGGTATCCGGGTCGTCCTTGTGGGCCTTGGCGTACTGATACGCCTTCCACTCCCGCCAAAGCACCACAGCGCCCGCCGCCGCGAACACCGCGCCCGCCGCCGCGTTCAGGGCCACGGTTTCGGCGGTCCCGTCCCAGATGCCCTTCATCAGCTGATAGGCCAGATACAGCAGGTAGCCTCCTGCCAAGACCCGGAAGTAGTTCACCCAGCCCCGCTGTTTGTTTCCGTCATGCTGCGCCATACGTCCAGTTTCTCCTAACCGATTCAAAAAATTCTCTCTCCGCTTTACAAGTGCCCGGTAAACAGGTATGATGGTAGCATCAAATACTTGCCCACCGGAGGATGCCATGCGGGAACTCACCATTGGAAAAAACGACGCCGGACAGCGGCTGGACCGCTTTGTGGCCAAAAGCCTGCCCCTGCTGCCCCCCGCCCTGCTGCAGAAGTATATCCGCCTCAAGCGGATCAAGGTCAACGGCAGGGGCGCCAAGCGGGACACGCGGCTGGAGTCCGGCGATATTCTACAATTATATATCAACGACGAGTTCTTTGACAAGCCCTCTGAGGAAAACATCTTTCTCACCGTGTTCCGTCCCCAGCTGGACATCGTGTACGAGGACGAGAATCTGCTGCTGGTGAACAAGCGGCCGGGCCTGGTGGTCCACGCCGACGAAACGGAGAAGGTCAACACCCTCATCAACCACATCCAGGCCTACCTGTACCAGAAGAAGGAGTGGAACCCCAAATGGGAGAACGCCTTCGCCCCGGCCCTGTGCAACCGGATCGACCGGAACACCGGCGGCATCGTCATCGCCGCCAAGAACGCCGAGACCCTGCGGATCATGAACGAGAAGATCAAGGCGCACGAGGTGGAGAAGTCCTATCTCTGCATCACCGTGGGCCGCCCCAAGCCGGCGGAGGGGAAGATCGAGGGCTTCCTTTTAAAGGATGAGACGAAAAAGCAGGTGGCCTTCTACCGCCGTCCAGTCCCCGGCGGCAAGACCGCCGTGACCCTGTACCGGACTCTGGAGACCCGGGGACCGCTGTCTTTGGTGGAGTGCCGGCTGCTCACCGGCCGGACCCACCAGATCCGGGTGTCCATGGCGGAGATCGGCTGCCCCCTGCTGGGGGACGGCAAGTACGGCCGGGGGGACGTGAACCGCCGCTACGGCGAGACCCGGCAGGCCCTGTACTCCTATCAGCTGGCCTTCCCCTTCCCCACGGACGCGGGGGCGCTGAACTACCTGCGGGGCAGGGTGTTCACCGTGGCGGAGGTCCCCTTCCGGGACCGCTACTTTCCCGCGCCGGGAAAACCCGAAAAAAATCCTGTAAAAACACGATGAAATCTTTGATTTTACTTGACATTTTCACCCGGTTCCGATATAGTTTGTTATTGCTGAATTTCGACGAGAAAGGTTCCCCCTCAACAGAGAAAAGAGGCGTTTCATTGTAATCAAAATTATTATGAAATGGGGGAGGATACATGTCCAAAGAGTTGATTCGTCTGCGGAACATCCGCATGGCGTTTGACGACGAAGTGGTTCTCAACGATTTAAACCTCTATATCAACGACAAAGAATTCCTCACACTGCTTGGACCCAGCGGCTGCGGCAAGACCACAACGCTGCGTATTATCGGCGGCTTCACGACCCCTGTGTCGGGAGACGTCCTGTTCGACGGTGTGAGGATTAATGACGTTCCGCCCTATCGGCGGCAGATCAACACGGTGTTCCAGAAATACGCCCTGTTCCCCCACATGAACGTGTTCGAGAACGTGGCCTTCGGTCTGCGGATGCAGAAGCGGCCGGAGAGGGAGATCCAGGAGCGGGTCCTGGAGATGCTGGAGACCGTCAGCCTCCGGGGCTTTGAAAACCGCAAGCCGGACGCCCTGTCCGGCGGCCAGCAGCAGCGGGTGGCCATCGCCCGGGCCCTGGTGAATCGGCCCAAGGTGCTGCTGCTGGACGAGCCTCTGGGCGCCCTGGACCTGAAGCTGCGCAAGGATATGCAGATCGAACTCAAGCGCATCCAGCAGCAGGTGGGCATTACCTTTATCT
>DWXY01000091.1 GCA_019118935.1 Candidatus Oscillibacter pullicola
CTTTCCGCCGGCTTTCCCTATATATAGCACCCGGGAATGGTTGTCCGCATATCGTTTTGTCAGATTTTATGGCTTGTAGTGGTTGTCGTTACGGTCTTTTTCACAGGGGCAGGCACAGTGGATCGTCATTCCCGGTGGAACCGTGATCCTGTATGCTTCCTGGTTTGTGGGGATGCTTTCCTTTCTACCCCATATTTCGCCAAGTGTCACGATCCCATCTCCTCACGATATATCCGCCATATCCAAATACTTGTACCCGTTCTCGGCGATGTGGCTTGCCGGCTTTGCTCCGCAAAGCTGCCAAGCGGCACGATCTCAAAACGCGCTGACGCGCGGCTCCCGTCGCTCCGCTCGGTCGCGGACCACATCGCGCGGGCAGGGCGGACAGCCGCGACCTTTACGAAATATCTGCCATGTCCAAATACTTGTACCCATTCTCCGCAATGTGGTCCTTGCGGCCCTGGAGGTTGTCCCCCAGCAGCAGGTCGAACACCGCCGCCGTCCGCTCCACGTCCTCCGGCATCACCCGGATCAGCCGCCGGGTCTCCGGATTCATGGTGGTCAGCCACATCATGTCCGGGTCGTTCTCGCCCAGGCCCTTGGACCGGTCGATCTTGTATTTCTTCCCCTCCAGGCTCTTGACAATGTCGTTCTTCTCCTTGTCGGAGTAGGCGAACCAGGTCTTGTCGCCGCTGTTGATCTCAAACAGGGGCGTCTCGGCGATATACACGTACCCCTCCCGGATCAGGGTGGGGGTCAGCCGGTACAGCATGGTGAGGATCAGCGTCCGGATCTGGAAGCCGTCCACGTCGCCATCGGTGCAGATGACCACCTTGCTCCACCGGAGGTTCCCCAGGTCAAAGGGCGCCACGTTCTTCACGTGCTTGTTCTGGACCTCCACGCCGCAGCCCAGGACCTTGATGAGGTCCGTGATGATCTCGCTCTTGAAAATCCGGGCGTAGTCCGCCTTCAGGCAGTTCAGGATCTTGCCCCGCACCGGCATGATGCCCTGGTACTCGGAGTCCCGGGCCAGCTTCACGCTGCCCAGGGCGCTGTCGCCCTCCACGATGTAGATCTCCCGCTTGTCCACGTCCTTGGTGCGGCAGTCCACGAACTTCTGGACCCGGTTGGCGATGTCCACCGAGCCGGAGAGCTTCTTCTTCACGTTCAGGCGGGTCTCCTCCGCCTTCTCCCGGCTGCGCTTGTTCAGCAGCACCTGCTCACCGATCTTCTCTGCGTCGAAGGGGTTTTCAATGAAGTAAATCTCCAGGTTGCTGCGGAGGAACTCCGTCATGGCCTCCTGGACGAATTTGTTGGTGATGGCCTTTTTCGTCTGGTTTTCATAGCTGGTCTGGGTGGAGAAGTTGTTGCTGACCAGCACCAGGCAGTCCTCGATGTCCGCCCAGGTGATCTTGCTCTCGCTCTTCTGGTACTTCCCCTGGTCCCGCAGGTACTTGTCGATGGCGGAGACGAAGGCGGACTTGGCCGCCTTCTCCGGGGAGCCGCCGTGCTCCAGCCAGGAGGAGTTGTGGTAGTGCTCGATGACGTTCACCTTGTTGGAGAAGCAGCAGGCCACACTGAGCTTCACCTTGTATTCCGGCTTGTCCGCCCGGTCCCGGCCCTTCTTCTCCGTCTGCCAGAACACCGGCGCCGTCAGGCTCCCCTCCCCGGCCAGCTCTGTCACATAGTCCATGATGCCGTTCTCGTAGAGGAACTCCGCCTCTTCGAACCGACCCGGCTCCGTCTCGTTCCGGAACCGGAAGGTGACCCCGGCGTTCACCACCGCCTGGCGCTTCATCACGTCGGTGAAGTACTCCGCCGGGATGGCGATGTCCGTGAACACGTCCAGGTCGGGAAGCCACCGGGTGCGGGTGCCGGTCTTTCTGGCCTGGCTCTTGGGCAGGGGGGTCTTCCCCAGCTCCCCCACGATCTCGCCCCGCTGGAAGTGCAGGGCGTACTCGAACCCGTCCCGCCAGACGGTGACGTCCATGTACCGGGAGGCGTACTGGGTGGCGCAGGCGCCCAGGCCGTTGAGGCCTAAGGAGTATTCATAGTTGTCGCCGGAGACGTTGTCGTACTTTCCGCCGGCGTACAGCTCGCAGTACACCAGCTCCCAGTTGTACCGCTGCTCCTTCTCGTTCCAGTCCACCGGGCAGCCCCGGCCCGCGTCCTCCACCTGGATGGAGCGGTCCAGAAACCGGGTGACGGTGATGACCTTGCCGTGGCCCTCCCGGGCCTCGTCGATGGAGTTGGAGAGGATCTCGAACACCGCGTGCTCGCACCCCTCCAGCCCGTCGGAGCCGAAAATGACGCCGGGCCGCTTCCGGACCCGGTCCGCGCCCTTTAATGCCGAAATGCTGTCGTTGCCATAGTCCTGCTTCTTGGTTGCCATTGAGTTCCTCCAAAGGCAGTGTCTGCCGTAAAATTCACGGATTTATTGTAGCACACCCGCCGCCGTCCTTCAAGTGCTCCCCCAAAAGACGCCGTGATCCCGCCCGCTTCCCGACTCTTCACACAAATTTTACAAAAATGTTATTGCGTAAAATTTCTCATAACCTGGCCGTCACCCAGCCCAATGCCCTTTTCATAGGGGTTTTGCACATTCTCCACAGAGTTTTCCACACCGTTATGTCAACTTTTGAAATGCGGAAAAAATACCGCGCCGCGCACGTCCCGGCCGGACGCCCCGTTTTCCGGATCGGACGCTTTTGCGAAGCGCCTTTTCCGCCGGCCGGGCGCCCGGAAATTTTTTATAGTTGCAAATGCAATATATGCATACATTTGGATATGCTAATATATTGTCAGAGGAAATCCCTTTCCCCTTGAAAGCATTCCAAAAAACGGAAAAAGGAGAATTGTATATGAAGTTCTATATCTGCAAACACTGCGGCAATGTCATCACCAAGCTCACCTCCGCCCAGGTGCCCGTGAAGTGCTGCGGCGAGGAGATGCAGCTGCTGGAGGCCGGCGTCACCGACGCAGCCCAGGAGAAGCACGTGCCCGCCGTCACGGTGGAGGGCGGCCGGGTGAAGGTGGACGTGGGCTCCGTCACCCACCCCATGACCGCCGAGCACTTCATCCAGTGGGTGGTGGTGGAGACTGAGCGGGACGCCCTGATCCACTGGTTCCACCCGGAGGAGGCGCCGGAGGCCGTGTTCGCCCTGGCGGAGGGCCAGACTGCCAAGGCCGTCTACGCCTACTGCAACCTCCACGGTCTTTGGAAGAAGGACCTGTAAGCTGCGAGACACCAGACCGCCCCGGCGCTGCAATCAGCGCCGGGGCGGTCTTTTTGGAGCGGATGCGGGAAGCCGTCTGTGGGCACGGCGTCCCCGAAGCGGGACGGCACGGCGTTCCCGCCTCAGCCGAGCAGCACCAGGACCACGCCGTAGATCACTGAGGCCAGGGTGCCGAACACGATCACCGGCCCGGCGATCAGGAACATCTTGGCCGCCATGCCGGTGACGAATCCCTCACTGCGGAAGTCGATGGCCGGTGAGACCACCGCGTTGGCAAAGCCGGTGATAGGCACCAGCGTCCCGGCGCCGCCGAAGCGGGCCAGCTTGTTGTACAGGTTCAGCCCCGTCAGCAGGGCGGAGAGAAACACCAGCGTGCAGGAGGTGGCGGTGCCTGCCGTCTTTTCCTCCAGGCCGGCGGCAGTCCAGCCGTTCTGGATCAGCTGGCCCACCACACAGATGGCCCCGCCCACCACAAAGGCCAGGACCGTGTCCTTCAGCAGCGGCGACTTGGGGGCCTTCTGCTTCACGTACTGCTGGTATTCCTGCGGCGTCATATCCATTGAAAATCCCCTCCAGGCCGTTTT
The DNA here is from genome assembly GCA_019118935.1 of Candidatus Oscillibacter pullicola. Taxonomy (GTDB): domain Bacteria; phylum Bacillota; class Clostridia; order Oscillospirales; family Oscillospiraceae; genus Oscillibacter; species Oscillibacter pullicola. The sequence continues at coordinate 3,821 of DWXY01000091.1, forward strand.
CCCATAGGGTCTCCCGCTTGTTCGGAAACTATACGCACTTGCAAAGCGAAGCGGAAGGGAGTACACTGTTGCCCGAAGATTTGTGTGTTTGGAGGAATCCCCATGAGACCCACGCCGGCCCCGCTGGGCCTGTATATCCACATCCCCTTCTGCAAGAGCAAGTGCGTCTACTGCGACTTCTACTCCCTGCCCCGGTCCGAGAGCCGGATGGATGACTATACGGACGCCCTGTGCGCCCATCTGGCGGAGACCGCCCCCTTCGCGGCGGGCCATCTGGTGGACACTGTGTACTTCGGCGGCGGCACCCCCAGCTATCTGGGGACCAAGCGGCTGGTGAAGATCCTGAAGACCATTCTGAAAAAATACAAGGTGGACAAGCAGGCGGAGATCACCCTGGAGGCCAATCCCGACTCCGCCGGGGACTGGAAGGAGCTGCGCGCCCTGCGCCGGTGTGGGTTCAACCGCCTCTCCCTGGGAATGCAGTCCGCCGATGACGAAGAGCTCTCGGAGATCGGCCGGGTGCACACCATGGCCCAGACGGAAGCGGCCGTGGAGGCCGCCCGGAAGGCCAAGTTCCAGAATCTCTCCCTGGATCTGATCTACGGCCTGCCCGGCCAGACGCTGGAGGGGTGGCAGAAAAACCTCTCCGCTGCCGTGGACCTGGCGCCGGAGCACCTCTCCTGCTATGGATTGAAGGTGGAGGAGGGCACGCCCCTCTTCGCCCGGCGGGAGACCGCCGGCCTGCCGGGGGATGACGCCCAGGCGGACATGTACCTCTACACGGTGGAGTTCCTGAAGGCCCAGGGCTACGAGCAGTACGAGATCTCCAACTTCGCAAAGCCGGGCTGCGCCTCCCGGCACAACCTGAAATACTGGACCCTGGGGGAGTACGCCGGGTTCGGCCCCGGCGCCCACTCGGACTTCGGCGGCGTGCGGTACGCCTACACGAAGGACCTGGAGGGCTATATCCGGGGCGTGCGGGACCACGCCCCCATGCTGTCGGAGAGCGACCGCATCCCGCCGCTGGACCGGGACACCGAGTGGGTGATGCTGGGCCTGCGGACCGCGGCGGGACTGGACCCCAAGGCGTTTGAACGCCGCTTCCGCCGCCGGTTCACCTGCTTTCTGCCCTTCCTGGACCAGTGCGCCAAGGCCGGCTACGCGGTGGAGGAGGACGGCCGCTGGCACCTGACGCCCCGGGGCTTTCTGGTGTCCAACCAGATCATCGGCGGGATGCTGGACGCCCTGGCCGCGGACAAGCAGCGGCGGGCCGACGCCGCCGCCCGGGGAGATTTCCGGGTGAACCTGGATTGAATGAAAAAAGCCGCCCGCCGGAAGGTTCCGGCGGGCGGTTCTTTCTCATGCCTTCCGGGCCCGGATGGCGTTGACCGGGCAGCCGTTGGCCGCGTCGAAGGCCCCCGCCTCCTCCGCCGGCGTCCGGGGCTGGGCCTGCACCACGGACACCCGCCCCTGGATCTGAAACACGGCCGGCACCGCCGCCGCGCACATCCCGCAGCCGATGCACCGGGAGGCGTCCACACTGACTGTCATGCGCTTCCTCCTTTTCCGCGGGCCGTGCCCGCTGTTCCCTCTTATTGTAATACACCGCGCCGGTTTCTCCAAGTCTTTTCTGCGGCGGGCGGAACTTTTTTCCCGCAGACGCCGTCTTGTATCTGGAAGACTCTGTGCAATCTGGCGGATTTTGTTGCCGCATTCCCATTTACTTTTCCGCCCGTTTATGCTATTCTGAAAAAGATTATGTAGACCATCTCAGCTGCAGCTTATGGAGGTACGACATGAAAAACACCCTGCGCAAGACCCTGTCCCTGTTTTTGGCGTTCACGCTTCTGTGCTCTCTGGGCCTCACCGCCGCCGCGTCCGAGGCCATGGGCGAGGACCTGACCTCCAAGGACACTCTTTTGAACCAGAAGACCCAGCTCTCCACCAATGTGTTCTGGAGCACCGCGTACTCCGACCTGCGGACGGAGAATGTCATCACATACGAGCCCAATGAGGATGTGACGCCCATCGTCACCTTCGGGGACTCGCTGACCACCCGCACCACGGTCACCTCCGCGGCCCGGGCGCTGGAGAGCCAGGGCTACCGGGTGGTGGCCGGCATCAACGGCGACTTCTTCAACACCTCCAACGGCCTGCCCATCGGCATCCTGGTGTCGGAGGGAGAGGTCCTCAGCAGCGACGGCGGCTACTACGCCATGGGCTTCCGGGAGGACGGCTCCGCCGTCATCGGCAAGCCCGGCCTCTCCATCTCCGTCAACCTGGGCTATCAGGGCTCGGACAGCAGCGGGTACTTCACGGACATCATCCGCACGGTGGCCGGTATCAACAAGGCCCGGGTCTCCACCGGCGGTATCTACCTCTATACATACGACTTCAACAACCGGCACACCACCGGCAACACCGAGGCCGGCGTGGACGTGCTGTGCACCATCGTGGACGGCTCCCTCTCCATCGGCGGCACCATGACGCTGGTGGTGGACCAGGTGATCGAGGCCACCTCCGCCACGGCCATCGGGCCGGACCAGATCGTCCTCTCCGCCAACGCCCTCTCCAACACCTATTACACCGACGCCCTGCGGAACATCCCCGTGGGCGCCACGGTGACCGTCACCGTCTCCGCCGCCAGTGAGGAGTGGAACGACGTGCAGTACGCCGTGGGCGCCCTGTACTCCCTGGTGCAGGACGGCGCCGTGGTCTCCGGCCTGCCCTCCGGGGTGAACCCCCGCACGGCGGTGGGCGTGACGGCTGACGGCACAGTGGTGTTCTACACCATCGACGGCCGCCGGTCTGGCCACTCCATCGGCGCCAGCCTGAGCCAGGTGGCCCAGCGGATGATCGAGCTGGGCTGCGTGGCCGCCATCGGCCTGGACGGCGGCGGCTCCACCACCATCACCGTGACGCAGCCCGACGACACCACCGCCGCCACCATCAACCGCCCCTCCGACGGCAGTGAGCGGGCGGTGACCAACCACCTGTTTCTGGTGGCCACCAATGAGCCCACCGGCGAGCTGAGCCACTTCTACGTCCAGGCGGACAACGCCTACGTTCTGGCGGGCAGCAAGGTGGAGATCTCCGCCGCCGCCGTGGACACCAACTACATCCCCATGGACGAGGACTATGACTACGACCTGGAGGCCTCCGACGGGGAGCTGGACGGCAATATTCTCACCACCCCGAAGCGGGGCGGCGAGATCACCGTCACCGCCTCCAGCGGCCGCAGAGAGGGCTCCACCACCGTCTATGCCATCGAGGATCCCACGGACGTGGTCATCCGGGACAGCAGCGGCACCGCCCTCACCACGCTGAATGCCGCCACCGGCACCACCACCCAGCTCACCGCCACCGCCGCCTACAACCACATCTCCCTGAAGGCGGACCCGGAGGCCTTCACCTGGGAGGTCACCGGCGACATCGGCACGGTGGATGAGCACGGCCTCTTTACCGCCGCCGCGCCCGGCACCGGCACCATCACCGTCTCCGCCGGCCGGGCCAGAGTCTCCATCCCCGTCACCGTCTCCAGCACCGGCACTGTCTCCGCCGGCGGCGTCATGGAGGTGGAGTCCTTTGAGGGCAGCACCACCATCTTCCGCGGCACCGGCATCAACATGGACTTCAGCCTGAACCACAGCGCCGACACGGTGCGGATGGGCAGCGGCTCCGCCAAGGTGGACTACACCCTGACAGAGGACGGCAGCGGCCTGGGCGCCTATACCGCTGACTGGCGGGCCTCCCGAACCACCAGCATCGACACCGGCACCTACACGGCCCTGCACATGTGGGTTTATGGCGATAGCTCCGGTAACCAGCTGTCCCTGCTGTACAGCGACGGCGCCAAGGGTTATCTCCCCGGCGGCAGTGTGACGCTGGACTTCACCGGCTGGAAACAGGTGACCTTCGCTCTCATGGGCAGCCACTACGAAATCCAGGGTTTGCGAGTCACTGCTCCTGTCATCGCAACAGCTGACAGTGTCTCCTACGCCGACACGCCCCGCACCGGCACCATCTATATCGACCACATCACCGCCACCGCCTCCGGCACGCCGGACAACGCGGCGCCTGTGGTCTCCGCCTCCCTGGACAATTCCCTCTGGCAGGTGACCGCCTCGGTCGCCGACGCGGTGGACGGCATCCTGCCGGCGGGCAGCGTCACCGTCACCTACAACGGCACCCCCTACGGCAGTTATGATCCCGCCACCGGCCTTGTGACCGTGGCCCTGCCCGGCCCCGGGGAGAGCCACGAGGCCATGCGGATCACCATCACCGCCCGGGACCTCTCCGGCAACATCGGCCGGGCCTCCGTGGATGTGGAGCCCTACGGCGTGGACCACAAGTTCACGGACATCAACGACTACTGGGCGGCCACCTATGTGGACTTCCTGTACAACGCCAATATCACCACCGGATACGCCGACGGCACCTTCCGGCCCAACGACAACATCTCCCGCCAGCAGTTCGCGGTGATGCTGTACCGCTACCTGGGGCTGGACGGCACCCAGTATGAGAGCGTGACGCTGCCCTTCGCGGACAACGCCTCCATCGGGGATTACGCCCTGACGGCGGTGAAAGCCCTGTACACCGAGGGCATCATCAACGGCTCCACCGGCAGCGACGGGCGGCTGTACTTCAATCCCGGCGGGTCCCTGACCCGGGCCCAGGCCGCCGCCATGATCGGCCGCACCCAGGAGAAGGGCTACGCCACCGTGGAATTGACCTTCTCCGACGCCGCCTCCATCCCCGCCTACGCCACCTACTACATCCAGACCATGGCGGCCCAGGGCGTCATCAGCGGCTATGCGGACGGCACGTTCCAGCCCGGGGCCAACATCACCCGGGGCCAGATGGCCAAGATCCTCTACAACCTGATGTGAGTTTCGCCTTTCAGAGGCCGGTGCGAATGCGCCGGCCTCTCCTTTTCGAGGGCGTCTTTCCGGAATCCGCCGGGTGCTGCAAAGCGCTATGGGCTCCGATCTCCTCTGAGTTCAGGAAAGCGTCTCCCCCGGGGCGCGACCGCGCAAGCGCCGCCGGACACAGCCCTTCCCGGCCGGCCTCCACCCGGGCGGCCTGGGCTGTCCGGCAAAACCGGAAACGGTGGCTGTTGACAGCTCCTGCCCCAAGGTGTAAAGTAATCATATTCCACATCCTGTCCGCGGACAGGATGTCTCTTTGCGAGGAGGCCCCCCATGAAGCTGAGACGTTCCGCCTGCATCGACACGCTGTACCTGGAGCTGCCTTTCCTGGACCGGTTCCAGGCGGCAAAGGAGGACGGCTTTGACGCCGTGGAGTTCTGGAGCTGGGCGGACCGGGACCTCTCCGCCGTCAAGGCGGCGGCGGACCGGGCCGGGATCCCCGTCTGCGGCTTCAACGGGGACGCGGACCTCTCCCTGATCGATCCCGCCCAGCGGGAGGCGTATCTGGCCTTTCTGCACCGCTCTCTGGAGGCGGCCCGGTTCCTGGGCGCCTCCGGCGTCACCATCCACTCCAACGGCCTGGGGCCGGGGGGTGTGGTGCTGGCGCCCCGGGAGGACCTCTCCCACACGGTGAAGCTCTGCTCCCTGTACGCGGGCCTTGCCGCCAGCGCCCACCTGGCGGAGGAGGCGGGCGTCACCCTCTATCTGGAGCCGCTGAACATCTCCACAGACCACCCCGGCAATTTTCTGCGGGACACGCAGACGGCGGCGGAGCTGGTGCGCCTGATCGGCTCTCCCCGCCTGAAGGTCCTGTATGACATCTATCACATGCAGCTGAACGAGGGCCACCTCTGCGACACCATCCGGCAGTACGCCGACACCTTCGGCCATGTCCACGCGGCGGACGCCCCCGGCCGCCGTGAGCCCGGCACCGGGGAGATCGCCTTCCCCCGGGTTTACGAGGCGCTGGAGGCCGCCGGCTACACAGGGCTGGTGGGCTATGAGCTGTTTCCCGCCCGCTCCACCCGGGAGGCTGTGAAGGCCATCCTGGACGCCGGCTGACACGCCGACCGGCACCCCCTGTATTCTGCGAAAAAGGACGGATCCAACAAGATGCACTCCATAAAAACCGCTCTCTCCCGCTATGGCTGGTTCACCGCCGGGGTTCTGCTGAACGCCTTCGGCGTGGCCCTGATCACCAAGGCCGCCCTGGGGACCTCCCCCATCTCCAGCCTGCCCTATGTGCTGAGCCTCCGCTTTCCCGTCACGCTGGGACAGTTCACCTTTTTGATGAACATGCTGTTCATTCTGGCGCAGGTCCTGCTGCTGCGGAAGGACTTCCGTCCCGTTCAGCTCCTACAGGTTGCTGTGAATGTGGTGTTCAGCCTGTTCATTGATGTGAGCATGGGACTCCTCTCCTGGATGGAGGTCGGTGTGCTGCCCATGCGGCTGCTGGCGCTGGCCGTGGGCTGCGCCGTGCTGGGCTTCGGCATCAGCGTCGAGGTGGCGCCCCGGGTGCTGATGGTCCCCGGCGAGGGGATCGTCCAGGCCATCGCGGCCGTCACCGGCCGACAGTTCGGCAATGTAAAGACGGCTTTCGACGCCACGCTGGTATCCACAGCCCTGCTCCTCTCCCTGCTCTTCTTCCATCGGCTCCAGGGCCTGGGGATCGGCACCATTTTTTCCGCGCTGGCGGTGGGCCGGTTCGTGGATCTCTATAACCGGAGACTGCCGCTGATCTCCCGCATCTCCGCCCTGGGTGCAAGAACCTGAAAAATCAGTGTTGCATCCCTTCCGTTGTTATGGTATATTAGCAGATAAGTAAGTTGGCCTGCCGGCCAGGAAGGATCTGTGAACCCGCGTGGACGAACCTCCGTTGCCCACCCATACATACCGAGGCGTCTTTCAGAAGGACAGTCTGCCCCCCAAGGGGTGAGACTGCCCTTTTCGCGTTTTGGTCCCCTGGGATCCGCTGATTTTTTTGAGGAGTGATGATTTTTCCCATGGACAGTTCCAGTATATCAATGATCGTGGCCATCGTCCTGCTGGTGACGATGTCGGCCTATTTCTCCGCCACGGAGACCGCCTTCTCCTGCATGAACAAGATCCGGATGAAGAGCCGGGCGGAGTCCGGCGACCACCGGGCCGCTCTTGCCATGGACCTGGTGGAGGACTATGACCGGCTGATCTCCACCATCCTCATCGGAAACAACATCGTGAACATCACCGCCTCCACCGTGGGCACGGTGCTGTTCACCAAGCTGTACGCGGCCTACGGTCCCACCATCTCCACGGTGGTGCTGACGCTGGTGGTGCTGATCTTCGGCGAGATCTCCCCCAAGAGCCTGGCCAAGGAGCACGCGGAGGGCTTCGCCATGTTCTCCGCGCCCATCCTGCGGGTGTTTCTGCTGGTCCTGCGGCCCCTGAACTTCCTGTTCTCCCAGTGGAAGCGGCTGCTGAACATGATCTTCCACCCCTCCGAGGACCAGGGCATCACGGAAGAGGAACTGATCACCATGGTATCCGAGGCGGAGAACGAGGGCGGCCTGGACCAGCACGAGAGCCAGCTGATCCGCTCCGCCATCGAGTTCGGCGACCTGGAGGCCGGGGACATCCTGACGCCCCGGGTGGACATCGTGGCGGTGGAGGACTCTGCCTCCATGGAGGAGATCGCCGCCGTCTTCGCCGAGAGCGGCTACTCCCGCCTGCCGGTGTACCACAAGGACGTGGACGACATCGTGGGCGTGATCCACGAGAAGGACTTCAACGCCGCCCGCTACCGGGGGCAGGGCAACATCTCCGGCTGCATCACGCCGGTCCACTATACCACCGCCAATGCGGACCTGGGCCTGCTGCTGCGGACGCTGCAGAAGAAAAAGACCCACATGGCCATCGTGGTGGATGAGTACGGCGGCACTGAGGGCCTGCTGACCATGGAGGACATCCTGGAGGAGCTGGTGGGCGAGATCTGGGACGAGCACGACGAGGTGGTGGAGTCCTTCCGCAAGCAGAGCGACGGCAGCTTCCTGGTGGCCGCCGGCGCCGACCTCTCCGACCTGTACGACCTGTTCTCCATCAAGGGAGACTGCGACGCCAGCACCGTCTCCGGCTGGGTGATCGACCAGCTGGGCCGCCTGCCCCTGGTGGGGGACCACTTCCAGGCGGAGGGCCTGGACGTCACTGTGACCAAGGTGGACCACCGCCGGGTGCTGGAGGTCCGGGTGGCCGTGGCGGCGGAGGCGCCGGAGTCTGCCGAGAGCGCGGCACAGCACTGACCGGACGAACCCGCCGCCCGTCCCGCCGGAGCTCCGGCGGGACGGGCGGCTCCCTTATTTGAAACCGGAGGTCTTATGTACGTCTATTCCCTGGGACAGTGGCTGCTGTTCTTCTTTCTCTACTGCTTTCTCGGCTGGGTGTGGGAGTCCTGCTACGTCTCCGCCAAGCGGCGCCAGTGGGTGAACCGGGGCTTTCTCCACGGCCCCATGCTGCCCATCTACGGCACCGGCGCCGTCATCATCCTGCTGGCCACCATCCCGGTGCGGGACAGCCTGTGGCTGATCTTCCTGCTGGGCATGCTGGCCGCCACGGCGCTGGAGTATGTCACCGGCGCCGCCATGGAGGCCCTGTTCAAAGTCCGCTACTGGGACTACTCCAAGCAGCCCTTCAACCTCAACGGCTACATCTGCCTCACCAGCTCCCTGGCCTGGGGCGCCTTCTCCATCCTGCTGGTGCGGTTCCTGCACCCGCCCGTGGAGGATCTGGTGCTGCGGCTGCCCGCCTTCCTGGTGGATCCCCTGGCGTTCCTGCTGACCATCGCCGTCACCGTGGACGCGGTCCGGTCCTTCCAGGCCGCCATGGACCTGCGGGAGGTCCTCACCCGCCTCACGGAGGAGAACGAGGACCTGCGCCGCCTTGCCAAGCGGGTGGAGGTGATCTCCGCCTTTGCGGAGGACGACCTGCGCCGCTTCCGGGAGCGCACGGAGGTGGAGCGGCTGCTCCGGCAGGAGCGCTGGGAGGACACCCGCCGCCAGATTCAGGAGGCCTATGCCAAGGGCGCCCGGCGCCGTCAGGCCCAGCTGGAGGAGTCCCTGCGCCGCCGGACCGACGCCAAGCTGACGGCTCTTGCCAACATCCAGGAGGCGCTGGAGGCCTACCGGGACCGGCTGGCAGCTGCCAGGGACCTGACAGAGGAGTCTCTGGAAGCCCGCCGGGCGGAAGTCCAGCAGCTGCTGGACCGGCTCCGGGACCGGGAGGCGTCCATCCGCGCCCGCACCGCCAGGCGCTACCGCCAGTCCCTGCGCATCCTGCGGGGCAATCCCTCCGCCAGCGCCAAAGCCTTTGCAGAGGCCCTGGAGTCCCTGCGGAAGCTGGGGGAGCGCCGGGAGGACGGCGAATGAGGAAAGGCGGCGCAGCGGCCCCCGCAGAGCGGGGGCCGTTGGTCCCATACGGAGCGGGCTTCCCTCCTCTTCGTGTTCCCTTATGGCAATTCTCAGCCCCTGTCTGAAACGGCGATCTTGTACAAACAAAGCGGCACAGCTGAAGGCTGTGCCGCTTTGTCGATCAGGATGGCTGCGCCGGCTTGTCCTCCGCAGCGGGCGGGTCTGCGGGGAAATCCAGAATCCGCCGGATGCACAGGGCATAGACCGCGATGCTCACCACCGGCCCCGCGATGTCGGAGATGGGCTCGGCGTAGAACGCAGCCCGGGCGCCGAAGGCCGCCGGCAGGGCGAACAGGGCGATGAAGTACACCGCCTTCCGGAAGGCGGACAGAGGCAGGGCCAGCTGTACCTTTCCCATGCCGGTGAACCCGTCCACAATGGCGTACTGCAGCCCCAGGGGAATCAGGGCCAGCGTGCACACGTGGATGGCGGAGAGAGCCTCCGCCGCCAGCTCCGGCTCCGTGGTGAAGAGGCGCACGAAGAGGGCGCCCCCCAGCCGGGCCAGCAGGAACAGGGCCGTCACATAGGCCACGCACAGTCCGGCGATGAAGGCCTGGGCCTTCAGGATCCGGTCCCGCCGCCGGGCGCCGTAGTTGTAGGCCAGGATGGTGCCTGTGCCGGCGGAAATGCCCCCCAGGGGCATGGTCACCACCAGCATGAAGCTCTGGGCGATGGTGGCGCAGGTCACCAGACGGTCTCCCAGCTCCGCCCCGCCATAGGACTGGAGGATGGCGTTCATGGAGATGATCATGATGTTGTCCACGCCGATGATGAGGAAGGGCGTCATGCCCACCGCCAGGATGCGGAGCATCAGCCGCCCGTCATAGCCGCCGAAAGTGATGGCGATGGGCACGGACTTGCCGAAGAGGAACCGCAGCACATAGAGGCAGCTGGCCAACTGGGAGAGGACCGTGGCCACAGCAGCCCCGGCCACCCCCATGTCAAAGAGAAAGATGAACACCGGGTCCAGCACGATGTTCAGCGCCGCCCCCAGCATGACGGAGATCATGCCCTTCCGGGCGTAGCCCTGGCAGATGATGAACTGGTTCAGCCCCAGGGCCAGCAGGTTGAACGCCGTGCCGCAGAGGTAGACGGTGAAATAGGTATTGGCGTAGCCGTAGGTGGCATCGCTGGCGCCGAAGGCCATCAGCATGGGCTGGTGCAGGGGAAAGACCACCACCATCAGCGCCACGGAGCAGATGCACAGCATCAGGAAACTGTTGGAGAGGATCCGCCGGGCCTCCTCCGTCTTGCCCGCCCCCATGCGGATGCTCATCAAAGGTGCGCCGCCCACGCCGATGAGAGAGGCGAAGGCGCCGATCAGGGTCACCACCGGCCCGCAGACCCCCACGCCCGCCAGGGCGGTCTCCCCGATCACGGGGATGTTGCTGATGTAGATGCGGTCCACGATGCTGTACAGCACGCTGACGAACTGGGCCAGCATGCTGGGAATGGCGATCCGCAGCACCAGAGGCCGGATGGGGTCCGTGCCCAGGTTGTTCTCCAATTTCATAACAGGTCTCTCCCAGAAAACACGCAAAAATCGGGCTGTCTGCATCAGACAGCCCTCTCATTATAATACAAGATTTTCAGTTTGCAACCCCCGATTCATCCCGGAGAACGGCGGCCAGCTGTTCGCACAGCGTCGCGGCCTTTCCCTGGGCCAGATAGCCGATGCGGACCACCCGGCCGTTGACTCGGGCCTTGCCGGTGCCATTGTAGACACTGAGGGTTTGCAGTTCTCTTCCGCCCACCAGATCCACACTGACATCTCCAGCGACAGAAATGCCGCCGGGATCCGTCAAACTGTCCCAGCAGAGATGATAGGAATACTGCTCCAGCAGGTCCAGCACCGCCTCCGCCTGATCGCTTCCTGCCGGGAGCGTGTAATCTTCCTGTTCCTGATACGCTTTGCCGTCGCGGACATGGGCGGTGAGGATCAGGGCGCCCAGTTCGCTGTTCTCCAGCTCCAGAGCGTCCCCCAGGGACCGGGGCCACAGCATCCAGGCGGCAAAGGCCAGGATGGTAGCTGCCAGCAGGACCAGTACCACTCGCTTCACGCTTCGGGCCATGAAATCCCTCCTCTGCAAACAGGGCCGCCGGGGCTCAGCCGCACTTGCGGACGCTGCCCAGCAGGGTCTCCAAAGCCATCAGCCCCACCAGCACAGCCAGCGCCGCCAGCAGGATCAGCAGCCGCTTCCACTTGCCGCGGATCATCTCTCCGCCCCCTCGGTCTCGTTTTTTCCAACATATCACAGGCCGCGGGATTTGTCCATACCGCGTCTGAAGGCAGGCGCTCAGATCCCCCGCAGGTCAAAATCCGGGGTGTATTCCTCTTTCGCCGACGTGCGCTCCTGGGTGTAGCCGTCGGTGATGCCGCAGTTTTCCATGTACTCCACCGCCGCCCGGTACTCCGCCCGCGTCACGTGGCGGGCCATGTTCCCCGCCGCCCCCGGCTGGGGGGTATACTGTGCCATCAGGGAGAACAGCACCTCCCCGGGGCTGAAGGTCTCCGACACCCAGTCGATGACCCTTCGGGTGTTCTCCAGCTCTCCCGGCAGCAGCAGGTGGCGGATCAGCACGCCCCGCGTCAGCAGACCGTCCTCCATTTGGTACGGCCCCGTCTGGCGGAACATCTCCAAAATGGCCCGGCTGGCCCAGTCGAAGTAGTCCGCCGCGCCGGAGTACCGGCGGGCAGGCTCGGGGAGGGCGTACTTCAGGTCCGGCAGGTACACCTGGACCTTGCCCTCCAGCCGCCGCAGGGTTTCCGGCTTTTCATAGCCGCCGCAGTTCCACACCACCGGCACGGGCCATTCCTCGTCCCCCAGGGCGTCCAGAATGGCGTTGGTGAAGTGGGTGGGGGTCACCAGGTCCAGGCAGGCGGCGCCCTGGCCGATCAGCTCGTGAAAGATCTCCCGCAGCCGCTCTACGGTCACGGTCTTCCCCGCACCCCCCTGGGAGATGGGCTTGTTCTGGCAGAAGCAGCACCGGAGATTGCAGCCGGAGAAAAACACCGTCCCGGCACCGTTCTCCCCTACGAGACAGGGCTCCTCCCACTGGTGGAGCATGGCGCGGGCCGCCACGGGAACGCTGGGCATCCCGCACACGCCGCCCCGCTTCGTCTCCGTCCGCTCCGCGCCGCAGTCCCTGGGGCACAGGCGGCAGATCACAGCAGGTCCTCCGGGTGGAAGTCCGGGCCCAGGTCCCCGGCCATCCAGTGCTTGCGGCACAGGCCGATGTACTGGTCGTTGGCCCCCAGCACCACCTGCTCGCCCTCCTTGAGGACCTTACCGGCAGCGTCGAACCGGGCGTTGAAGGTGGCCTTCTTGCCGCACCAGCAGATGGTCTTGACCTCCTCGATCTTGTCGGCCATCACCAGCAGGGCCTCGCTGCCGGGGAACAGGTCCCCCTTGAAGTCCGCCCGCAGGCCGTAGCAGATGACGGGGATGCCCAGGTCATCCACCAGGCCCACCAGGTACATGACCTCCTCCCGGGTCAGAAACTGGGCCTCGTCCACGATGACGCAGGCGTTCTGCTGCAGCTCCATGACAGAGAGCTGCTGCATCTCGTCAAAGTAGATGCAGGGATAGGTGAGGCCGATGCGGGAGACCACCATGTGGTCCCCGTCCCGGGTGTCCAGCCGGGGCTTGACCAACAGGGTCTTCTGCCCCCGCTCCTCGTAGTTGAACCGGGTCATCAGGGCGTTTGCGGTCTTGCTGGAGCCCATGGCCCCGTATTTGAAATAGAGCTGTGCCATTTGTCTGTTTTCTCCCTCTCTATGTATCTTCTATGCGGCACTCTGCCGCCTTCTCTTTGGTGCGGGTCCCCTCCGCCGGGAGGGAGCCTCAGCCCTGCAGCCCGCGGTCGATCTTCCGCTGGGCCTCCTGCTGCCGCTGTTCTTCCGCCTGCTCCGCCGCTTCCTCCGGCGTCAGGGGCTTGGGGATCTCCTCCTCCGGAATTTCCATCACCATCCGGCGGCAGGCACGGCAGAGCCAGGCGGTCTTGTATCTGTGGAGAAGGCTTCCCTCATGGAGGATATCGATCTCCGGGCCGCTGGCGCCGAAGATCCGGTTGGGCCAGCCGGGCCACCACAGGACCGAATCCCGGCCTCCGACAATGGTCCCCACCTCCATCTCCTGCCCGCACCAGGGGCAGGCCATGGGAGGCGGCGGGGTCTGCCGCTGCCGCTTCTTCTCCTTCCGCTCCTCGTTCCAGTCCCGCAGCTCGTCCATCAGGCTGGGAGCGCAGTCCTTCTCTTCTGGTCCCGGCTCCGCCGGACGGGACGGCTTTTCCGGCTCATAGTCCCAGGGGTCCTCGCTTTTCTTCCAGAAGGGCACGGTCACTCCTCCTCTCGGCTTTCGGATGAATGCTCTGCATCAGCCCCGTAAATGATGCGGCGGTTGATCTCCTCAGAGGTCGGATGCTCCACCCGGGTGCAGTTGGCCGTGTCAAGGACCAGCTTGTGGCACGCCCCGCAGTGCCAGGCCAGCTTGTAATCGCTCCAGAAGGAGCCGTCCCCCCGGAGGCAGAGGGTCCCGTCAGCGTCTGCCAGGCGAAACGCGCCGGGGCGCTCCCACACCAGGCGGACAGCGTCCCCTCCGCCCACCAGATACCCCATCCGCATCTCCCGGCCGCACCAGGGGCAGGTCATGGCAGGCGGCGTCTGCTCCTCCGCTGTCTCCTTCTCCCACGGGGCCTTCCACGCTTTCCACGCCTCCCCGTCGGCAGCCGGGGGCTGGGTCTCCCCCGCTGTCCGGGTGCGCCGTTTCTCCGGCTCCATATCCCAGGGATCCTCGCTTTTCCTCCAGAAGGGCATCACGATTCCTCCTCGTTTTGCTCTCTCGCCTGCCGAATATGCTGCTCAAAGGTCTCTCCCGTCCGCCGGGGCAGGAAGGAGATGGGCTCCGGCGTCTCCCGCCCGTGGTAATAGCACCACAGCCACCGGAGGCACCAGACCAGCTTGCGGATCAGCAGGGCCAGCAGGGCGATGCCCGCCAGATTGATGAGTTCCATTCAGTTGCCCTCGTCCTTCTTCTGGTCCTCGGAGTCGGGGACCTCCTCATAATCCACCGTGTACACAGGGCCGTGAAATTTCGGCTCCCGCCTGTCCTCGTCCTCCGCCCGGTACCGGGCGGACCGCCTCCGCACATGCCGCACCACCAGGATCACCGCCACGAGGATGAGAATGGGCACCGCGAACCGCAGCGCCACCAGCAAAATACCCCCCAGCAGCCGAAACAGCCCCAGGGGCAGTCCCACCAGCCAGCCCATTCGTCACTCCTCCTTCAAGCGTGCCGCCGCTTCCGTGTAATACCGTCCAAAGGCGGAGGGCACCGCCCGGTCCGACAGAGCCCCGGCGTCTGCCCAGACGAAGTCCGCCGGGCCGTCTCCCGCCACCTCCAGGGTGTAGCCGGTCATGTGCCACTCCACATGGGTGAAGATGTGCTTCGCCGTCAGGCGGCTCTCCCACTGCCTGGGCTCCAGGCCCCAGGCGGACACCGCCGCGCCGGCGGCAGCCTCGTCCAGGGCGCCCTCTACGTTGGGAAACTCCCACAGGCCCGCCAGCAGCCCGGTCCCCGGCCGCTTCCGCAGAGCGATCTTTCCGTCCCGCACCAGCAGGAACACCGTCTTCTCCTCCACCCTGCGGGGCTTTTTGGCGCCCTTCACCGGCAGGTCCTCCGCCGTGCCCCGGAGGCGGCCCTGGCAGAAGGCCATGGCCGGACACTCCAGGCAGCGGGGCGGGCCGTTGGGCGCGCAGACCGTGGCCCCCAGCTCCATGGTAGCCTGGTTGAAGACGCGGATGTCCGCCTCCGCCTCCGGCATGACGGCCTGGATCTGTGCCCGCACGGCCTTTTTTACCTTGGGATCGGCAATGTCGTCCCGGCAGTCTGTCAGCCGCATGACCACCCGCAGCACGTTGCCGTCCACCGCCGCTTCCCGCCGGCCGAAGGCGGCGGAGGCAATGGCGCTGGCGGTGTAGTCCCCCACCCCCGGCAGGGCCAGCAGGCCCTGGTAGGTGTCCGGAAACCGGCCGCCCTGCTCCGCCACGATCCTGGCGGCCTTCTGCAGGTTCCGGGCCCGGCTGTAATAGCCCAGGCCCTCCCACAGCTTCATCAGCCGCTCCTCCGGGGCGGCTGCCAAAGCTTCCACCGTGGGGAACGTCTCCAGAAAGCGGGCATAATACCCTAGCACCGCCGCCACCCGGGTCTGCTGCAGCATGATCTCCGAGACCCAGATCCGGTACGGGTCTGAGGTCCGCCGCCAGGGCAGGTCCCGGGCATTGGCCCGATACCACTCCAACAGCGGCCCCGGCAAATCTTGTAAAACAGTTTTGGTTGTCAAATTCTCACCGCACATGGTATGATTGTACCATATCCGCAGAACGGATATGGCACCCTTTCCGAACTTGCGCCGCCGCGGCCTGCCCCGCCGCACGATCGCCGCATTGCGGTTATTGTACCACATCCGGCGCCAACTTCCCACCCCCTGGGCAAAAATTTTGAAAGTCTCTTGACTTTCCCCCGGGTGGAAGGTGTACCCTGTCTCCAGAGATGAGGTGTGATCCCTTGAAAATCAATGAAGTGGAGGCCCTGGTGGGCATCACGCGGAAGAACATCCGCTTTTATGAGGCGGAGGGCCTGCTCTCCCCCCGGCGGAACAGCCAGAACGGCTACCGGGACTATGGAGAGACTGAGGTGGAGGTCCTGCGGCGGATCAAGCTGCTGCGGAAGCTGGGCGTCCCGCTGGAGGAGATCCGGCAGATGCAGCACGGCGCCTACACCGTGGGGGACGGTATGCGCCGCCACCTGGTATCCCTGGAGCGGGAGCGGCAGAATCTGGAAGCGGCCATCCGCTTCTGCGGGACGCTCACGGACCGCAGGGAGCGGCTGGAAGACCTGGACGCCCAGTCCCTGCTGGATCGGATGGCCCAGATGGAACAGGAGGGAACAACCTTTATGAACAAGCAGAAGCAGGACACCAAGCGCCGCCGCTTCGTGGCGCCCATCGTGGTCACCATCGTCATGACGGCCCTGATGGCGGGGCTGATCTGGCTCTTCCTCTGGGCCTTCCAGGTGGATCCGGCCGGTGCGCCGCCCCTGCCGGTGCTGGCGCTCTTTGTGGCCATCCCGGCGGCGGTGGTGGTCGGTGTGGTCATTGCCCTGGTCCAGCGGGTACGGGAGATCGAGCGAGGAGAGGAAGACGATGCGCGGAACTACTGAGCGGCGGGATCGCCGTCAGGCAGCGGCATCCGCCGCGGTGACGGCCGCATGGCTGCTGGCCGCGGCCGCGGTGCTGCTCTGGCTGCGGCAGGCCTTTTTCCCCAGCGGTGCGGTATCCGTTCTGCTGGCGGTTCTGGCCGCTGTCCAGGCGGCGGGGCTGCTCCCGCTGGGACTGGCCCTGCGGGACCGCTTGAAAGAGATCAAAGGAGGAGAGTTGTATGAAGCTCGTCAGTATTGAGACCATTCCCGGCCAGGAATTCGAGGTCCTGGACACCGTGCGGGGCACGGTGGTATACAGCAAAAACTTCGGCCGCGATTTTATGGCTGGCATGAAGACCCTGGTGGGCGGGGAGATCACCGGCTACACCGAGATGCTGGTGGAGGCCCGGCAGATCGCCACCAAGCGCATGGTGGACGCGGCAGAGGCCCTGGGAGCCGACGCAGTGGTGGGCCTGCGGTACGCCTCTGCCTCCGTGATGCAGGGAGCCGCGGAGGTCATTGCCTACGGAACGGCTGTGAAGTTCAAATGATGCACGTCACCTTTCTGGACCACAGCGGCTTTCTGGTGGAGCTGCCCGGTCTCACGCTGCTCTTTGACTGGTGGAAGGGGGACCTGCCGCCCCTGCCCGCAGGGCCTCTGCTGGTCTTTGCCAGCCACCGCCATCCGGACCACTTCGATCCCCGGATTTTCGCCCTGGACGACGGGCAGCGGGATGTCCGGTTCCTCCTGGGCAAGGGTATCCGCCTGACAGACCGGAACCGGGAGACATGGGGACTGTCGGAGAAAGCCGCCGCGGACTGCCGGGTGCTTTCCGGCGGGGAGAGCGCCTTTCCCCTGCCCGGCGTCACCGTGGAGGCGCTGCCCTCCACCGACGAGGGCGTGGCCTTTCTGGTGACGGCGGAGGGCCGGACGGTCTTTCACGCCGGGGATCTGAACTGGTGGCACTGGGAGGGCGAGGACCCCGGCTGGAACCGGAACATGGAAGTGGACTTCCGGCGGTATGCGGAACCCCTCCGGGGCCGGAAAATCGATCTGGCCATGCTGCCCCTGGATCCCCGTCTGGGGGAGGACGGCTTCCGTGGCCCCCGGTACTTCCTGGAGCTGGCGGACATCCGCCGCTTTCTGCCCATGCACCAGTGGGGGGACTTCTCTTTTACCGAAAAATTCCTGACGGCGTATCCGCAATTTTCCGGCCGGACCGTCCCTGTGGAGCGGTGCGGGCAGCAGTTTGTGTTCCCATAACGGCATAAAGGAGCCGGACCCTTTGGGGTCCGGCTCCTTTTTCATACAGTTGCTGATTACGCCTGCGGCAGGATCAGGCAGCTGCCGGTGGCATCGGGGCCGTAGCCCGTCAGCTCCGCCACAAAGTCCGTGTCCTCCCCGGCGGCACTGACCGCCGCTTCCAGCGCGGGGGCTTGGGCCGCCGTGGTGACGGCGTAGACCCGGTCCACCAGGGGCGCAATGTCCGAGAGCACCAGACCGGCGGTGTCGTCGGCGCCGGAGGTGATGACCTCCGCCGGCAGCTCGATGGAGACAGCCACGCCGTACTCGGCCAGAGCGCTGCGCAGCTCCTCCAGGAACAGCCGGATGCTGGCCGCCCGGTCGGCGCCGTTGTAGTCGATCTTGTCCAGCTTCCCCACTGTGGGATAGCCCACGTCCGTCAGCAGGATCTCGTCAAAGCCCTGCTGTGCCAGCTCCTCCGCCAGGGTGCACAGGTACTGCCGGGCCGCCGGCTTGCTGGGGTCCAGCCAGTTCCCGTTGTTCCCGTCGTAGAAGATATAGCCGCCGGTGTTCTTCAATCCCATACCCTCCACATCCGCGCGGGCGGCAATGGGGTCCAGGAAGCAGCTCATCCGGGCGATGGAGTGGTAACTGCTCTCCGTCACCTCCGCCAGAGCCGCCGCCGTGTCCTCCGCCGTGCTCACGGCGCCGGCCGCGGCGCCAGTGGCGGCAAAGTAGATGTGTCCGGTGCTGTCTTTCAGCGTGACGGCAGCGGCGTTATAGGCGGGAGCAGACATCACAGAGGCTCCCAGCCAGGCGTCTTTCCAGCCCGCCTGGGTAAGCGGCGTGGCGGAAGCGGAGAAGGCAGCCAGGTCCTCCGGCTTCTCCGGCTCCTGAATGGTGATCTCCACGTCCTCCGGGGGCACTTCCTCTTCCGCGGGGGGCGTCTCCGTCTGCCAGGGCAGCTCCAGGCGGAAGCTGCCGTCCCTGTCGTAGACGATATACTCCTGCAGCCACAGAAAACCCACCGCCGCCAGGATGATGAGCACCAGCAGCACTGCCAGCGCGATCTTCCCCTTGGAGGTCCTGCCCCGGTAGCTCCGGTAGCCCTTGGTGCCTCCCATGTCCGTCACCTCTTCTCCGGGAGATTGCCCCTGCCCGTCAGGGCTGGATGGCGTTGAGCTTGTTCACGCGCCGCGCGTGCCGGCCGCCCTCAAAGTCCGTGGAGAGGAACACCTCCACCATCCGCTCCGCCAGATTCTTGCCGGTGAAGCCCGCGCCGATGGCCAGCATATTGGCGTCGTTGTGGCGGCGGGTCATCTCCGCCTCCAGGGAGTCGGCGCAGTGGGCGCAGCGGATCCCCTGCACCTTGTTGGCGGCGATGGAGATGCCGATGCCGGTGGTGCAGATGACGATGCCCCGGTCATACTCGCCGGAGGCCACGGCCCGGGCCGCCGCCTCGCCGAAGTCGGGGTAGTCGCAGCTCTCCGTGGAGTAGCAGCCGAAGTCCTTGTATTCATGGCCCAGCTTCTCCAGAAGCCGGATGATGTCGCATTTCAGCGCATAGCCGCCGTGATCGGAACCCAGAGCGATTTTCATGGTGATCGTTCTCCTTTTCAAATCAAGTCATCCCATTCGGAGAGGAATGGGGCTGGAATGGATTTATTATAGCCAGTTTTCCCCTGAAAAGCAAATCACAATTCATGCCACACCGGTTTCCCCTGCCGGAAGGCGGCAAAACGGCGGAAGCCGCAGGCCCGCAGCAGCGCCTGCCCCTCCCGGACGGCACAGCCCACAAACCCCGGCGTGTGGGCATCCGTCCCCAGGGTGACGATCTCGCCGCCCAGGGAGCGGTACAGCCGCAGCCACTTTTCGTCCGGCAGCGGGGTGTTGCCCCGGTTGGTGTTGAGCTCAATCCCGATGCCCTTGGGGATGATGATGCGGAAGATCTCCGCGATCTCCTCCTCGAACCCGTCGAAGCTGACGTGCATTCCCCGGTTCTCGTTCAGATACCGCAGGGGCAGCGTCAGATGGCCCAGCACCTGGAACCGCCCCCACTCCGCAAGCTTCCGCACCTGGCCCAGGTAGTCGGCAAGGCAGGCCCGCGCCTCCTGCTCATCCCGCGGGGTGAGGAAGTACAGGTCCCGGCCCTCCATCTTCTCCGACAGGGTGTGGATGGAGCCGATGAGAAAGTCCAGCGGCGGGGCCTCCGCCAGCATGGCCTCCATCCGCCCGATGCCCCACACGGCATCTCCCAGCTCCGCGCCCAGGCGCAGCGTGATCCGGTCCCCCACCGCCGCCCGGGCGGCGTGGAACTCCGCGGTCATGGGAGCCCAGTCATAGGCCTCCCGGGGCTCAGTCGTGCCGAACCGGATGGGTTCCACATGGTCTGTGAAGCAGATCTCCTGGAACCCCAGCCGGATGGCTGCCTCCGCCATCTCCTGCATGGAGGCGGAGGCGTCCGGCGAGACGCGGGAGTGGACGTGGTAGTCGGCTAAATACATACGCGCCTCACTTTTTGAACTTCTTGAAGAACTTCTTCTGCTCCTCGTAGTTGCTCTCGCCCATGGTCTCGGCGAACTTCTTCAGGGCTTCCTTCTGCTCCTTGTTCAGATTTTTGGGGGTCTCAATGTAGACGGTGACATACTGGTCGCCCCGTCCCCGGCCGTTGATGGAGGGGATGCCCTTGCCCTTCAGGCGGAATGTGGTGCCGGACTGGGTGCCCTCCGGCAGGGTGTACTTCACCTTGCCGTCGATGGTGGGGATCTCCAGCTCCGCACCCAGCACCGCCTGGGTGAAGGTGATGGGCGCCTCGCACAGGACGGAGGTGCCCTCCCGCCGGAACAGCTCGTGAGGCCGGACGGTGATGGTGATCAGCAGGTCGCCCGCCGGGCCGCCGTTCTTGCCGGCGTTGCCCTGCCCCCGGATGGAGATAGTCTGCCCGTTGTCGATGCCGGCGGGAATGCTGGCCTGGATGGTCTTTTTCTTCCGCACAGTGCCGGTGCCGTGGCAGTCCTTGCAGGGCTGGTGGATGATCCGCCCCTTGCCGCCGCACTTGGGGCAGGGGGAGGAGGTGGCGAACACGCCCATGGGCGTCTGCCGCCGGACCTGGACCGTGCCAGTGCCGTGGCAGTCCGGGCACACCTCCGGCGAGGTACCGGGGGCACAGCCGTTGCCGTGGCAGGTGTCGCAGGTCTCATACCGCTCCACGGTGACTGCCTTCTCACAGCCGAAGGCCGCCTCCTCGAAGCTGATGGCGATGGACATGCGGATGCTCTCGCCCCGCTGGGGGGCATTGGGGTTGGTGCGCCGCCCGCCGCCGAAACCGCCGCCGAAGAAGCTGCCGAAGATGTCCCCCAGGTCGCCGAAGTCGAAGCTGCCGTCGAATCCGCCGCCGAAGCCGCCGGCGCCGAAGTTGGGGTCCACGCCCGCGTGGCCGTACTGGTCGTACCGGGCCTTCTTGTCCGCGTCGGAGAGGACCTCATAGGCCTCGTTGACCTCCTTGAACTTCTCCTCCGCCGACTTGTCCCCCGGATTCAGGTCCGGGTGGTACTTCCGGGCCATTTTCTTATATGCCTTTTTGATCTCGTCCTCAGAGGCCCCCCGGGAAACCCCCAGGACCTCGTAATAGTCGCGTTTCTGTTCTGCCATACGATCTCACCTCTATTCAGAGTGAAGAGTGGAGAGTTCAGCGTGAAGATATGGAATCCGCCGCAGGCGGATCATTTCCATATGTCCGGCTCTGCCGAACTCCAAAGTCTCCACTCTCCACTCTCAACTCTTCACTCTCCAACAGGCGCAGTGCCGCGCAGGCGGGGGAGAACCCCGCCCGCGCGGACACACAGCGTCTGATCACTTCTTGTTGTTCTCGTCATCGTCGACCACCTTGTAGTCGGCGTCGTAGTACTGGCCCTGCTGGGCGCCGGCGTCGGGGCCGGCCTGCTGCTGGGCGCCGCCCTGGGCACCCTGGGGATTGGCCTGCTGGTACAGCTTCTCGCTGACGGCGTAGAAGGCCTGGGTCAGCTCGTCGGTAGCGGCCTTGATGGCGGCGGTGTCCGTGCCCTTCAGGGTCTCCTTCAGCTTGTCGATGCCTGCCTGGACCTTGCTCTTGTCATCGGCGGGGATCTTGTCACCCATCTCGGAGAGGGTCTTCTCGCTCTGGTAGACCATCTGGTCGGCCTGGTTGCGGACCTCGACCTCCTCCTTCAGCTTCTTGTCCTGGGCGGCATACTGCTCGGCTTCCTTCACAGCCTTCTCGATGTCCTCCTTGCTCATGTTGGAGGAGGAGGTGATGGTGATGTGCTGCTCCTTGCCGGTGCCCAGGTCCTTGGCGGAGACGTTGACGATGCCGTTGGCGTCGATGTCGAAGGTCACCTCGATCTGGGGCACACCGCGGCGGGCCGGGGCGATGCCGTCCAGGTGGAAGCGGCCCAGGGACTTGTTGGCGGCGGCCATCTCCCGCTCGCCCTGGAGGACGTTGACCTCCACGGAGGTCTGGTTGTCGGCGGCGGTGGAGAAGATCTGGCTCTTCTTCACGGGGATGGTGGTGTTCCGGTCGATCAGCTTGGTGAACACGCCGCCCATGGTCTCAATGCCCAGGGACAGGGGGGTGACGTCCAGCAGCAGCAGGCCCTTCACGTCGCCGGTGAGGACGCCTGCCTGCAGGGCGGCGCCCATGGCCACGCACTCGTCGGGGTTGATGCCCTTGAAGGGCTCGTTGCCGGTGAAGTTCTTCACAGCCTCCTGGACCGCGGGGATCCGGCTGGAGCCGCCCACCAGCAGGACCTTGCTCAGGTCGCTGGGCTTCAGGCCCGCGTCGGACATGGCCTGGCGCACGGGGCCCATGGTGGCGTCCACCAGATGGGCCGTCAGCTCGTTGAACTTGGCCCGGGTGAGGGTCACGTCCAGGTGTTTGGGGCCGTTGGCGTCGGCGGTGATATAGGGCAGGTTGATGTTGGAGGTGGTGACGCCGGACAGCTCGATCTTGGCCTTCTCGGCGGCCTCCTTCAGCCGCTGCATGGCCACCCGGTCGGTGGACAGGTCCACGCCGTCGGTGCGCTTGAACTCGCTGACCAGCCACTTCATGATGCACTCGTCGAAGTCATCGCCGCCCAGGCGGTTGTTGCCGGCGGTGGCCAGCACCTCGATGACGCCGTCGTCAATGTCCAGGATGGACACATCGAACGTGCCGCCGCCCAGGTCGTACACCATGATCTTCTGGCTCTGCTCCTTGTCCACGCCGTAGGCCAGAGCCGCGGCGGTGGGCTCGTTGATGATGCGCTTCACGTCCAGGCCGGCGATCTTGCCGGCGTCC
>DWXY01000092.1 GCA_019118935.1 Candidatus Oscillibacter pullicola
ACGGACTCCACATCGTCCACGATCTGGCAATAAGGACCGCCATGCCCGTTGTCCTCGACCTTAACGTTCTTCAGCTCGACATTCAGGTAGACGGTGTCGTCGTTGCCATAGACGTAGCTATTGTTGTCGGCGGCCTTCAGGGAAACATGCTTCTTGTCGATGGTAGCGCCACTGGAGGTCACTTCCTGGGCGTACTGGGCCACATCGGTATCGTCGTCAATGACGTTCTTGGTCGTGGACACAGCCACTTCCTTCAGGGTGTACACGTTGTCATTGTTGACGGTGTAGGTGCACCAGGTGTTCAGCTGGGACAGGTTCTTGCCAGTGGTGTCGATGTCGCTCTTGGTCATGTTCACGGTGACGGTGTCCATGTTGCCGTCCATGAAGATGACGTTGGCGTCAGCGTTCCGCACAGACAGGTTGCTGTTCTTGCCGTCGATGCCGGTCAGGAACACGTACTGGTCGGGATCCTCGTTCTGCTCAATGCCGATCATGTAGCCGTAGGCGTCCAGGATCACGTTGTAGGTGACGTCCTTCATGTTGGCGTCGTCATACTGATCCAGCACTTCCTCGTCATACATGACGGTGTCGGCGTAGTCATACTGGGTGCCGCCGGCGGTGACATACTTCTCCAGACGGAAGTTGGAGATGGTGGTGTCGGACAGGACCTCGGGAGCGTCCATGGTCTGGATCACGCCCTGGGCGATGGTCACCAGGAACAGGTCGTTCTCAGCCACTTCCTCGATGGCGAAGTCCTCGCCGTCCACAGAGATGGTCTGCTTCTGGGGCTTATCCTCGTCAGCGGACTTCATGTAGACCGGCTTGCGGCTGGTGCCGTTGTTGTCCACATAGTAGACATCCAGGTCCACGTCGTCGTTCTTCTCGTCGTAGTCCTCGGCGGCCTTGGCCAGATAG
Source organism: Candidatus Oscillibacter pullicola (assembly GCA_019118935.1). Taxonomy (GTDB): domain Bacteria; phylum Bacillota; class Clostridia; order Oscillospirales; family Oscillospiraceae; genus Oscillibacter; species Oscillibacter pullicola. Next base: position 916 of record DWXY01000092.1, read on the forward strand.
GTGTTGATGACGGCCACGGTGATCTCGTCGTCCTGGGTGTCCAGGAACACCTGGGTCAGCACGCCGTTGCCGGTCCGGCCGATGGTCTCGTCGTTCTTCTTCACCATGTCGGCCTTGCCGAAGGCGGCATCGCCCAGATTCTCATCCTCGCCGTCCACATAGACGAACAGGGTGTTGTCCTCAATGGCGGTCTTGCCCAGCAGGTTGTACAGGTCCTCGCCGGTGACCTTGGTGGTGTACTCGGCCACCATCTTGTCGAAGTCCACATAGGTGCCGATCTCGGCCTTCTTCCAGGTCCAGGTGTGGGCCGGACGGCCGAAGTCGTCGGTGGTGTCCTTCAGAGCCAGGTCGGGCTGATACTTCTCAGCGAACTCAACCGTCCAGCCGTTCTTCACGTTGTCGGTGGCGTCGTTGATGGAAGTGGCAGCGTCGTGGATGTTGCTGGTCACGTAGGTGGGCTTGGAAGCGCCGATGGCAACAGTGGCGCCGTTGACGGTGACGTCGGTGCCCTTGTTCTCATACTCCACCAGGGTGGCCTTCAGGGCGTTGACGGCATACAGGCAGGCCTCCTCACGGGTGGCGGCACGGGTGCCCACAAAGTTCTCGTTGCCCTTGGTCAGACCGGCCTCGATGGCGCGGGAGGCCACGTTGACGGTCCAGTTGGTGCCGGTGAAGCCCTCGATAGAGCTGTCATAACCCAGAGCGGTCAGCAGCATCTTCAGGAAGGCAAAGCCGGTCAGCTGTGCAGAGGGACGGAAAGTGCCGTCGGCGTAGCCGTCGATCAGGCCGGACTCCACGCAGTAGGCGATGTAGCCGGCAAAGGTGGAACCCACGGGCACGTCCTTGAAGGGCGCGGCCTGGGTGCCCAGGGCCTCAGCCGTGGTCTTGCCAAGCATCATGCAGGCGATGATCTTGGCGGCAGCGCCACGGGTCAGGGTTCCCTGGGGCTGGAAATCACCGCCGGCATAGCCGTCGATGATCCCCATCTCGGACATCACGTTGACAGCTTCTTCGTAGACTTCGCCGCTGAGCTTGTCACTGTCCGTGAAGTCCTTGGCACCGGCGCTGACGGTGACCAGAGACATGGTCATCACCAGAGCAAGCACCAGAGAAAGGAACTTCTTCATTGGGATTTCTCCTCCTTTTGAAATTTGCGGTGGTCCGCCGCGGCCTCCGGGCCCATTCGATGCCTCCGCCGGCGCTAGCCCTGCCGGCGCATTCGCCGAAGAGGCGCATCCGCCCCGGCGTCCCCGCTGAAGCAACTCTATCCGAACTCCTCCAAAAAGTCCACAGTTTCAGCCCGTTTTTAATCCAAACGAAAACTTATAGACGCGATACGTTTTGAATTTGTTATATTTCGTAACCTTTGTGCAGAGAATGAAAGAGGCGGCGAAGCCCTTCGCCGCCCCTCATCGAATCTGCTTCTGCTCCGGCTGCTTCGCCAGATAATACCGCTTTTCAAACTGTAGCAGCCGGCCGTCCTTCACCATCCGCCGCAGGATGCCCGCCGTCTTGCGCTTTCCGACGTGCAGGAGCTCCGCCACATCCTGGCAGTAGGCAAACCCCGCCTCCTGCAGATAGGCGGAGATCACCTCCCACTGCTTTTCCTCCGGCACCACTGTGCCGGGGAGATAGTATTTCTTGCCCACCTGCTCCAGTTCCCGCCGCCCGGCCAGCCGGTGAAGGCGGAGATACGCCGCAGTGTCCGACAGGTTCAGCAGCGCCATCACATCCCGCCGGGTGATGCTGCCGTGGACCCGGGTCCACTCCAGCAGGGTCTGGTCGTCCTCCCGCTGTCCGCCTGCCGCCCGGATGTCCCGGAGGGTGACATTTTCCAGGCCTCCCCGGATCAGCGCCGTCTGCACCACCTTGGACAGCCGGGCCAGATCCATAGGCCGCCGGGACTGGGGGGAGAGCAGCACATGGGGATCATCCCCGGGGGAGCGGACCTTCTGCACCTTTTCCAACAGCCGCCGCACGGCATTGGTCAGGAGCATGTCCCGCTCCGGCAGATGCAGCAGCCCCCGCTCCAAATCCACCCGGTCCCAGGTGAGGTTCACCAGCTCCTTGCCCTGCACGCCCATCTGCCAGCTCATCCACAGGGCGATGCCCGCGGCGGAGCTGTCCTCCTTCTGAAGGACCTGCCACAGACGGAATTCATCGAATTGCCGCCCCGCCTGTGTTGGACGCTTTTTGTGCGGGGTGTCCCCGGCAAAGCAGGCCTGGAAGGTAGAGACCGACAGGCCGCTGACCCGGACGGCATAGGGCCAGTCGTGCTGCTCCAGCTGGCGGAGAAAGTAGTCCCGGCGCAGATCTTTCAATTGGATCTGGGGCATGCCTCCCGCAGTCAGGGCATTTCTGGCAATGCGGGAGACGGACTCCGGCCGCAGAGGCTCCCGGAACTTATCGGAAATCACCACATATGGGGACACCGCGCCGCCGTTTTCGAAGCGGGCAACGAGGCATCCGGCAGTTTCTTCCTCCAGCGGGACCGTCCGGTCCTCCAGAAACAGACTCCTCTCCTGGAAATCCACCTGGGCCCATTTCAGGGCGACGATCTCCTCCCGGCTGAGCCCTTGGAGCCAGGCCAGGCGGAGGATGAGCCCCGGCAGGTCCTCCGGATGCTGGTGCAGGAGCTGGCGCATATTCTGTTCATCCGGCTGGCGGAACTCGTTTCGCATAATGCCTCTCTTGGCGGGCGGCGGCAAAAGGTTATCCTTATATAACAAATCAGAAGAACGATTCAGATTCCCGGATAACGCAAACGCTGCCCTCTCCCAGCCAATGGCTGGAAAAGGGCAGCTACCTGCGATCATGCTTCACCGCTTCCGCGAAAACTAAGTATATTGCACTTAGAATTATAAGCATAACATTTCGTTTAAGTCAAGCATTATTATGCGTAAACTGATGATATTATATTGAGGAGTATATCATCATGCAGGGAAAGAAGCCGCTGAACATCGCAATCGGAAGACGGATCCAGCAGTCCCGGGAGCAGGCCGGGCTGACGCAGGAGGAGCTGGCGGAGCGGATTGACCGCTCCACGCAGTTCATTTCCACGATTGAGCGGGGGCTGGCCGGCCCCTCTCTGGAAACCGTGATTCATCTTTGTGAAGTTCTCGGGACCTCCACAGAGTGGATCCTGCGGGGCAGGGCCCCCCTTCCGGACTCCAATCTGCTGGCAGCCTCCGTTATGGAAAAGCTCTCCGGGCTCTCCCCTGCCCAGCTGCTTCTGGTTGACCGAATGACCAGCGATCTGATCAAATTGCTGCAAATCAAGGAGAACGGTGATGAATGAGGTCCTATGCCTCTAATTGACAGACGCATCGCCTTCCCCGCAGCGCCGCCGCATGAAGCTCACAGGCCGACTGCAAAGTCTATGGCCGTCGGCCCGCCGAGGTAAGTCTGGGAGCCATTCTCCGGTGTTATGCCCACCTGGGGATCGTCGGTCCGGAACGATATCCCATCGGCCAGCCGCTCTTTGCAGGCGCCTCCTTACACAGAATGCTGAAACATGGAATTTCTCAGAACAAGAAACGCTCAGATGGGTGCATGGAAGCGGAAGCGGGATCCCCTTCCCATGCCGTGGTCTATGCAGCAAAAACCAGCACCGGACAGGAAATAATCCTGTCCGGTGCTGGTTTTTGCTAGTTCTTTCTATCTCTGTTTGAGGAGGAGCTGTCGTGGGCTATGTCGCCCGTCTGCAGCGATTCTGCCCGGGTATTCACCAGGGTGCTCTTATGGATGCCTGTTCCGCTTTCTGGTTCGTATCCGGTGCAGCTGCGCGTCCACCTCTTCCGCCGTCCACACCAGCCGCTCGCTGTTCTGCGCCATCTCCAGCGCGCTGGTGGCTACGCCGTCGGGATCGTAGATATATCCGTCGGGCCCGGACAATGTCACCACCTTGGCCGCCGGCCGGAGCCTGACAACTGTTTTGCGGGTGTTTGCCCGCCCGGCTGGTAATACCCCTATTGGTGTCGGCCTGCTCTTGTCATGGAAATCACAAAACACACATCCCGTTCTTCTCCATATAATTCAAAAACTTTCTTCCTTTCGTCGTGATGCGGGTCCCCCCTCCCTGCTTCGATATGACCAGGTCCTCTTTTCCCAAAAGGAGAAAAATCTTTTTGATTACGCTCTCGCTGACCTGAGGAAGCGCCTGATGGATGGTTTTTCGGGTCCATTGATAAGGCGGGGTGTTCAATTGCTTCAAGACCAGGCCGGCGCTGTAAATTTCACAGGAGGTCTCGAGCCTGTGAAGCGTCTCTATTTCTTC
>DWXY01000093.1 GCA_019118935.1 Candidatus Oscillibacter pullicola
ACTCAACCATAAAATCGCAATATGCCGATATTTGCGCAAATATTACGCAAAGCGCAGCATTTTGAAATTTTATTCTCCAAAGGCTGTTTGTCCCGCAAGTAGAAATCCTGTACACACAAGGAGCGACATCATGTCCCATTGCCAAATCACACTCAGCGTCAACGCCGGGGTCGCCCTGCATCTGGGTGCCATGCGGGTCTGGTCCGACGCGCTCCACGACCGTCGGGTCGTGGGATTCTCCACTGTCACCCCCGAGCGCTGGAACATTCTTCAGGCCCATCCGGATTTCGCCAGCCCGGATCTCCTCTTTTTCACCCACTGCCATCCGGACCATTACTCCCGCGCCCTGACGGAGCAGGTGATTGCCCGAAACCCGCGGGTGGCCCTGGTGCTGCCGGAGCAGGAGTTTGACCGCCAGTTGGTGCTGGCCGGTCCCAGCAGCCATCTCACTCTGGAGGGGCTGCACATGGACTTCATGCGCCTGACCCACGAGGGTGAGCAGTACCGGGAGGTCCCCCACTACGGCTGTATCCTGGAATACGACGGCTTCCGGGTCCTGATCGCCGGGGACTGCGCTGTGGCGGACCCGCAACTGCGGGATTTCATCGGCGGCCGCCCCATTGACCTGGCCCTTTTGAACTTCCCCTGGGTGACCCTCCGGAAAGGCCGGCACTTTATCGAGCAGGCCATCCGGCCGGAGCACCTGGTGGTATACCATCTCCCCTTCCCCCACGATGACCGCTGGGGATATCGGGATGCCGCCGTCAAGGGTGCGGGCCAGCTCCAGGGGGTGCCGGATGTCCGGCTGCTGCTGGAGCCGTTCCAGCGGGAAATCCTGGCCTGACGGAAAAATTTGGGAGACGCGCCGGGCGCGTCTCCCTTTTTGTTCCCGCGGACACCGTCTCAGTCCACGTAAAACATCGTATTCAGCACCTGGTCCCGGGTGATGGTGCCGAAATAGTCCCGCAGCGGGAAGCAGTCCAGCACCGCCGCCACGTCCTCCCGGCGGAACGGCGTGCCCACCAGGGCGCCGGTCACCTCGTCCATGGGGCTGACCGCCAGAAAATCCCCGTAGAACACGATCTGGCGGATGACCCCCTGGTCCACCTCCACGCAGGGCTCCAGGGTGCCGCCGTCCCAGCGGCGCTTGTTCCGCAGGTTGTACTTGGGGGAGCGGCCGAAGTTCCACTCCCAGGTGTCGTACTTGGTGCGCTTCAGCTCGTCCACAGCGGCCAGCTCCTCATCCGTCAGGTGATCCTCCACCAGACCGCTGCCGGCCAATGTTTTCTTCAGATAGCTCCAGAAGGCAGGCATATCCATGTCCGTCTTCAGGAACTCCCGGATGTTGCCGATCCGGCTGCGGACGGATTTGGCGCTCTTGGACTCGAACTTTGCCGGGTCCACATTCAGCGCCCCGGACACCATGCCGGGGTTGGCATCGAACAGCAGTGTCCCATGATATAGGAAACGCCCGCGGAGCAGCCGCTGGGCCGTGCCGGACACCTTCCGCCCCTCCACCAGAATGTCATTGCGGCCGGAGGCCTCCGCCTGCAGGCCCAGGCCCTGCAAAGCCTCCACAATGGGACGGGTGAACCGCTCCATGGTCAGCCGCTCCGCGTCTCCCACGTCGGTGATGAAGGAGTAATTCAGGTTGCCCAGGTCATGGTACACGGCGCCGCCGCCGGTGGTGCGGCGCACCACACGGATTTGATGGGCCTCCACAAAGGCCCGGTTGATCTCTCCCTCGGCGTTCTGGTTCTGCCCGATGACGATGGTGTTGTCGTTCTGCCACAGGAGCAGATACTCCCCCGACCGCCGGCTGCGGAGCACCGTCTCTTCAAACGCCAGATTGTAAAAAGGGTCCTGGGACCCGGTCTCCAAATAGTGAATCTCCTGACTCATGGCCGCCTCCTCTGCAAAAAGTGCCGGATGTTTTTTCTATTGTATACCGTCCGGGCGGTCCCGGCAATGTGCAGAACCACCGAAAATGATGCCCGCCGTCTTTCCGCCGCCCGGGTGTGGGAACGCCCGCCGCGGAATCGGACACAGCGGTCCGGGCTGGGCCCGGGCCGCTGTGAGGGGAAAACGTTTTACCAGATGGCCTTGGTGTCCACGTCCTGCTTCAGCCGGGCGGTGAAATCCGCCATGGACATGGCGCCCAGGTCCTCGCCGGTCCGCAGGCGGACGGAGACGGTCTGGTTCTCCATATCCCGGTCGCCCACCACCAGCATATAAGGGATCTTCTCCAGGGTGGCCTCCCGGATCTTCTTGCCGATCTTCTCGTTGCGGCCGTCCACTTCCACCCGGAAGTCGGCGGCGTCCAGCTGCTTTGCGATCTGGTCGGCGTATTCCAGGGCGCGGTCTGTAATGGGCAGGACCTTCACCTGCACCGGGTTCAGCCACACGGGGAAGGCGCCGGCGAAGTGCTCGGTGATGACGCCGATGAACCGCTCCACGCTGCCCAGAACCACCCGGTGGACCATGACGGGGCGGTGCTTCTGGCCGTCCTCTCCGGTGTACTCCAGCTCGAACCGCTCAGGCAGCTGGCTATCCAGCTGGATGGTGCCGCACTGCCAAGTGCGGCCCAGGGAGTCGGCCAGATGGAAGTCCAGTTTGGGGCCGTAGAAGGCGCCGTCGCCCTCGTTGACCTCAAAGGTCTTGCCCATGTCGGTGATGGCGGCCTTCAGGATGTCCTGGTTGTGCTCCCACTCCTCCACGGTGCCGATATGGTCCTCCGGCATGGTGGACAGCTCGATGGTGTAGGTCAGGCCGAAGGTGGAGTAGACCTCGTCGAACAGGCGGACCGTCTCCTGGATGACGTCCTTCATCTGGTCCGGGGTCATGAAGATGTGGGCGTCGTCCTGGGTGAAGCAGCGGACCCGGAACAGGCCGTGGAGGGCGCCGGACAGCTCATGGCGGTGGACCAGGCCCAGCTCGCCCACCCGCAGGGGCAGCTCCCGGTAGGAGTGGGGCTCGCTGGCGTAGACCAGCATGCCGCCGGGACAGTTCATGGGCTTGATGGCGTAGTCCTCATCGTCGATGACGGTGGTGTACATGTTCTGCTTATAGTGGTCCCAGTGGCCGGAACGCTCCCACAGCTGACGGTTGAGGATGATGGGGGTGGAGATCTCCACATAGCCGTACTTCTTGTGGACCCGGCGCCAGTAGTCCAGCAGGGTGTTTTTCAGGGTCATGCCCTTTGGCAGGAAGAAGGGGAAGCCGGGGCCCTCGTCCCGCAGCATAAACAGGCCCAGCTCGCGACCCAACTTCCGGTGGTCCCGCTTCTTGGCCTCTTCGATCCGCTGGAGGTAGGCGTCCAGCTCGTCCTTTTTCGGGAAGGCGATGCCGTAGATCCGCTGGAGGGTCTCCCGGTTGGAATCGCCCCGCCAGTAGGCGGCGTTGCAGGCGGTCAGCTTCAGGGCGTTGCCCTTGATGCGGCCGGTGGAGTCCAGATGGGGGCCGGCGCACAGGTCGGTGAACTCGCCCTGCTTATAGAAGGAGATATGGGCGTCGGCGGGCAGGTCGTTGATGAGCTCCACCTTGTAGGGCTCCTCCTT
>DWXY01000094.1 GCA_019118935.1 Candidatus Oscillibacter pullicola
GATTTGACCACATTTGTGCAAACCGTCAAATCGCGAAAGTCCACTCTCCCAACGGTTTGACCACACACCCTGCCACAGTTGACGGCAAAATATACGGATTTCGTGTTCCCGGAAAGTACAGGAAACGAATCAAAATCGATTGGAAAGCGTCAAAAATATCTAAAAATAATTATAAAAAATCTCTTTTTCCCCTTGACGTGCAGGGGGTCACAGGTTCAAGTCCTGTATCGTCCACCATCACAATTCCTCAGAGCCGCAAGGCTTTGAGGAATTTTTTCTTGCCTGAAGACGGCGTTTAGCCCTATTTTCAGCCTTATTGCTGAAAAATTTTCATCTTTTTGGTGCGTTGCGGATAATCTGCTTCATACGTCTCTTGCATACCCCGGCCGGTTTTGTATGCATTCCCCAAGGCGTCAATTTCCGCTTTTCACTCAGCGGTCAGCCAGCCTCTCTACGCGCTCCTCCACTGTGCGTACAGGCACTCAATACAGCGGAGGCCCGATGAAGTACACGGGCTCTGTCATTTGTACCGGGCGCTATGGCGCCGACGGTGCGGTTTTTCCGCAGGGCACGGAGTTAAATACTGGCCAGGTGTAGCTTTGACAATATCTGTTTCCGCAGCATGGGCAGTGCAGTCTGCACACCGTAGCCCCATGGGAGGATGCGGGGATTTCAATGTGCTTCCTCGGGCGGGACAAGTTCTCAGCGCTCCAGTGGGGCGAGCTGCTCCAGAACATGTCCGATGTCCGCAGCGATGCAGACAGACCGCCTCCGAATCTCCGGGGGAACATAGGACTCCTCCTGATTGATACAGGCATAGGTAGCTCTCCGGTTCTCCAGGGTCATTTTCCAGAAGGGATACTTGATGATGCCCGGGGTGTTGCCGCCCACCCCCAGCTCCAGGAGCAGCACCCGCATCCCTCTATTCCGCCGGAGGAATCCCTCGTACCGCCGGGCGGCGGCATACCAGCCTTCATCCTGGACGAAGGTATCGTCACACCGCAGGTTCATGGTCATGGGACGGCCGCACCTGGGGCAGCGGGGCACCAGCTCCGTGGGGATCCGCATGTCCCTCTGTTCCGCAAACATTTTGCGGACGGTCTCCTGGTTGTCATAGGTCTCCTGATGGCAGGGCTTGGAGCACTGCCACAGGCCATAGTCCCCCTGGGTGTAGAACAGCCGCTGCTTGTCGAAGCCCGCCAGCCGGAACTGGTGGTCCACATTGGTGGTCAGGACAAAGTAATCCTTGTCCTTTATCAGCTTCAGCAGATCGTCATACACGGGCTTCGGCGCCTTTTCATAGCGGTTCACCAGGATCTGCCGGCTCCACCAGGCCCAGTACTCCTCCAGACTTTCAAAGGGATAGAATCCGCCGGAGTACATGTCCCGGATGCCGTACCTGGACTGAAAGTCGCTGAAATACCGCCGGAACCGTTCCCCGGAGTAGGTCATCCCCGCGGAGGCGGACAGGCCCGCCCCCGCCCCGACCACCACTGCGTCCGCAGAGGCCAGGGCCGCCTTCAGCCGCTCAATCGGGTCCGAGGAGACGGCGGTAGATGGCTGCGTCCAGGTCTTTGAAAACATTGAAGATCACCCTTTCCACAGAAGTTGTCTGCTGCTCCAGAAATTCCCGGACCGTTCTCACGGCGATCTCGGCGGCCTCCTGGTTTGGGAAGTGGAACTCCCCGGTGGAGATGCAGCAGAAGGCCACGCTGCGGAGGCCGTGCTCCGCGGCCAGCGCCAGGCAGGAGCGGTAGCAGGCGGCCAGCTCCCGCCGGTCCTTCCAGGTCACCCACCTGCCCACGATGGGGCCCACGGTGTGGAGCACATACCGGGCCGGCAGGTTATAGGCACGTGTCAGCTTGGCCCGGCCGGCGGGCTCAGGGTGCCCCTGGGCCCGCATGATTTTTGCGCACGCGTCCCGGAGCTGGAGTCCCGCCGCCGAGTGGATGGCGTTGTCGATGCAGCCGTGGCAGGGGGCGAAGCACCCCAGCAGGGCGGAGTTGTCCGCATCCACAATGGCGTCCGCCCGCAGCCGGGTGATGTCCCCCTGCCAGAGCACCAGACGGGGATCCCCTGCGGTGGGCGGCAGGGCGTCCCCGTCCACCACGCCCCTTTCCTCCCGCTCGGCGGACAGGAGGGCATCCTGGACTTCCAGAAATTCAGGGGCCAGGGGCATGGGCGGCCGAACATTCATCAGGGAGCGGAGCAGCCGCCGCTGCGAGATCTCATCCGCCGGAAGTGATTCCGCCTGCTCCCGGTACTGAGGCATTTCCGCCAGGAGGGCTTGATTCAAATATTGTACCTGTTCCCTGCGATCCATGGGTCTCCTCCAAAGGAAAGATTCAAATTGTACGGTCTGACAATCCGTCACCGGAAATGCCGGGGCCGGAAGAGCGGAAGCCTGCGCAGAGCGCTCTCCCAGGCGCTTGCAGAGGGCGCTCCCCTTCTGCGGCAAAACACAGGCTGCTTTACCTCTTGCTCCCTATTGTACGGCGGGACGCACCGTTCGTAAAGTACGCACAATGTTGTGGCATAGGCACCGGGAGGTAACCAATGGGCCGCGGAGCTCTCCACGGGGCGAATTTTTTCATCGCCGTCCCATGGGCCCTTGACAAGCGCTCTGCAGGTACCATAAAATATGGATGATATCAGAGGATTTGAAGCGATCGGTATACAGGAGGGACCTGCAGATGGCAGCCGCTGCAAAAGAACTTCCGGCCTGTCCGGTGGAAACCACGCTGACGCTGATCAGCGACAAGTGGAAGGTGCTGATTCTCCGGGATCTGATGCCGGGGACAAAGCGTTTTGGAGAATTGAAGAAGTCCATTGGATCGGTCAGCCAGAAAGTGCTGACGGCCCAGCTCCGGGAGATGGAGCAGAGCGGCCTGCTGACCCGCACGGTCTATCCGGAGGTCCCGCCCCGCGTGGAGTACACGCTGACCGACCTGGGGTACAGCCTGAAACCCATTCTGGACGCCATGTGGAACTGGGGCGAGGCGTATAAGGCCCAAAAACAGGGATGACCCTCCCTCAGCGTCAGGCCGCCTGCTTTGACGGCCCGCCCTCCGGCTCTGCGGGGCGGCCCAAGAGAGTCCCGGCCCAGCAAAAAACAGACTGCTCACGCAGTCTGTTTTTGGGTTCCGCCGCCCCGCGGCGGCAGGGCCCGCAAAGGTGCAGGTCCCCTCAAAGGGGAAACAACTCCATCACCAGGGTCAGGAGCGGGATCGTCAGGATCGAACACAGGGTGGAGGCAAACGCGATCTGCGAGGCGAAGACGGCGTCGCAGTCGTACTTGTCCGCCAGAATAGAGCCCGTGCTGCCGGCGGGCATCCCCGTCATCAGGATGCAGACATTGGTCAGCGTCGCGTCCAGGCGGAGCGGTTTGAGCAGCACACACAGCAGAAGCGGGTACAGGACCAGCCGCAGGCAGGTGTATCACAGGACGGGCTTTGAGAACATGGAGCGGATGGGGGCGTCCGCCAGGATCGTCCCGATGACGAACATGGAGATCGGGACGGTGCAGCTGCTGACCGAGGCGACGGCGCTGTCCAGGAAGCCCGGCAGGGACACCGGCGCGGCCATCAGGAGCAGCCCCGCGAAAACGGCTATGATGCAGGGATGGCGGACTAGCTTGCGGAAGGCGTCCTTCCTGCTGACGCTGGTGAAGAGGGACAGCCCCGCCGTCCACATGGTGAAGCGGAGCGGGATCTGGAACATGGACGTGTAGATCACGCCCAAGTCCCCGAACAGCAGGCGGGCCATCGGCAACCCCACAAAGCTGGAGTTGGAGCAGATGATGCCGTAGGAGAGGACGCTTCTCTGCTCCCGGGGGTACTTTCGGAAGAGCAGCTTGCTGCCGTATGTGGACATCAGCTGGATGACTGCGGAAAGGCCAACCGCCAGCAGGCAGTTCCGGGCGAAGCCGTCCGGGAACGCCATCCCGCCCGAAAAGGACTCAACGATATTGCAGGGCAGGATCACATCGATCAGCAGATCGGAGAGCATCTTCCGCCCCGCCGCGTCGATGATCTTCAGCTTCTTGATGAGTACGCCCGTCAGGATCAGAAGGAACATCGTCTCCTGCAGGGACAGCATCTCCCAGAAAAACTCCATCCGCACGCCTCCTGTCCGGTCCCCCTCAGGACCCGGTCCGTATTGCTATCCATTATATACCGCCCGGGCAGGATTGCAAGCGCCCGCCGCTTCTGTGCTTTTGTCACAGAAATCCCGTGCGGCGTGTGGTATACTCTTTTCAAAAGAGCCGCCGGACGGCCCGGCTCCCGGTGCCGGGAGCCCCGCCGCAGCAGCGGCGCGGACAGAAAGGATGCGTATGATGGGATTCTTTGGATTTTTGCAGCGGCCGGACCTGGGGCAGGGGCTGGAGCGGTTTGCCGCCACGCCGGACGCCCTGCTGCTGGACGTGCGCACACAGGAGGAATATGCGGACGGCCATATTCCGGAGAGCCGGAATATGCCGCTGCAGACGCTGGGGCGGACAGAGCTTCTGCCCCCCGCCCGGGAGACGCCCCTCTTCGTCTACTGTCTCAGCGGCGTCAGGAGCCGTCAGGCGGCCGGCCTGCTGCGGCGCATGGGGTACACCGACGTGACGGATCTGGGCGGCATCTGCAACTATCATGGAAAGGTGGTCAAGTGAGATGAAAGTCATCATTGTAGGCGGCGTGGCCGGAGGCGCCACCGCCGCAGCCCGGCTCCGCCGGCTGGACGAGACCGCGGAAATCGTGGTATTTGAGCGGTCCGGATATGTATCCTACGCCAACTGCGGCCTGCCCTATTACATCGGCGGCGTCATCACCGACAAAGAGGAGCTGACGCTCCAGACGCCGGAGAGCTTCTGGCAGCGCTTCCGGGTGGACATGCGGGTGCGCCACGAGGTGACGGCCATCCACCCGGCGGAGAAGACGGTGGACGTGCGGAATCTCGCCACCGGCGAGACCTTTACCGAATCCTACGACAAGCTGATCCTCTCCCCCGGCGCCCGGCCCACCCAGCCGGCGCTGCCCGGCGTGGGGATCGACCGCCTGTTCACCCTCCGCACGGTGGAGGACACCCTGAAGATCCGGGAATTCATCGAACAGCACCATCCCCGGTCTGCGGTGCTGGCCGGCGGCGGCTTCATCGGCGTGGAGCTGATGGAGAACCTGCGGGAGCTGGGCATCGACGTCACCGTGGTCCAGCGGCCCCGCCAGCTGCTGAATCCCCTGGATGCGGACATGGCCGCCTTCCTTCACGCCAAGCTGCGCCAAAAGGGGGTGCGGCTGCATCTGGGCCGCACCGTGGAGGGCTTCGCCGCCGACGGCGACCGGGTCAACGTGCTGCTGAAGGACGAGGCGCCCCTCACCGCCGACATGGTGGTGCTAGCTATCGGCGTCACGCCGGACACCGGCCTCGCCAAGGCGGCCGGGCTGGAGCTGGGGCTCAAAGGCAGCATCCTGGTGAATGACCGGATGGAGACCTCCGCGCCGGACATCTACGCCGTGGGGGACGCGGTGCAGGTGAAGCACTTCGTCACCGGGCAGGACACCCTCCTGTCCCTGGCGGGCCCCGCCAACAAGCAGGGCCGCATCGCGGCGGACAACATCTGCGGCGGGGACAGCCGGTATCTCGGCTCCCAGGGCAGCTCCGTCATCAAGGTGTTCGATATGACCATCGCCACCACCGGCGTCAACGAGAAGACGGCAAAACAGGCGGGCATCGACTGCGACAAGGTGTACCTCTCCCCCATGAGCCACGCGGGATACTATCCCGGCGGCAAGGTCATGACTTTGAAGGTGGTGTTCGAGAAGGGCACATATCGCCTGCTGGGCGCGCAGATCGTGGGCTATGAGGGTGTGGACAAGCGGATCGACGTGCTGGCCACGGCCATCCACACGGGACTCTCCGCCCTCCAGCTGAAGGATCTGGATCTGGCCTACGCGCCGCCCTACTCCTCCGCCAAGGATCCGGTGAACATGGCGGGCTTTATGATCGAGAACCTGTCCCGGGGGCTGGTGGAGCAGTTCTTCCCGGAGGATGTGGACGCCCTGCCCCGGGACGGCAGCGCCACGCTGCTGGACGTCCGGACCCCCGGCGAGTACGCCGCCGGCCACGCGGAGGGCTTTGTCAACCTCCCGGTGGACGACCTGCGGGAGCATCTGGCGGAGCTCCCCGCCGACAAGCCGGTGTATGTCATCTGCCAGAGCGCCCTGCGGAGCTACATCGCCTGCCGCATTCTGGCCCAGCAGGGGTTCAAATGCTATAACCTCTCCGGCGGCTGGCGGCTGTATGAGACGGTGGTGCGGGACCGGACCGCCGCACAGGAGGCCTGGCCCTGCGGGATGGAGAAGTAAACAGAAAAACGCAGGCCACCCGCTGCAAAGGCAGCGGGTGGCTTCATTCGTCACTTGCTCAGCAGTCGGACGCGTGTTGATCTGCGGCCTTCTGCGGTTCTGCGGGGGTGCGCCGCCCTCTCCTGTCGCAGGGCCGCCAGAATGCCCAGGAACACCGTCCCGCACATATAGAGGTACTGAAATCCCTCGTCGCCGCCGCTGGAGTCAAAAAAGTGGACAGAGGAAAAATCGTCATCCGGAAACACCAGAACACCGCAGTACCGCAGCAGTCCATAGATCATTCCTGCGGCCAGAAGGGCCAGCCCGATCAGAAGGCATACTCTGACAACCCGCCGGAGACGCGGACTCTTCCGCTGCAGGCCCCAGCGGGCTGCGGCAAAGCAGAGGATGCCGCAGGGTACAGACAGCGGCAGAAACATCAGGGCCATCACCAGAAACAGTTTCAGCATGCGGCCTCCCCCCTCATCGGTTATGATATCCTCTCCGGAGCGGGAAGTCAACGGCACGCCTTCGGCGCGGCAGCGCGTTTGCCGTCTACCTTTCCGGCCCAAAGGGCCGGCGGCGCCCCTGCGCCGTACAAGCGTTTTGCCGGAGGCAAAACCTTGGCGGAGGGTGAATTCACTTCACCCGAGCATTTTAATTTCCCACGGAATCCCAAAAAGAAGGACACGACGGCTGTCGTGTCCTTCTTTTTGGGAGCGGGCAACGAGGCTCGAACTCGCTTCCCGGCATCCCGCGAATGGCTGGCCGCCATTCGCAGGACCCCTGCCTCACCTCTGATCCGATCGCGCCTTCGGCGCGGGGTGGAGGCAGCGAGTTCGCCCCCATTATTTCCGGCCCAAAGGGCCGGCGGCGCTCCTGCGCCGTGCAAGCATTTTTGCCATGGGCAAAAATCTTGGCGGAGGCGGAATTTACTTCCGCCGAGCATTTTAATTTCTCACGGAATCCAAAAAAGAAGGACACGACGGCTGTCATGTCCTTCTTTTTTGGAGCGGGCAACGAGGCTCGAACTCGCTTCCCGGCATCCCGCGAATGGCTGACCGCCATTCGCAGGACCCCTGCCTCGCCTCCGATCCGATCGCGCCTTCGGCGCGGGGTGGAGGCAGCGAGTTCGCCTCCTATGCAAAAAACAGGACATCCGAAATTGGATGTCCTGTTTCACTCTGGAGCGGGCAACGAGGCTCGAACTCGCTACCTCCACCTTGGCAAGGTGGCGCTCTACCAGATGAGCTATGCCCGCGGAACAAGGGGTATTTTACCAGAGAAACACCCGCTTGTCAAGACTCTTCCGTAAGATTTTCCGTTTTTTCTTCCGCAGAGTCCCCAGCATCGCCGCCCATCACAAATTCGATCAGCCCCACCGGCCCCTGTGCCGGATAATAGGAGATCGTCCAGGGCGGCGTCTCCGCCAGCCCCCGCGCCTCCCGGAGCTGCGCCACCGTCTCCTCCACCCGGGCCTGGCCGTCCTCTCCCCAATAGCCGACCCGCACCGCCAGCTCCGTGCGTCCCTCGTCCAGCGCCGCCTCCAGCAGGGCGGACAGCGCCTCCGTGCTGGTGGCGTTCACCACCGCCTGGATCTGCTCCGCCGTCCGGCGGTAGCTGATCTGGATGCTGATCTCATAGTACCCCCGCTGGGACCGGCTGGAGGCGGTGATATACTCCACGGCATAGGCGCCCATAGGCGTCTCCTGCTGGACCTCTGTGGTGGCCTGCTCCAGAGTGTCCGCCACCGTCAGATCATCCTCGTAGTTGTAGAGGCGGACCGTGGCGCTCTCCGTGTGCTGGCCGATGAGGATCAGCAGGTCGTTCACGATGTCCTGGTAGTTCTCCGCCCGGAGGGTCCCGGCGGCCTCACTCTCCCAGAATTTGCTGCTGTGGGGCTCCACGGTGGCATAGTCCCGCTCCAGCAGGGCGCTGCACCCCGTCAGGGACAGGCTGACGCACAGGAGCAGGGCGAGATGGCGCAGCTTCACGGCTCGGCGCCTCCTTTCCGGTCAGAATGGCCCGGGGACGGGCGGGGCGCGATTACAGCCCCAAGTCCTCGTCCACCAGCAGGATCTCCGTCTCCATGCCCAGCATGGGCCCCCAGAGGGTCACCAGGCCGCGGCAGACCCGCTCAGGGCTCTGGCAGTCATAGCAGCGGTCCGCCTTCACAGCGCAGGGCGTCTTCTTCCCCAGCTGCCGGGCGCGCTGGGGCGCTGCCACGTTCCGGGCCCGGTACACCGCCGCCTCATAGGTGGGCGCCAGCTTGTTCCGGCCGATGACAAAGTACACCTTCTCATGGCCGAACAGCGTGGCGGACACCCGGTTGCCGGTGCCGTCGATGTTGACGATCTCCCCCGACTCCGCCAGGCCGTTGGCGGAGGTCAGGTACACCTGGGTCTGCATGGCCGCCTTCCGGGCGGCGTCCGCCTCCTGCTTCCAGTGCCAGATGACTGTGTTGTGGACCGCCAGCTTGTCGTACACCCCCAGGGCGTCCAGGGTGGCGGAGCCGCCGAAGCCCACGGTCTTGCCGTCGATGGCGCCGTCCAGGTAGGCTGCGGTCTCCGCCGCCGTGGCAAAGGTGCGCACGGTGTAGCCCCGGCGCTCCAGGGCCTGCTGAACCTTCGTGAAATCTGCCATGTCAAATTTCCTCCTTCTGATAATCCCCAAATCCCTCGCCCAGGATCTCATGGGCGTCGCACACGATGAAAAAGGCCTTCGGGTCGATCTCCCGCAGCATCCGCTTGATGGGCACGATCTCCCGCTGCCTGAAGGCCACCAGCAGCACCTGCTTCTCCGCGCCGGTGTAGGCGCCCTTTCCCTGGAGCAGCGTCACGCCCCGCTCCATGTCCAGCAGGCCCTGGACCGTCTCCTCCCACCGGTCGGTGATGATGTAGGCCACACGAGAGGTATCCCACCCGTACAGGATCATGTCCATGACCTTGGACAGCAGATACATCTGGATCAAGCCGTAAAGGGCCGCGTTGACGGTGCCGAACACCACTGCAGCCAGGATCACCACCACCATGTCCGGGATCATCACCAGCTTGCCGATGGGCAGCCAGGGGAATTTCAGTTTCAGCAGCTTGCCGATGATATCCGTGCCGCCCGTTGTGGCCCCCTGGGAGAATACCAGTCCCAGCCCCACCCCCATCCCGGCGCCGCCGTACAGGGTCGCCAGGATCGGATCCATCGGGGGGAAGGTGTGAATCCATGCAATCACGTCAATGGCCAGGGAGCTGACTGCCATGGCGTACAGGCTGCTCACCAGCAAGCGGCCTCCCAGCAGCCGCCAGCCCGCCAGGAACAGCGGCACATTGACGAGGATGGACAGCACCCCCACCGGCAGGACCGGTACCAGGGCGTTCACGATCTGGGCCAGGCCCGTCACGCCGCCCATGGCGATCTGGTTGGGGGCCACGAACCAGTCAAAGGCCAGGGCGTAGATCACCGCCCCCAGGGCGATGATGCCGCAGCTCCTCACCTTCTGCGCCATAGATCTACTCCTTTTCTATCTGATTCAGTCCAGCAGATCCATCTGCCGCTCCTCGGAGTCCTCCTCCCGCAGCAGAGCACCCGCCGCCGGGAGACTGCGCACCCGGTAGCGGCTCTGGTTGGTGATGGACGTCTCCTCCAGCGCCTTCACCGTCTCCAGCTGGTACTTTGGCTTCAGGGTCATCACCGCCACCCCCTGGGTGGTGCGGGTGGTCTTGGGAGCCAGCAGGGCGGTGTGGAAGATCAGCGCCCGGGGCTCCGTGGAGTACACCGCCAGCTCGCAGTCCGCGTCCAGCCTGCGGATACAGGCCAGGGGTGCCTTGTCGGAATAGGCTCCCGTCAGCTTGCGGCGGTTGGAGGTGGTCTTGTAGGCGGTCAGGTCCACCCGGGCCGCCTTGCCGTTTGCAAAGAAGAACAGCAGGGCTCCGGCGTAGTCCGGCCCCGGCAGGACGGCGTAGATCACATTCTCGCCGCTGTCCATGGAGAGTTTTGCGGGCAGATAGTCCCCCAGGGCGCTGGCCTTGGTGTCCTCAAACTCGCTGAGGCGGGTCTTGTACACCTGGCACCGGTCCGTGAAGAACATGATCTCCGCGCCGTTGGTGGTCTCAAAGGTCTGGGACAGTCCGTCCCCGTCCTTGTACTTCTGGTCCGCCGCCATCCGCAAAGAGGCGGGGGTGATCTTCTTGAAGTACCCCTCCTTGGAAAGGAACACGTGGACGGGATAGTCCTCCACCTGGGCCTCCTCCACATAGGTCTCGATCTCGTGGCTGTACACGATGGAGGTCCGGCGGGGCTCACCGTATTTCCTGGCCGCCTCCGTCAGCTCGTCCACCAGGATCTGCTTCAGCCGCCGGGGGGAGTTCAGGGTGTCCTCCAGGTCGGCGATCTCGTCCTGAAGGGCGGCGGTCTCGTTGACCCGCTTGAGGATATACTCCTTGTTGATGTTGCGGAGCTTGATCTCCGCCACGTACTCCGCCTGGATCTGGTCGATGCCGAAGCCGATCATCAGGTTGGGGATGACCTCGGCCTCCTCCTCCGTCTCCCGGATGATCTGGATAGCCTTGTCGATGTCCAGCAGGATGCGCTTCAGGCCCTTTAAGAGGTGCAGCTTGTCCTGCTTCTTCTTCATGACGAAGTAAACCCGCCGCCGGACGGACTCGGTCCGCCAGGCGGTCCACTCCTCCAGGATCTGCCGCACCCCCAGCACCTTGGGGGTGCCGGCGATCAGCACGTTGAAGTTGCAGGCAAAGGCAACCTCCAGGGGCGTCAGCTTGTAGAGCTTGGTCATCAGCTTGTCCGGGTCCACGCCCCGCTTCAGGTCGATGGCCAGTTTCAGGCCCGACAGGTCCGTCTCGTCCCGCATGTCGGCGATCTCTTTCGCCCGGCCCGCCTTGATGAGCTCCGCCACCTTGTCCAGAATGGCCTCCACGGTGGTGGAGTAGGGGATCTCGTAGATCTCGATGAGGTTTTCCTCTTTGAGATAGCGGTACTTGGCCCGGACCCGGACGCTGCCCCGGCCGGTCTCGTAGATCTCCCGGATGGTGTTCGCGTCGTAGATCAGCTCGCCGCCGGTGGGGAAGTCCGGTGCCAGCAGGGTGGCCATCAGGTCGCAGTCCGGGTTCTTCAGATAGGCGATGGTGGTGTCGCAGACCTCCTTCAGGTTGAACCCGCAGAACTGGGAGGCCATGCCCACGGCGATGCCGCTGTTGGCGGACACCAGGATGTTGGGGAAGGTGGTGGGCAGCAGGGCCGGCTCCTTCATGGTGTTGTCGTAGTTGTCCACGAAGTCCACGGTGTCGCTGTCGATGTCCCGGAACAGCTCATTGCAGATCGGGGTCAGCTTGGCCTCCGTGTACCGGGGGGCAGCCCAGGCCATGTCCCGGGAGTAGACCTTGCCGAAGTTGCCCTTGGAGTCCACAAAGGGCGTCAGCAGGGCGCCGTAGCCCCGGGAGAGGCGCACCATGGTGTCGTAGATGGCGGCGTCGCCGTGGGGATTCAGGCGCATGGTCTGGCCCACGATGTTGGCGGACTTCGTCCGCGCTCCCGTCAGCAGGCCCATCTTGTACATGGTGTACAGCAGCTTGCGGTGGGAGGGCTTGAACCCGTCGATCTCCGGGATGGCCCGGGAGACGATGACGCTCATGGCGTAGGGCATGTAGTTGGTCTCCAGCGTGTCGGTGATGGGCTGTTCCACCACCGCCGCGTGGAGGCCGATGACGTTGGACGCGTCTACCTTATGCTTGTTGTCGTCGGTTTTTTTCTTTTTGGGCAAGTGTAATCAGTCCTTATCTTGTGTGCGTTTTGGGAAGCTCGTTTTATGCCTTTCCCCATTCAGGGCCGCAGGTCGTTGTTTCCGTCAAGACTTGATAATGTTCCAGCGGGACATCCTCCGTCAAATCGTTGTATGAAATCTCAAAAATCTGCGGGTACTCCGCCGAGACAACGACGATGAGGCAGGATTCTGGGGTGCCT
>DWXY01000012.1 GCA_019118935.1 Candidatus Oscillibacter pullicola
ATTTTGGCCCGTCTGATGCCGTCTGATTTCAAGCAAAAGTTGTAGAAAAGTTGTAGTTGTAAGCCCTTTTTACTACATCTTGTGCCGTCCCGTTTCGTCAGACGCTATATATTGTGGAATTTTAGTCCAAATGCTTCATCGTGGGGAAGAGAATGACTTCCCGAATGGTGTCGGAGTTGGTCAGCAGCATGACGCAGCGGTCGATGCCGATGCCCAGGCCCCCGGTGGGGGGCAGGCCGTACTCCAGGGCGTTGATATAGTCCTCGTCCATCATGCCGGCCTCGCTGTCGCCCTTGGCCCGGGCCTCCACTTCCTTCTGGAAGCGCTGCTTCTGGTCGATGGGGTCGTTCAACTCGGAGAAGGCGTTGCCCATCTCGCTGCGGCAGATAAAGAGCTCAAACCGCTCCGTCAGACGGGGGTCCTTGGGGGACCGCTTGGCCAGGGGGCTCACGTCCACCGGGTGCATGGTGATGAAGGTGGGCTGGATCAGCTTCTCCTCCACCTTCTGGTCAAAGGTCTCATACAGGGCATTGCCCCAGGTGGGATCCTTCCCCTCCGGCAGAGTGACGCCGATGGACTTAGCCGCCGCCCAGGCGGCCTCGTCTCCGTCGATGGCCATGAAGTCGATGCCGGTGTACTGCTTCACGGCCTCGTGCATGGTCAGGCGGGGCCAGCCGGGGGTCAGATCGATCTGCTCCCCCTGCCACTCCAGCTGATAGGTGCCCAGGATCTTCTCCGCGGCGGAGGACAGCAGGTCCTCGAACAGGTCCATCATGCCGTTGAAGTCCGTGTAGGCCTGATACAGCTCCACGGAGGTGAACTCCGGGTTGTGCTTGGGATCCATGCCCTCGTTGCGGAAGATCCGGCCGATCTCATACACCCGGTCCAGCCCGCCCACGATCAGCCGCTTCAGGGGCAGCTCCGTGGCGATGCGCATATACATGTCGATGTCCAGGGTGTTGTGATGGGTGATGAAGGGCCGGGCGGTGGCGCCGCCGGAGATGGTGTTCAGCACCGGCGTCTCCACCTCCATATAGCCCCGGGCGTCCAGGAAGTCCCGGACGTGCTTGATGAACTTGGACCGGATGACGAAGTTGCGCTTCACCTCCGGGTTCACGATCAGGTCCACATACCGCTGGCGGTACCGGAGCTCCCGGTCCTGAAGGCCGTGGAACTTCTCCGGCAGGGGCAGAAGCGCCTTGCTCAGCAGGGTGATGTTCTTGGCCCGGACGCTCATCTCGCCCCGCTGGGTGCGGAACACCTCGCCCTCGACGCCCACGATGTCGCCGATGTCGAATTTCTTGAACTTCTTGTAGACCGCCTCGTCCATCTCGTCCTGGCGGGCGTACAGCTGGATCCGGCCGTCCCGGTCCTGCAGGTCGCAGAAGCTGACCTTGCCCATGCCCCGCTTGCTCATCAGGCGGCCGGCCACCTTCACGGCCTTGCCCTCCATCTCGTCAAAGTGATCCTTGATCTGGGCGGAGGTGGCGTCCCAGTCGAACCGGGTCTGCTGGAAGGGGTCCTCCCCGGCGGCCTGAAGGGCCGCCAGCTTCTCCCGCCGGACGCGGCGCTGCTCGCTCAGCTCCTGCTCCGGCTGCTGGGGTGTCTTCTGTTCAGACATGTCCGCTCTCCTTTACCGCTCGATCTTCTGCACCGTGTAGACGATGGCGCCGCTGGGGGCCTCCACCGTGACGGTGTCCCCCTCCTTGGCTCCGATCAGGGCCCTGCCGAAGGGAGACTCCTCGGAAATGATGCCGTTCATGGGGTCGGACTCCTGGGAGCCCACAATCCGGTAGGCAGGCATGGTGTTGCCGTTCTTGTCCGCCACCGTCACCTTGCAGCCGATGGTCACTACGTTGGTGGGGGCGTTGCTCTCGTCCACGATCACCACGTGCTGCAGAATCTCCTCCAGCTCCGCGATGCGGGAATACAGCTTGCCCTGCTCGTTCTTGGCCTCGTCGTACTCACTGTTCTCGCTCAGGTCGCCGAAGCCCCGGGCCACCTTGATCTGCTCTGCCACCTCGTCGGACCGGGTGGTCTTCAGATAGTTCAGCTCTTCCTGCAGTTCCTGGGCGCGGGCCGCGCTCATTTTGTACTCTCTTTCCATGTGGACCGTATCTCTCCTATCCTTTGGCAGGGCGGCCGATGCGGCCGCCCCTGCACATAATGATGCTATATTATCATAGAGTAGTATTATAGTGTGTGGATTTCAGAATGTCAAGCGCTGCCGCCTGCGGTTTCGCAAAAATTCCCTGCGGTGTCAGCTCTCCGCCGTGCCCACGGTGATCTGCCCCGGCCGCA
Source organism: Candidatus Oscillibacter pullicola (assembly GCA_019118935.1). Taxonomy (GTDB): domain Bacteria; phylum Bacillota; class Clostridia; order Oscillospirales; family Oscillospiraceae; genus Oscillibacter; species Oscillibacter pullicola. The sequence continues at coordinate 2,302 of DWXY01000012.1, forward strand.
GGACACCGCTCTCCACCAGCACCGTCAGCAGCTGGGGGCGGCAGAGGCCCGGGGGCATCTGGTCCTCCAGCACCGGCGGCAGCAGCAGCGGCGGCAGAGGCGCCGCCTCATCGTACAGCCGCAGCACTGCCGGGTCTCGCCGCCGCAGGTCCGTCCGGGCCGCGAACAGCACCAGCACATCCGCCTCTTCCAGCTGCTGCCGGGTGGGGGACAGCAGCAGGGAGACGCCGTACTCCCGCCGCAGCTGATTGGCCAGGGTGTCGCCGCCGTAGGGCACATCCAGCAGCACGTAGCGGTTTCCCAGCGCCAGCTCCGTCACGGTCCGCACCAGCTCGCCGGAGAGCTGGTCTCCCGCCACCGCCAGCCGTGCGCTGCCGCCGGAGAGGTTCCGCCCCGCCATGACCGCCCGGGCCAGATCCGCCGCCAGCGCCCGCCGCAGGGGCAGCGTGGACACCGGCGCCACGCCGGCCTTCTCCAGTTGTTCCCCATAGGCAAACGCCTCCGGCACCACCAGCCGGGTGACGCCGGCCTTCCGCAGCCGCTTGGCCGCCGTCAGCACCCGCCGCCGCACCAGGGTTTCCGGTGTCCGGGGGCCCCTGGCCACCGACGCCCAGGCCACCCGCAGGTGGAGCAGGGCCCGTGTCTCCAGAACCACGCTCTTTTGTCGGACGCCGCCCGCAGGGGGCGTCCAATTCATCATACCGATCATAAAATCACTCCCGCCCCATCCTACGGGGCGGGAGCGTGGTTTATGCACTTCCTGAGAGGGTATAGCCGCTGAGATAGCCCATCCGCGGCTCCGCGCCGTGGCTCAGGGGATTTACCCGGACGCCGTTCTCCGTCACCTCAAAGTGCAGGTGCGGCCCGGTGGAGTTGCCGGTGGAGCCGGTGATGCCGATCACATCCCCCTGGTTCACATACTGGCCCACCTCCACCTTCCGGCTGGACATGTGGGCATACAGCGTGGTATTGCCGCTGCCGTGGGAGATGACCACATAGTTGCCGTAGGAGCTGCTGTACTGGGACACGATGACGGTGCCGGACTTGGCGGCGTAGATGGAGCTGGTGTAACCCACCCGGCCGATGTCCGTGCCCTTGTGGTTGGTGGAGCCGATACCGCCGGGAGAGTTCCGTCCGCCCATGGTGGATGTGATGTACCGGCTGTTCACCGGCCAGATGTAGCCGCCTGGATTGGACTCCGTAGACTGGCCGTTGGCGGCCTGCTGGGCCACCAGCTGGTCGCTGAGGCGCTGGGCCTCCGCCCACAGGGCGTCCTGCTCCGCCTCCAGCTCCGCCAGAGCGGATTCGGTCTCGCTCTCGTTGGCAGCCAGCTGCTGGATGACGGCGTTGGCCTGGCTGCGCTGGGTGTTCAGCTCGTTCTCCTTGCTGACCAGCTCCGCCTTGGCGGCCTCGGTCTCAGCCTTGCTGCTCTCCAGAGTGGTCTTCTTTTCTTCGATCTCCGCCTGAAGGGCTTTCAGGTCGTCGATGACGCCCTGGTCGTACTTCATGATCTCGTTGATGGCGTCCAGCCGGCCCAGCAGGTCGGTAAAGCTGCTGGCCCGGAACAGCACTGCCCAGTAGCTGACCTCATCCTGTTTCTCCATCTCCCGGACCCGGCTGCAGAACAGCTCGTACTGGGCCGCCTCTTTTTCCTCGGCCTCCGCCAGCTCCGCCTCCGTCTGGGTGATGAGGGCGGCATACTGGTCGATCTGGGCCTGCGTATTGGCGATCTGCGCCTCGGTGTTGGCGATCTGCTGGTCCAGCAGCTCCTTCCGGGCCACGGCCTGGCTCTTGTCGTCCGCCAGGGCGTCTAGCTTGGCCTGGAGCTCTTTTTTCTCCGCGTCCAGGCTGCTGGCCTCGTCCTTCAGTTCGTTTACATCCGCCCAGGTGACGGCCGCCGCCGGGGCCAGGTTGGCGCCGGTGATGGCCAGAACCAGCGCCGCCGCGAACACGGCGCGGAAAAGGCGGTGAAATCGCCTTCCAGTTTTCCTCATACCCGTCACCTCACACCTGCAAAAATCTCCGGATGGCGGAGAGGCTGCCTCCCACGCCGATGATGATGCCTGCCAGGGCGAACACCGCCGCCACCGGCGCCCACAGCTCCGAGAAGGGAAGCACCCGGATCAGCTGCAGCGTGTCATTGCTGTCCACGCCCCGGGCCACTGCCGCGTACAGCGCCCACTGGAGGAAGAACGCGATCACCGCGCCCAGCAGGCCCAGCATGAACCCCTCGTACACAAAGGGCCAGCGGATGAAGCCGTTGGTGGCGCCCACCATCCGCATGATGGCAATCTCCTCCCGCCGGTCAAAGGTGGTGAGCTTGATGGTGTTGGAGATGATGAACACCGAAACCACGAACAAAATGGCGATCAGCGCCACGCACACCACCGTGGCCACGTTCCGCACGGTGACGAAGCCCCCGGCGATCTCCTCATAGTGGCTGACGTCGGAGATCCCGGTGAGGGCCTGCACTGCCTCCACGGTCTCGCTCTGCTCCTCCAGATCCACCAGCTTGATGGCGTACCGGTCCTCCAGGATCTCCGGGTCCAGGTCCTGAAACAGCTCCTCGTCCGGATACTGGGCCTTGAAGTCCTCCATGGCCTCTTCTTTTGAGATGAAGGTGACAGAGGCCACATTGGGTATGGCCTCCAGCCTGGACTGGAGGGCCCGGGCCTGGGCATCGGTGTAGCTGTCGTCCACATAGGCCAGGATCTCGTTTTCCTGCTCCAGGGTGGTCAGCAGCTCATTGGCGTTCACCGCCACCAGAGTGAAGGTGCCCATAATCAGCAGGCAGGCCACCGTGATGCCGATGGCGGCGAAGGACATGAAGCCGTGGCTAAACATATTGCTGAGTCCCTCGTGGAAAAAATAGCTGAAATCGTGACGCTTAGCCATGGATATGCCCCCCCACATAGCCGCCCACGCTGTCGTTGATGACGTGGCCGGAGTCGATGGTGACCACCCGCTTGCCGAAGCGGTCCACCAGGTCCTTCTCGTGGGTCACCACCACCACGGTGGTGCCCAGCTCGTTGATCTTCACCAGCAGGCTCATCAGCTCCAGGGACCGCTCCGGGTCCAGGTTGCCGGTGGGCTCGTCGGCGATGATGGTGTTGGGGTTGTTCACCAGGGCCCGGGCGATGGCCACCCGCTGCTGCTCGCCGCCGGAGAGCTCCGTGGGGTAGCTGTCCGCCTTCTTCCCCAGACCCACCAGCTCCAGCACGTAGGGGATGCGCTTGCGGATCTCCTTGGGGCTGGCCCCTACCGCCCGCATGACGAAGGCCAGGTTGTCATAGACCGTCTTCTTCTCGATCAGCCGGAAGTCCTGGAAAATCACCCCCAGAGTGCGGCGCATCAGGGGGATCTGCTTTTCCGAGATGTTGCTGACGGAAAAGCCGTTGATCATAATGCGTCCGGCGCAGGGTTCCACCTCGCCGGTCAGCAGCTTGATGATGGTGGACTTGCCGGACCCGGAGGGGCCCACCAGAAACACGAATTCCCCGTCCTCAATGGTCAGCGTGATGCCCTTGATGGCCCGGGTGCCGTTGTCGTACTCCATCTCCACGTCTTTTAATCGAATCATGTCTGTACCTCGTGTTCCCTATTTTATACACGCCGGGCGCGGCCGAAAGGTTCCCCGCCAGTCGACATAATGTAAGAGCTTTTTTCATTATATCTGGTTTTCCGCCGCAATGCAACCGCCTTTTTCAAATCTTCCGATTCCGTTTCCCTCCCCGGCGACCCGTCTCCGCCGGGCGCGGAAAAACCCCGGCCGGAGTTCCGGCCGGGGCGCTTGTCTGATCAATCGGGGCTCAGGAGTCGATCCCCCGGGAGGTCAGGTATTTCTTGACCATCAGGGCCACCTTGAAGGTGATGGCGTCGTCGAACTCCCGCAGGTCCAGGCCCGTCAGCTTCTTGATCTTCTCCAGCCGGTACACCAGGGTGTTCCGGTGGACGAACAGCTTCCGGGCGGTCTCGGACACGTTCAGGTTGTTCTCAAAGAACTTGTGGATGGTGAAGAGGGTCTCCTTGTCCAGGGCGTCGATGGGGTTCTTCTTGAACACCTCCTGGAGGAACATCTCGCACAGGGTGGTGGGCAGCTGGTAGATCAGCCGGCCGATGCCCAGGTTCTCATAGTTGATGACGTACTTCTCCGTGTCGAAGACCTTGCCCACCTCAATGGCGATCTGGGCCTCCTTATAGCTCTTGGCCAGGTCCCGCAGGTGGGTGGCCACGGTGCCGATGCCCACCACCACCGTGGGCTCCCCGCCGGAGCGGAGGGCCTCCTCAATGGAGGAGGCGATCTTGTTCAGCTCTTTGATGCCGGAGCCCTCCGGCATCTGGCGGATGAGGACCACGTCACCCTCGCCGATGCTGAGAACGAAATCGTTCTGCCGGTCCGGGAACAGGGACTGGATCACATCCGTGGGGACGGACTCCCCCTTCTTCAGGGTGCGGACCACGAACACGCCCCGGGGCACGTCCGCCGTGACCCGCAGCTCCTTGGCCCGCACATAGATATCCCCCAGCATGATGTTATCGGAGATGATGTCCTTGATGAAGGACCCCCGGTCGTGCTTCTCCTCGTAGTAGGACTTGGCTGCGTTCAGCGCCACCGTGGCCATGGCGCAAACGGTCTTGCTGATCTCGTTGTCGCCGAAGGCGAAGGCCGCGTAGTCGAACTGGGTCCCCCAGCCGTTCAGGGCCTTGAACGTCTTCCCCTCCGACGTGACGATGGCGCCGCCGGCAGCATTGATGGCCGGCACATGCTCCGCCCACCGCTGGCCGATCATCGCCAGTTCGCTGCAGGCGATGACGATGCCCTCACCGTCAATGACGCCAACCGTCCGGTCCGTATTTTCCTTCAGCTGCAGCACCACATTTTGAAAAATTCTTCCAGACATGGTCGTCCTCCTCCTCTAAAATCACACGTGGGGGCGTTGTGCAAATTGTCAATGGATACATTATATCGTTGAATTTGTCAAAATGCAAGATATATTTTCTTTTTTCAACAAAAAAACAGCTTCTTTTTTGGGCAAGATTTGAATTTTCTGATGTAGCCGTCAGAAATTTCGCAGGTTCTCCACCTCATCCTCCGTCAAATATCGGTATGTGCCCGGTTCCAGAGCCGGATCTAGTGGCAAATTGCCCATGCGGACCCGCTTCAGATAGAGGACCGGCTTTCCCCTGGCCGCCAGCATCCGCTTCACCTGGTGGAACTTCCCCTCCCGCAGGGTGACCAGGGCCTCGCTGCCCTCCGGCCCGGCGGACAGGATCTCCAGCCCCGCCGGCAGGCATTCCAGGCCGTCCCCCAGGGTCATGCCTGCCGCAAACGCCCGGCAGTCCTCCTCCGTCAGGCAGCCGGCAGTGCGGGCGTAGTAGACCTTGTCCACATGGTGCCGGGGAGAGAGAATGTCGTGGGCCAGTCCCCCTTCGTTGGTCAGCAGCAGCAATCCCTCCGTATCCTTGTCCAGCCGCCCCACCGGAAACAGCCCCCGCCGCTGGAGCTCCGGCGCCAGCAGATCCAGCACCGTGGTCCCCCGGCCGTCCTCCGTGGCGGAGAGGACCCCGGCGGGCTTATGAAGCATGATCCAGGTGTAGCGGCGGCAGTGCAGCACGGTCCCGTCCACTGTGATCTCCACCGCCTCCGGGTCCACCTTGTCCTCCGGAGACCGGGCGGGCACGCCGTCCACCAGCACCCGGCCCTGGCGGACCAGCAGCTTCACTTCCCGCCGGGAGTATGTCCCCTCCCCGGCGATGACCTTGTCCAGACGCGCTTTGTCCATGCCGCCCTCCTCCTTGCTGACGTTTGCCTCTCTCCGCCGCTTCTCCTCCGCCGGGCGGAACACAGCGGGCCGTCTTCCGACGGCTTGTTCTGCTTCATCTTATCATAAATCCGGAAAAAAATGAATAGGAAGATGCAGGAGGGATCGATATGCTGATTTGGACCGCGCGGGTTTCCAAGAAGACAAAGGCCGTTGTGGCCGTGATCCTGGCCGGCATCCTGGTGGCCGCCGTCCTGCTGCTGGCGGGCCGCTCCGGTCCCGGTCAGGACGCGGCAGCGTGGCAGCTGACCGACAATGCCGACCGCATCGCCTATCTGGAGTCCATGGGCTGGCAGGTGGAGGAGGAGCCGGTGGAGACGCTGCAGTTCCTGCTGCCGGAGAAGCTGGAGGAGCCCTACCTCACCTACAACGAGCTGCAGGATTCCCAGGGCTTCGACCTTTCCGCGTGCTGCGGCAAGCAGGTGGCCCGGTACACCTACACCGTCACCAACTATCCCGGACGGCCGGAGGGTGTCCAGGCCAACCTCTACGTCTGCGAGGGGCAGCCGGTGGCCGGGGATATCCTCTGCGCCGGGGCGGACGGGTTTCAGGACACGCTGGTCTACCCGGAAAAGGACTGAGCCGGTTTGGAACGGCCTGCGGGCAAAAAAAGAACTGCCGCAATGCGGCAGTTCTTTTTCTTGGCTGAAAAATCAGGCCTCGATGATCTCGGTAACAGCGCCGGAACCCACGGTACGGCCACCCTCACGGATAGCGAAACGCAGGCCCTTCTCAATGGCGATGGGGGTGATCAGCTCCACGCTCATCTCGACGTTATCGCCGGGCATGCACATCTCAGTGCCCTCGGGCAGGGTGATGACGCCGGTCACGTCGGTGGTGCGGAAGTAGAACTGAGGACGATAGTTGTTGAAGAAGGGGGTGTGACGGCCGCCCTCGTCCTTGGTCAGGACGTAAACCTGGCCCTTGAACTTGGTGTGGGGATGAATGGAACCGGGCTTCGCCAGAACCTGGCCGCGCTCGATGCCGTTGCGGTCCACGCCACGCAGCAGGGCGCCGATGTTGTCGCCGGCCTCAGCGTAGTCCAGCAGCTTGTGGAACATCTCGAT
>DWXY01000095.1 GCA_019118935.1 Candidatus Oscillibacter pullicola
GCTACCGCGCCATCATCGCCAAGCTGGGCATCCGTAAGTAAAAAGAAGCGCGGCGCGCCCGGAGCAGGCACACAGCGAAGCCCGCAGACGAAAAAGCAGTTGCGCCGGAGGCGCAAGGAGTTTTTCGCGGAGGGATGAGCAGTGTGCCGCAGCGGAGGGCGCAGAGCGTGACAGATGCGAAGCGCGGCGCGCCCGGAGCAGGCGCACAGCGAGGCCCGCAGACGAAAAAGCAGTTGCGCCGGAGGCGCAAGGAGTTTTTCGCGGAGGGATGAGCAGTGTGCCGCAGCAGAGAGCGCAGAGCGTGACAGATGCGAAGCGCGGCGCGCCCGGAGCAGGCGCAGAGCCCCGATATGAATACCCCTGAAGGCCTTGTAAAACGGGCGGTGTAGGCGACTGCACCGCCCGTCTTTCTACCCTCTGCCGGGACCGTCCGGCTTCCTTAGCAATTGAACCTGTGCCCGGGCACATCGGACCGGACCCATGTTCAAATGCTAAAGGGCCCGGCGGCTCTGACGGGGACACCTATCTCGATCATAAGGAGGACGACTATGTCAACCGTCATCACCCACAAGCAGTTCCCCAACCACAGGACCTACACCATGGACCTGTGCGGCCGCCCCCTCACCATCGACGTGGGCAAGGTGGCCGAGCTGGCCACCGCCTCCGCCATGGTCTCCTACGGCGAGACCACGGTGCTGGTGGCCGTCACCGCCGCCCCCCGTCCCCGGGACGGGGTGGACTTCTTCCCCCTGAGCGTGGACTTCGAGGAGAAGCTCTACGCCGTGGGCCGGATCCCCGGCTCCTTCATGCGCCGGGAGGGCCAGCCCTCCCTGCCCGCGGTGCTGGCCGCCCGGGTCATCGACCGCTCCATCCGCCCCCTCTTCCCCTATGACTTCCGCAACGACGTGGTGGTCACCTGCACCGTTATGAGCGTGGACCGGGACTGCTCTCCCGAGATGACCGCCATGATCGGCGTGTCCGCCTGCCTGGCCTACTCCGAGATCCCCTGGGCGGGCCCCATCGGCTGCATGGAGATGGGCTATGTGGACGGCCAGATCGTGAAGAACCCCACCCAGGAGCAGAAGCACGCCTCCAAGCTGGACCTGACTGTGGCCGCCACCGACGGCAAGGTCATCATGATCGAGGCCGGGGCCGACCAGATCCCCGACGACATCATGTACGACGCCATCGTCCAGGCCCACGAGGAGTGCCGCAAGCAGGTGGCCTTCATCAACAGCATCGTGGCGGAGATCGGCCGGGAGAAGATGACCTACGACCACGCCGACTTCGACTGGGAGCTCTTCAACAAGATCGTGGACGCCACCATGGACGAGGCCAAGGCCGCCATGGACACCGACGACAAGAACATCCGCGAGGAGCGCTGGAACAAGCTGATCGACCGCTGGCACGAGCTCTTCCTGGAGGACTATCCCGAGATGGACAAGTACCTGGAGGAGATCACCTACAAGTTCCAGAAGAAGATCGTGAAGGCCTGGCTGCTGGAGGGCCACCGTGTGGACGGCCGGGCCAAAAACGAGATCCGCCCCCTCTCCGCCGAGGTGGGCGTGCTGCCCCGGGTCCACGGCTCCGGCCTCTTCACCCGCGGACAGACCCAGGTCCTCTCCGTGTGTACCCTCAACACCCTCTCCGCCGCCCAGAAGCTGGACACCATCTGGGAGGAGGAAGAGAAGCGGTATATGCACCACTACAACTTCCCCGGCTACTCCACCGGCGAGGCCAAGGCCGCCCGCAGCACCAACCGCCGGGAGAAGGGCCACGGCGCCCTGGCCGAGCGGGCCCTGGAGCCGGTGATCCCCAGCGTGGAGGAGTTCCCCTACGCCATCCGGGTGGTCTCCGAGGTGCTCAGCTCCAACGGCTCCACCTCTCAGGGCTCCATCTGCGGCTCCACCCTGGCCCTCATGGATGCCGGCGTGCCCATCAAGGCCCCTGTGGCCGGCATCTCCTGCGGCCTGATCCAGGACGATGACGGCGGCTTCACCACCTTCATCGACATCCAGGGCGTGGAGGACTTCCACGGCGAGATGGATTTCAAGGTGGCCGGCACCAAGGCGGGCATCACCGCCATCCAGATGGACATCAAGAACGACGGCCTCTCCCACGAGATCGTGAAGGAGGCCCTGGCCATCACCCGGGACGCCCGCATCGCCATCCTGGACGAGATCATGCTCCCCTGCATCGCCAAGCCCAGGGACGACGTGGCGGAGACCGCCCCCAAGATGGTGAAGATGAAGATCGACCCGGACAAGATCCGGGAGGTCATCGGCTCCGGCGGCAAGGTCATCCAGAAGATCTGCGCCGACACGGGGGCCAAGATCGACATCGAGGACGACGGCACCATCTATACCGCGGGGGTGGACAAGGCCTCCTGCGACGCGGCCAAAAAGACCATCGAGACCATCGTCTTCGTGCCCGAGGTGGGGCAGCTCTACTACGGCTAGGTGGTGCGGATCCTGCCCTTCGGCGCCTTCGTGGAGCTGGCCCCCGGCAAGGACGGCATGGTCCACATCTCCAAGCTGGCCAACCACCGGGTGGAGAAGTGCGAGGACGTGGTGAACATCGGCGACATGATCTGGGTCAAGGTCATCGAGATCGACGAGAAGGGCCGCGTGAACCTGTCCTACAAGGACGCCCTCCGGGAGCTGGAGAAGAACCCCGGCCTGAAGAAGTAAGAACGCCCAAAAGACCGGGCGGGCGGATAAGATCCCGCCCGCCCGGTCTTTTCCTGCGGCACGCAAAAAGCCGGGGCGGCCTTTTGGACCGCCCCGGCTGTCATCTGGATCATTTTCACGAAGTGCCGTGCCGGAAGTGGAAGGTCTTTTCTCCCGTCACCGGCTGGTAGAGGGTATCTGTGTCCGGCTCGTAGACCAGCTGCTCCATGAGGCCCGCCGCCCCATAGGTGAGCCACACCTGCCGCCCGCCCTCTGTGTCGTAGACGATATACAGGAGCTCGCCCAGGCGGGAGATCTCCCGCAGCGCCCGACAGTCCGGCAGCCAGCCCGGCAGTACCTGAGAGGAATAGGAGGCGGTCTCCAGCGGTGCGCCGCCGTTGCCGGTGGTCCCGGTGCTCTCCAGGGCACAGTAGGGCAGCAGCTCCTCCGCCGTCAGGCTCCGGGGATCGCGGTCCTCCGGCAGGACATCCGCGGGAGGCGTGACCAGATAGACGCCGTATGTACCGGCCTCCTGCTGGGACATGGCCGCCGTGCGGGTCCGGCCGCTCTCCCGCCAGACGGCGAAGGCACAGACCAGCAGGGCCAGAGCCCCCAGGATCGGCAGGGCCCGCCGCCGGAGCCTGCGGTCTCTCGCGATCTTTTCCACCATGCTGCTCTCCCCCTTTTTCCTCTCCTGCGTCGATGCGTACGGGACAAAGCCGAACGGCCTGAGCGCCAAGGCGTCAGGCCCCGTTGGCTCTGCTTGAGTGCAAGGGTCCGGGCTGTTCCAACAGATACCATTTTAACGGCTGCCAGCCGTCCTGTCAAATGGTCCGGGCCGCCCCGCGGCGAGATCTCTCCCTCCGGCCCGGCGGCCCCCCACTTTGACGCAAGTCCAAGTCAAAATGTCAGACAGCGTGCCGAAAAAGTCAAAGGACTTTTCCGGCACGCTGACAGGGACTGCCTGAACGGGCAGTCCCTGTTTTTTATGTCCTCTCTGGGCGCGCCCCGAAGAGCGGAAGGGCGGCCTTTCGGCCGCCCGGTCTATTTACAGCTCCTGCTCCCGGAGCCAGGTGAGGAAGCTCTCCGCCAGGGCCAGGCGCTTTTCGTCCATGCCGCGCAGCAGTTCGGCCACGCCCTTCCAGCGGTCCTCTCCGCCCCGCCGGACGGTGCCCACCAGGAACTCATCCGGCGTGGTGTCCAGGGCGATGGCCAGGCGCATGACCATTTCTGTGGAGGGGATGGACTTGCCGCGCTCGATATTGGAGATATGCTGTTCACTGACACCGCAAAGTTCAGACAGCTTTTCCTGTGTCAGCTTACGTCTCCTCCTGCAGCGCCTGACCCGTTTTCCAATGGATAGATGATCCAGATCCATAGGCTCCACCTCGCTTGCATCATCATATCCATATTCGTCTCTGATTTTAATAAACTGATACTTGGATTTCCGACTTGACATTGTGTTTTCATAAATTTATAGTTTATTTATCAACTACAAATATGAGGCGATGTCAATGGGTCCGTTCAACCGCTATCTCGGCGCCTTCGGCGCCCTCCTGGCCCTGGCGGCCACCTTCCTCCCCTTCACCGCGTATACCTCTTTCTTCAGCGCTCTGGGCCCCGTGTGCGGCCCTGCCGCCGTATGGCTCCTGGCCCTCGCCGCCGTCCTCTGCGCCCTGGGCTGCCCTCTGCCCGCTGTGCCGCTGGCCGTCCTGCTGGACCTGCCCGTCCTCCTGGTACTGGGCTGCGCGGTCTACCAGGTCGGGCTGCCCGCCATGCTCGCCCAGCTCCGGCCCGGGGCCTGGCTGCTCCTGCTGGGCCTTGCCGCCCTCACCGCCGGGGCCATCCTCCCGCCTCCCGGGCCGCCCCGCGGCGAGATCTTTCCCTCCGGCCCAGCGTCTTCCACTTGACAGCGTTTTTTTTCAGTGATATAGTACCTCTATCAAACTGGCAAAGACGGAGAAGAGACCGCAAGAGCGGCACCCAGAGAGGGGCGCGCATGGTGGGAGCGCCCTGTGTGCGCGGCGGTCGGTACCACTCCCGAGCCGCCCGGGACGACCGGGACGGGCCCGCCCGTTACAGCGGTCACAAAGCGGCCAGATCTCATGTGCGAGCGTTCCGCGCTTCGGTGTCACGCTGCGCGCTCTTCGCGACGGCCGGCTGTTCCGCGCTCCGCCGGAAATGCCGCCGGGCTCCGCCCGGCCTGTTTTCCGCCTGCGCACGTCACTGCCGGCCTGCTCTCGAGCGCTCCGCGCTTCGGCGTCACGCTCCGCGCTTCTGGCAAGCAGGGTGGGACCGTGGGACGTATATTTACGCCTCACCCCTGACACACTCAGGGGTGAGGCGTTTCGTTTTGCCCCTACCAAACCATGTAGGGGCGGCCCCTGCGGCCGCCCGGGACAGAGATCTTGTCCCCAGGACACGCAAGGAGGTCATCACGATGTCCGAAGAAGTGAAAAACAGCGAATTTACCTTTGAGAACCCGGAGTACCGCCAGACCTACTGGCACACCTGCTCCCACATCATGGCCCAGGCGGTCAAGCGCCTCTGGCCCGAGGTGAAGCTGGCCATCGGCCCCTCCATCGATGAGGGCTGGTACTACGACATGGACGCCCCCTTCGCCTTCACCCCCGAGCACCTGGAGCAGATCGAGGCGGAGATGCGGAAGATCTGCAAGGAGAAGCTGAAGCTGGAGCGCTTCGAGCTGCCCCGGGCGGAGGCCCTGAAGTTCATGGAGGAGAAGGGGGAGCCCTATAAGGTAGAGCTCATCAACGACCTGCCCGAGGACGCCCACATCTCCTTCTACAAGCAGGGCGAGTTCACCGACCTGTGCGCCGGCCCCCACCTGGACTCCACCGGCCGGGTCAAGGGCAACGCCATCAAGCTGACCGCCTGCAACGCCGCCTACTGGCGGGGCGACTCCAACCGGGAGACCCTCCAGCGCATCTACGGCATCGCCTTCCCCAA
>DWXY01000096.1 GCA_019118935.1 Candidatus Oscillibacter pullicola
ACGCCGGAGGAGGTCAAGAGCCGCCTGGGTGAGCGCCTGGGCGCGGACTTTTCCGGCGTCCGGTTCCACACCGGCTCCGGCGCGGTGAGCTCCGCCGAACAGATGGGTGCCCGAGCCTATGCCACGGGCCGGGACGTGTATTTCGGCGAGGGGGGCTTTGACCCCTCTGTGGCCGCCCACGAGCTGGTCCACACCGTCCAGCAGGGACTGGTGGAGAGCAGCACGCCCACCGTCTCCGCCCCGGCGGGAGAAGTGCAGATGATGCCGAAACTGTTTAAAAAGATCGGCGGTCTGTTTAAGAAGGGCTCCAAAGCACAGGAGGCCGCTGCCTCTCAGGAGGCCGCCGCCTCTCAGGAGGCAGTCCCGGAGAGCGCCCTGGAGGCTGGCCTGGAGAGCGCCGGCGGGGGACCGCGCATGCAGCTTGCCTCTGCCCAGGCGGGCGAGGCCGCTGAGACCATAACCGGAGAAGAGGAGCCCATCACAGAGGCTGTCCCAGAGAGCATCCCGGAGGCAGGCCTGGGAGGCGCCGCCGGGGGACTGGTCACGCAGCTTGCTTCCGCCCAGGCGGGCGCGGCCGCCGAGATCTTAACCAAGGAGAAGAAGGAGAAGGAGAAGAAGCCCAGTTTGCTCTCCCGGGCCTGGGGCGGCATCAAGAAGGGAGCCGCCTATGTGGGCGGCGCGATCAGCGGCAAGTTGAATTCGTTCAAGCGCCAGCACCAGCGGGCGGTGGACGACCTGAACCACCACAGGGAGGACTACAAGGCCATGTCCCGGACGGACCGCCTCCTCTGGACCCTGAAAAACCCCCTGGCCCGGATCATGGCCAGCGGCAGCATGGAGGACACCAAGGCGCGGGACGCCCGGGCCAAGCTGCTGGAGGAGAAGGCGGTGGCGTTGGCAGCCAATGTCCAGGAGGACGGCGGCTATGACCTGGGCGACGCCGCTTTTGACCCCATGGAGCTGATGGAGGGGCCCGGCATCGCCACGTCCGTGGAGCGGGACAAGCGTGAGGCGGAGGCCGGCGCTGCAGGCGAGGAAGAGAGTGCGTCCTTCTTTGAAGAGCCGGTGGTCGGGGAGGACGACTCGGCCATTCCGGAACTGTTGGGTGCCGCGTCGGGAATCACGCAAGTGGCCGGTCTCGCGGGAGGGGCCTCCGGAGGCCTGTCGTCTGACCCGGCCAATCCGGAGGAGACAGCGGCCTCGGAGGAGGTCAACGAGAAGGCGGCCCTGGAGAAAGCCCGCAGCGCGGAAGCGGAGGGGTACACCGGTACATCTTCCGTGCTCCAGGACGACGTGTTCCACGGCAAACCTAAGACGTTTGCGTCTGTGGGCAGCACGGGAATCGGCCTGGGCGCGGATAACCTGACCAATGTGGCCAGGGCGCGGGAGAGCGTTCCGCAGATCGAGAGCGATATGCAGCAGTACCTGGCGAAAGCGGGCCAAACCAAAGACGACAGTGAGTACAAGGCGTTTGAGCAGACCCTCAAGGACCAGCAGGATGTTGGGAATCTCACTGCCGGAGAGCGGGCCTTCGGCGTCAGCAGCGGCCTCATCCAGATGGGGGCGGCCGGCCTGGAGGCCGGCGGAAATATCATGAAGGCCCACAGCCAGCGCAAGAAGGGCGACGACGCCGGAGCGGCCACCCACAGCTTCTACACCATGAGCAATATTGCGGATGTCGGAACCGGATTGTCCAAGGTGATCGGCTACGGCTCCGCGGCTACCGATATGGTGGGCCCCATCGGCCAGCAGGTCATCCCGGGCTTAGGCATCGCCAGCGGCGGGATGAAGGCCATCGGCGGCGGCATCCAGCTGGGTTCCGCCATCAGAACGAAGAAAAAGATGGATGATCGGATCAAGGCCATGGATGATGCGCAAAAGAACGGCGCCCAGCGCACCCGGGACCAGGAGCGGATGTACCGCACCTTCAAGCAGGCCCGCGACATGGCCAAGGCCAATGCGGTGGAGGGCGGGTTCAAAGTGGGGTCCGGTGTGCTCAACGTCACCGGAAACGCCATGACCCTGGGCGGTGTTACGGCGATTGGCGGAACGATCGTGTCCGGACTTGGAACGGTTGCGGATTTGGTCGGCGGCGTTGTGGTGGACAAGATGAGGAAGGGCGTCCGCACCGACACGGTGAACGAGGAGATTGGCCTGGACGAGAAGATCAAGGCTCTGATGGCTCAGGACGACTCCATCACAGAGAAGGAGGCCAAGCACATCGTGCTCAAGTCCATGGGCTTCTCCTCCGGCAAGCGGAAAGAGGTCTTCCAGCACATCACCATGCGCCGGGCGGCGGAGCTGTATCAGCGGGCCAACAGCGGTGACGAGGAGGCGGAGTCCATTATGGAGGATCTGGGCCTCAGCAAGACCGGAGGCGAATACAGCCTCCAGGGCATCGCGGAGAAGCTGGGCATGGACAGCAGCACCACCTGGCAGGAACAGATGAAGGCCACCAAGGAGTCCCGGGGTCACAATCCCTTTAAAAACAAGAAGAAGGCGGCATAGCGGAATGAAGGGCGCGCCGCCCTGAATGAGCAGAGGATAAGGAGCGTCGGTTATGGATTTGGCGAAGCAGAAGCAGTTTTTTCAGATTTTGGAACAGAAGCTGAACGGCATGGGCATGCAGACGGCGGCGGCGGCAGGCGCCGGAGCCCCCCAGATAGGGGATACCCTGCGGGTCCTGGTTCCCATCACGGACGAGGGAGAGGCGGTGCTGCTGGAGCTGATGGCAGCCGCCATCGATGAGGAGACAGACCTGCTTCAGTTCTATACCACCATGGTGATGGAACTGGCGGCGGACCGCGGACAGCTGGCGCGGACGCTGATGCAGTGGAACTTCCTGTGCCCCCTCGGATCGTTTGGCGTTTTTGAGGAGGGGAACCAGCTCTACCACAAGTACGGCATTCTGCTCACCGGAGAGGAGGAGCTGGATAGGCTGGCGGAGCATGTGATCGAGATTCTGAGCGTTCTCTACGAGGTGTTGGAGCAAAAATTTCCGGCAGCCAAGGAGTTCAGCAGAAAACTGGACACATAGAGGGCAAAATTCTGTGGATAATGGATGACGCAAAAGCCAGGCTGGAATAAATTCCAGCCTGGCTCAGCTTGTCGAAAAACCTCTGTCTAGACGAATCTGCCCGAGTATTGGCGGGGGAGCTCGAGGGGGCGGCAGCCCGCCTTGAATGGAATCAAATGCCCCGGAAGCCTTGCTGTGCAAGGATTCCGGCAAGCGGAGCGAGGACTTTTGCGCCGCTATGCGGCGCAAAAGTAACGGCATTTTTACAGGCCGTCGGAAAAGTCCTTGGACGTTTCCGACGGCCTGAAGCCAGACTGGAATAAATTCCAGCCTGGCTTTTCCGTTACCCTTTCTCCCACGCGTTTCGGTAGATCCAATCGGTAAAGATGTTCCGCGCCCGGGGCAGGTTGGCGGAGCTGATGGGAATTCGCGCGCCGTCCGACATGAGGAAGTCGCTGCTCTCGATGCGCTCCGCATGGTTCAGGTTGACCAGGAAGCTGCGGTGGCAGCGGAAGAAATCCGGGCTGTCAACGGCGCGCTCCAGGTCGTCCAGGCTCTTTCGCACCACCACAGTCTGGCGGAGGGTGTGGATGTGGGATTGGTGGCCCAGCACTTCGATGTACAGGACGGAGGCCAGAGGAAACTCCTGCGTTTCCCCCTCCGCGTAGACGGAGAGGCTGCGCAGGGGCTCCGGCATGTGCTCCAGGCACCAGTCCAGAGCGCGGTCCACCTCCTCCTGCCGGAAGGGCTTGACCAGGTAGTCGGAGGCCCTCACCTCAAAGCTGTCCACACCGTGGTCGGTGCTGGTGGTGGCAAACACGATGGACGCGCCGTATCCGGCGGCGCGGAGCCGGCGGGCGGTCTCCACACCGGAGATCCCCGGCATGTAGATATCCAGGAACAAAACTTGACAGGCATTTGCCCGGCGGACGCTTTGCAGCAGCTCCTCGCCGCTGACAAAGAAGTGGACTTGAAGAGAGAGCCCCTGCCGGCGGGCGTAATTTCGGAGCATGCGGCTCAGTATGACCCGTTCTTCTTCCAGGTCGTCGCATATCGCGATTTGAAGAGGCTTCATAGGCTGTCACATCCGTTTCCAGAGGCCGGAGGCTCCTCCTCCGCCAGCTGAAGCCGGAGCTGCCGGTAGGCATCGGATATGGGCTTCCGGCTGCCGCGGTTCATGGGGATCAGGGTCCCGTCCGACATGAGGAGCCCCTGGCTGTCCAGCTGCCGGACGTGGGTGAGGTTGATCAGAAAGCTGCGCTGGCAGCGGAAAAACAGCCCCTTGGGGAGGCGGGCCTCCAGGGCGGACAGGGTCTCACAGTTGACGATGCACTCCTGAGAGCTGTGGACCAGGCAGCCCCGCCGGGCGCCCTCCGCCCATATCAGGTCGCACAGGGGGAGGCGGACCCGGAGGCGGTCGGAGAGAATCTCCAGCCGCTCCAGAGAGTCCCACCACAGCTTGGCGCAGCGGCGCAGAGCCGTGAAAAGCGCGCTCTGCCGGACGGGCTTCTGGAGAAAGCCGTCCGGGTGGAGAGAGTAGCTGTCAATGGCGGCCTGGGGGCGGGAGGAGCAGACCAGCAGGGCCGTGGAGGCGGAGGAGACCATGCCGGAGGGCGGAAGCCCGGCATCCAGGTCCCAAATGACGATGGCCGGGCCGGAGGCGCCGGGGGACCAGAGCTCTGTCTCCATATCGGCGCAGGTGGACCAGGTCCAGAGACGGAGCATCCGGGCCAGGGAGCCGGCCTCCTCTGAAGTGCTCATATGGATCAGAAAGCGCATGGGAAATTCCTCTTTCGTCAGGAGTCTTACTGCCGGGATGCCCGCCGCGGAAATTCGCCGGCCTGGGGTTCATCGAATGATGCAGTACATAATATTTTATTCCTCCCCTCCGGCTTTTCAAGAGACGTGCGCCGAATGGTCGTTTTTTCGGCACGAAAGACAAAAAAGGGACCGTCCAAATTATCAGACGGTCCCGAAGGTTTAAACAAATTTCAGTTTTTGACCAAAGCTGCATATTTTCCAAAAGGGCGCGCCCGGGTATATTGGCATTGTTCAAACATGGCCTAGGAAAAAGACGCCTGGGAGATGTCCAAAGGCTGGCCGCTGCGGTTGTCGATGTCGGTGCCGTTGCCCTCAAACCGGCAGCCGGGCAGGCCCAGAGTGACCTCCGTGGACTCCCCCTCGAACAGCAGTCCGGTTTCATTGTTGAGAAAGGCACAGTTGGACCAAATGGTATTAAAGAATCCGGTCCCGTTGCTGTTGTAGTGGACCGCAGTCTGGTTTTGGGTAAATTGACAGCCTGAGAGGCAGATGCCGCCGCTGACACGGCCGGTGCCGTGGCACAGGATGGCGGTGCGCCACCCGGTGAAGCGGCATCCGATGGGCCAGGTCCGCCTGGCGCTGCTGATCCCCACGCCGTCGCCGTCCCCCACAAAGTCGATGTCATACAGATAGACGATGTTGTTGTTCCCCTCCGGGTTCACCTGGACGGTGCCGGTAAAGACCGTGCGGCCCTCCCCCTCCGTATTGCCGTAGAGGTTCACCGGCCGGCCGGTGATGGACAGGTCCCCCTCATAGGTGACGGCGGGCAGGTGGAGATTCACCACGTCGCTGTACCCCACCCGGTCCTCCATGGAGTCCACCAGGGCCTGGAGATCCTCGATGGTATCCATGGGCGCGTCCTCCGGGTAGATGTTCACAGTCTCGATCAGGTCCACGTTCAGCGTCTGGTGGAGCAGGATCACGTCCCCGTTTTCCATGGTGATGGTCCAGGTGCCCCGGGCGGAGTTTTCCCGGCCCAGGAAGTGGGTGAAGCTGGTGAGGGCGGCATCAGGAGCATAGTCGTCGTAGGCCGGATCACCATAGCTGATGTAGGCGGTGGGATCGTCCGGCGTGTCAAATTCCGCGGTGACCGACGCCACCTTCTGCAGGAAAATCTCCCCGGCGTTGATGCCGGTGTCCTGGTGGTGGATGAACAGGCAGATGGGGAAGGTACAGTCTGCGTCCCGCTCTGCGATTTGGGTGATGACAGGGGCGGGCTCATAGGGGGTGTCCAGCCAGCCCAGGAGGATCTGATAGGTGCCGTCCTCGTCGGTGTAGATCACCTCCCCCGTGCCGTTGTCGTCATACACCCGGGGCCGGGTGGAAAGGTATTGGGCGGTCCCTGCCAGCCCCAGGACCAGCAGGAGGATCAGCACCGGGAAGGCCCTGCGCAGGGCCTTCCGCCATCGTACCGATGGCGGCGAAACATTCTGCCGCTGGTTGACGCTCCGGGCGCAGAAGGGGCAGAAGGAGGCCTCCTCCGGCAGCTCCGCGCCGCAGTAGGGGCATGTGCGCCTGTTAGTTCGATCCTGTTGCATGTCAGAGAGCCTCCATCAGCTGCAGCACGCTCTGGTACCGCTTTTTGGGGTTCACCTGGGTGCACCGGGTGACGATCCGCCCCATCCGGCCCTCCGCCAGCTTTTTGGAGGGGTGCTTCCCGGTGAGCATGACATTGATCAGCACGCCCACGGCAAAGATGTCCGTGCGCTGGTCGGTCTGGGACAGGCCGTACTGCTCCGGGGCGGCAAAGCCGGTGGTGCCCAGAATCTGGGTGTCGGTGTCCTCCTCCGGCTTGTAGAGCCGGGCGGCGTCGAAATCGATCAGCACGGCCTCGTCCCCCCGCAGGATGATGTTGTCCGGCTTCACGTCCCGGTGGACTGCCCCCAGGGAGTGGAGCACCCACAGGGCCCGGCAGACCTGGGTGACGATTTCCCGGGTCTCCTTCACGGTGAACAAGGTGTCCTTGAGGAGAAAGTCCAGCGTGTCCCCCTGGATGTACTCCTCCAGGATCAGATGCTCCTCCCCCTGGGAGGCCACCTCCAGGGTGACCGGGAGGTTGGAGCAGGTGTAATGGAGCAGCCTCTGGTAGACCTCGGCATTGCCGGTAAAATGCCGCAGCACAAGGGGTTTTCCG
>DWXY01000097.1 GCA_019118935.1 Candidatus Oscillibacter pullicola
TCCCCTCCGACTACATGATCGCCCGGATGATCGAAGAAGACATGCTGGAGCCCCTGAATTTTGACAATATCCCCAACTTCGCGGATGTCGACCCGGAGCTGAAGAACCCCGAGTACGACCCGGAGAACCTGTACTCCGTCCCCTATATGTGGGGCCTGATGGGTGTCATCTACAACACCACCATGGTGGACGAGGCGGACTTGGGCAGCTGGGATCTGCTGTGGAACGAGAAGTACGCCGGGGACATCGTGATGATCGACAACTCCCGGGATGCCATCGGTATTGCCCTGAAATCCCAGGGCATCTCCTACAACACCACGGATGCGGCTCAGATCACCGCCGCCGTGGACCGGCTGGTCGAGCAGAAACCTCTGGTGCAGGCCTATGTCATGGACGAGGTATTCCAGAAGATGGAGGGCGGCAACGCCGCTATCGGCACTTATTACTACGGCGACTACCTGACCATGGTGGAGAACAACCCCGACCTGGGCTTCTACATTCCGGAGGAGGGCACCAACATCTATGTGGATGCCATGTGCATCCTGAAGGACGCCCCCAACAAGGAGAACGCCGAAATCTTCATCAACTATATGTGCTCCACCGAGGCCGGTCTGAAGAACTGCGAGGAGATCTGGTACTCCTCCCCCCTGCTGAGCGTGCGGGATGCCCTGGACCCGGAGGTCTCCTCCGATCCCCTGGCCTATCCCGATGAGGCCATCATGGCCCAGTGCGAGAGCTACGCCGGTCTGCCCCAGGAGATCCTGGACCTGTATGACAGCGAGTGGACGCGGCTGAAATCCGCCTCCGTCTCCTGACGGAGCGCCATCGGAAAGGAATCGACCATGATTGTCATTGGAACAAAATGCCAGCTGGAGGAGACCGTCACCCCAGAGCTGACTGCCGCCCACGCAGGTTCCGGCGCCCTGCCGGTGTTCGGCACGCCCTACATGTCCGCTTTGATGGAAAATGCCGCCATGACCTGCCTGCAGAGCTTTCTGGAGGAAGGCCAGGGCAGTGTGGGCACCCATCTGGACATCTCCCACGACGCCCCCACCCCCATCGGCATGAAGGTGTGGGCGGAGGCGGAGATCACCGCCGTTTCGGAAAACGGCAAAATGGTGGACTTCGCTGTGAAAGCCTGGGATGAGAGCGGCCCCATCGGCAGCGGCACCCATACACGGGCCATCATCCAGAACGAAAAATTTTTGGCAAAATGCAATGCCAAGCTGGAAAAGAAGTAATTCTTTCCACATGGACAAAATGAGGGAGGACCCGGAATGGGTCCTCCCTTTTTTTCTGCTGTGGCGGTGCCATGGGGGGTGCGGGCCGCCGCCCAGCGGCCATGGGGAGTCTGCTCCCGCAGGCCTCAAAACAGCGTCAACTGGCTGGTCTCCGCCATCCCGGCGAAGGCGCCCAGGGCCTTCAGCTGCTCAATATGGGTCTTGGACAGCTTGTTGCAGCACATGGCGAACTCCTCGATGGAGACGAACTCCTTCCCCTTCCGCTTTTCCACCGTGTCGATGGCCGCCGCCTCTCCCAGGCCGTGGACTGTGGTGAAGGGCGGCAGCAGACCGTTCTCCGTCACCTTGAACTTGGTTGCATCGGACTCATAGATGTTGATAGTATCGAAGTGGAAGCCCCGCAGATAGAACTCATAGCACACTTCCAGGGTGGTCAGCAGGTTCTGCTCCACCGCCGTGGCGTCCTTGTTGTTCTCGATCTCCCGGATCTTCCGCTTCACCGCCTCTTTTCCGGCGCAGCAGTACTCCGCGTCAAAGGCCTTGGCCCGAACGGAGAAAAAGGTTGCATAGAACGCCAGGGGCTCATGGACCTTGAACCAGGCGATGCGGAAGGCCATCATCACGTAGGCCACCGCGTGGGCCTTGGGGAACAGGTAGCCGATCTTGGCCAGGGACTCGATGTACCACTCGGGCACGTCGTGGTCCCGCATGGCCTCCACCCAGCCCTCGTCAAAGCCGCCCTTCTTCACCTTGCCCTTGCGGACCTTCTCCATGATCTTGAAGCTCATCTTGGGGTCCAGGCCCTTGGAGATCAGGTACAGCATGATGTCGTCCCGGCAGCCCACCGTCTCCAGAACGGAGGCGGTGCCGCTGACGATCAACTCCCGGGCGTTGCCCAGCCACACGTCCGTCCCGTGGGAGAAGCCGGAGAGCCGCACCAGGGTGTTGAAGTCCTTGGGCTGGGTGTCCACCAGCATCTGCCGGGTGAACCGGGTGTTGAACTCCGGAATGGCCACGGCGCCGGTGGGCCCCAGAATCTCGTCGTTCTCGTATCCCAGCACTTTGCTGGAGGTGAAGATGGACATGGTGTCCGGGTCATCCAGGGGGATCTGGCGGGCGTTGACGCCGGTCAGATCCTCCATCATGCGGACCATGGTGGGATCATCGTGTCCCAGCATGTCCAGCTTCAGGAGGTTTGCCTCCATGGAGTGGTATTCAAAATGAGTGGTGATGGTGTCGGAGTCGTCGGCGTCCGCCGGGTGCTGGACCGGACAGAAGTCCTCCATGTCCATATCGTCGGGGACGACCACCAGGCCGCCGGGGTGCTGGCCGGTGGTCCGGCGGGTGCCCACGCAGCCCAGGGTCAGGCGGTTCTCCTCCGCCCGGCCCACGGTCATGCCGTTCTCTTCCAGGTACTTTTTCACAAAGCCGTAGGCGGTCTTCTCCGCCAGTGTACCGATGGTACCGGCCCGGAACACCTGGGTCTCTCCGAACATCTCAATGGCGTGGCGGTGGGCCCGGGCCTGATACTCACCGGAGAAGTTCAGGTCGATATCCGGCACCTTGCCGCCGCCGAAGCCCAGGAAGGTCTCAAAGGGGATATCGAAGCCGTCTTTGATGTATTTTGTGCCGCACACCGGGCAGATCTTGTCCGGCATGTCCGCGCCGCAGCCGTAGGAGCCGTCCCGGATGAACTCCGCGTGCTTGCAATTCGGGCAGCGGTAGTGGGGTGGGAGGCTGTTCACCTCCGTGATCCCGGACATGTAGGCCACCAGGGACGAGCCCACGGAGCCCCGGGAACCCACCAGATAGCCATTCTCCAGGGACCGCTGCACCAGCTTCTGTGCGGACATGTACACCACGTCGTACTTGCCCAGGATGCCGCCCAACTCCACGTTCAGCCGGTCCACAATCAGCTTGGGCGGGTCCTCGCCGTACAGCTCGTGGACCTTGTTCCACACCAGGGAGTTCAGCTCCTCCTCAGAGTTCTCCAGCCTGGGCGGGAACAGCTCCTCCGGCAGCAGGGGGAAGGTCTCCACCTGGTCGGCGATGGCCTGGGTGTTGGTCACCACCACCTCATAGGCCTTCTCCTTCCCCAGGTAGGCGAACTCCTCCAGCATCTCATCGGTGGTCTTGAAGTAGATGGGCAGCGGGGCGTTGGCGTCCGGGAACTTCTTGGATGCCAGCAGGATGTGGCGGTACACCTCGTCCTCCGGCTCCCGGAAGTGGACGTCGCCGGTGGCGCAGACGGGCTTGCCCAGCTCCTCCCCCAGCCGGACGATGGTGCGGTTGAACTCCCGCAGCTCCTCCTCCGACTGGACGTCGCCGTTTCGCAGCATGAAGGCGTTGTTGCACAGGGGCTGGATCTCCAGATAGTCGTAGAAGGAGGCGATGCGCTTCAGCTCCTCCCAGTCCTTGTGGTCCGCCACGGCCCGGAACAGCTCGCCCGCCTCACAGGCGGAGCCCACGATGATGCCCTCCCGGTGCTCCAGCAGCAGACTCTTGGGAATGGTGGGCACCCGCTTGAAGTACTTCAGGTTGGAGGCGGAGATCATCTGGTACAGATTTTTCAGACCCACCTTGTTCCGGGCGATCAGGATGATGTGCTTGGGGAAGCGGTTGGTCTTGCTGCCCAGGGGCCGCAGCTTCTCCATCTCGCGATTCACCGCCTGGAGGGTATGGATCCCCCGCTCGTGGAGCATCTTCCAGAAGGGGATCAGCATATAGCCCACAGTGGCGGCGTCGTCGCTGGCCCGGTGGTGGTTGAAGTTGGGCAGCTCCAGCCGGTCCGCCACGATGTCCAGCTTGTACTTCCCCAGATCCGGCAGCAGGTTCTGGGCCAGGATCAGAGAGTCCACATAGGTGGGCTGGAAGTCCAGCCCCACCTTCCGGCAGCCCGCCCGGATGAAGCCGATGTCGAACTCTGCGTTGTGGGCCGCCAGGGGGCGGCCGTCCACGAACTTCAGAAATTCCGCCAGGGCCTCCTTCAGCTGGGGGGCGTCCTTCAGCATGTCGTCGGTGATGCCGGTGAGGCCGATGATCTCCGGCGTCAGCCGCCGGTTGGGGTTGACGAAGGTCTGGAACCGGTCGGTGATCTCGCCGTTTTTCAGCACCACGGCGCCGATCTCCGTAATGGCCTCCCGGTCCACCTTGAGGCCCGTGGTCTCGATGTCGAAGCACACGAACTCCCCGTCCAGGGAGCAGTCCTGGGGGCCGTGGACCACCACCCGGTCGTCGATGTTGTTGACGAAGTAGCCCTCCACGCCGTAGAGGATCTTGATCTTGTCCCCGGCGGCGTGCCAGGCGTCCGGGAAGGACTGGGCCACGCCGTGGTCCGTGATGGCGATGGCGGGATGTCCCCACCGGATGGCCTGCTGGACCACCTCTTTCGTGTCCGTCAGGGCGTCCATATTGCTCATCTTGGTGTGGAGGTGCAGCTCCACACGCTTCTCCGGGGCGGTATCCTGCCGCTCGGCGTGCTCCGCCAGCTGGATGTGGTAGGGGTTCAGCTGGATGTCCTTGCCGTCCCAGGTGGGCTCCATCTTGCCCTGGACGCACAGCCACATGCCGGGCTTGATGGCGCTCTCCAGCCCCTGGGCCTCCTTCTCCGTCAGGTTCTTCTGGACGGTGACGGAGTTGGTGTAGTCCGTCATGTCGAAGCTCAGCCGCCACATGCCGGGCCGCCGGGTCTCCCGGCACTCGAAGGAGAACACCTTCCCCGCCACGGTGGCGTTTCCCATCTTCAGATCCAGGATTTTCATGGGCACCGGCTGGATACGGATGGGCTTGCCCATCAGGACCTTGCCCACGGCCTGCTTCTCGCCCTTGCCACCGGAGACAGCCGCCGGGGCCGAAGCAGCCGGGCGGCTCCCCGCGGCTGCGGCCTGGGAGGCCGGGGCCTTGCAGGTGACCTCCGCCGTCACCTGCTGGAAGCCGTACACGCCCATCAGCAGATGCTTCAGCTCCTCCAGCTCCGCATCTCCCAGCTCCGCCCGGGTGGTGAGGCGCAGCGCCAGCGACATGCTGGCCTGGTCGATGCAGGCGCCGTTCACCACTGCGCCGGCCAAACGAAGCCGCAGCTCTCCGGAGAGCTGCAGCTCGGTAAACATTTCAAAAAAGGGAATATCTCTGGACATGAAAACCTTCCTTCAATGCGGAACACTTTTTACAGAGTGAAGAGTTGAGAGTTCAGAGTGAAGATATGGAATTCGCCAAAGGCGAATGATTTGAATTCGTCCGGCTCTGCCGGACACGAAATTTCCACTCTCCACTCTAAACTCTTCACTCTAATTTTTCAATCTCCTCCATCAGCTTGTCCACCAGCTGCTCCTGCGGAACTTTGTAAAGGATTTCTCCTTTGCGGAAAATCAGTCCCTCTCCCTTGCCGCCGGCGATGCCGATATCCGCTGCCGCCGCCTCGCCGGGGCCGTTGACGGCACAGCCCATCACCGCCACGGTGATGTTCTTCGTGCAGTTCATGAGGCGCCGCTCCACCTCTTCCGCCATGGGGATCAGGTCGATGCGGGTGCGGCCGCAGGTGGGGCAGGCGATCAGGTTCACGCCCTCCTTGCGGAGTCCGGCGGCCTTCAGAATCTTCTTGGCAGCGACAATTTCCTCCACCGGGTCGGCGGTCAGCGTCACCCGGATGGTGTCCCCGATCCCCAGGCACAGCAGGCCCCCAATTCCCATGGCGGATTTCACAAGCCCCATGGAAGGGGTGCCCGCCTCTGTCACGCCCAGGTGCAGCGGGTAGTCCGTCCGTTCGCTGAGAAGCCGGTAGGCGGCCATGGTCAGGGGCACATCGGAGCACTTGACGGAAATGCAGATGTCGTCAAAATCGAACTTGTTCAAAAGGGCCACGTGGCCCATGGCGCTCTCCACCAGGGCCTCTGCCGTGACGCCGCCGTACTTGGCCCGCAGGTCCTTTTCCAGGGATCCGCCGTTGACCCCGATGCGGATGGGGATGGATTTTTGGCGGCAGATGTCTGCCACCGCCTTCACCTTCTCCTCCCCGCCGATGTTGCCGGGATTGATGCGGATGGCGTCGATGCCCCGCTCCGCGCACTCCAGGGCGTACTTGTAATTGAAGTGGATGTCCGCGATCAGAGGGATGGAGATCTGTTCCTTGATCCGGTCCACCGCTTCCGCCGCGGCCTGATCCGGAATGGCAATGCGGATGATCTCGCATCCGGCGGCCTCCAGCGCGTGGATCTGGTCCACAGTGGCGCGGACGTCATCGGTCTTCGTATTGCACATGGACTGGATGGACACCGGGGCGCCGCCGCCCACGGCCACGTCACCCACCAACAAACGCTTTGTCATGGCGCTTCCTCCCTCACCAGGGCGTAGATGCAGGAATCCAGCATCTCCCCGTTTTTGTACACGCTCCGCCGCAGGGTACCCTCCAGGGCGAACCCCGCCTTCTCCAGCACTCGGCGGGAGGCCGCATTCCGGGCAAAGGGCTCGGCGTGGATGCGGACGATGTCCCAGGCTGCAAAGCCCTCCCGGCACATGGTCTCCACGGCGGCGGTCATGATCCCGCGGCCCCAGAAGGGCTCTCCCAGCCAGTAACCCAGCTCTGCGCTCCTCCGGTACACATCGCTGCCCAGGAACAGGCCGATGCTGCCCACAGCTTCGCCGTCCACCTCAATGGCCCGGCACAGCTGGCCACAGCCCTCCTGCCGGATGCAGCTCTCCACAAACGCGGCCGCATCCTGCGGGGCATAGGGCCAGGGAAACACGTCCCGCAGGCTGGCGGCGATCTTTGCATTGTCCGCATACCGGGCGATGGAGGCGGCATCCGCCTCCCGCCAGGGCCGCAGGGTAAAGTCCGTCATGGCTCGCTCCTATCCGAACAGTTTGAACACATCATTGAAGGTCACCACCAGCATGAAGCCCATCAGGGCCACAAAGCCCACGGTGTTCACCGCCATCTCATACTTCTCCGGGATCTTCTTCCGGAACAGCTTCATGGCGATCTCGTCAATGATGAGGAAAAAGATCTTGCCGCCGTCCAGAGCCGGGACGGGCAGCATGTTCATCACTGCCAGGTTCACCGCCAGCATGGCGCCGAAGTAGAGGATGTTCTCCACCGCGGCGGCAATGGTCTCCGACGCGGTGCCCACCTGGGTGATGGTGGAGACAATGCCCACCGGGCCGCTG
This sequence comes from Candidatus Oscillibacter pullicola, assembly GCA_019118935.1. Classification (GTDB taxonomy): domain Bacteria; phylum Bacillota; class Clostridia; order Oscillospirales; family Oscillospiraceae; genus Oscillibacter; species Oscillibacter pullicola. Next base: position 7,404 of record DWXY01000097.1, read on the forward strand.
AGATCGTCCATGCCCGCCTGACCGGTCACCAGCATCTGCAGGCTCAGCCGCACGATCCGCACAAAGTCGATGGTGTTCAGCCAGCTGGTCTTCAGGATCGTCCAGAGGTTGGCCTCCTCGATCTGGTCTCTTGCGATATAGACGCCGTAGCCCTGGTAGGTCTCCCCCTCCGTGCCGGTGTAGGTGCCCCATGTGACGTCGTTCAGCTCCACCTTCTCGCCGTCCCGCAGGACCACCAAATCCATGGGCTGGCCCTGGTGCAGGCTCATCAGCAGGGACACGTCGCTGTACAGGTACACCCGCTCCCCGTTGACGGAATAAAAAATGTCCCCGGCCTGGATGGTTTGGCCGTTCCGCTCCTCAAACTCCGGCGCGGTCCCGGCGGCCGCCGGGATCAGGAATCCCTGGGCGCCGCTGTACACCGCCAGAATGATGAGAAAGCCCGCCAGGAAGTTCATAAAGGAGCCGGCGGCAAAGATCACCACCTTCTTCCAGAAGCCCTGGCGGCCCAGAGACCGCTCGTCGCTGGAGTCCTCATCCTCCCCCTCCATGGCGCAGAAGCCGCCGATGGGCAGCAGCCGGAGGGAATACTGGGTCTCCTCCGTCTCCTTATGCCAGATCAGAGGCCCCATGCCGATGGAAAACTCGTTGACCCGCACGCCGCAGAGCTTGGCGGCCAGGAAGTGGCCCAGCTCGTGGACGGCGATCAGTACGCCGAAAATCAGAATGGCCGCCAGGATATACACAATGGTCATGCAAAAACTCCCGTCAAAAAACTTGCTTCAGGTCCGGTCCAGCACTGCCTGCCGGGCCGCCTGGTCCGCCGCCAGAATGTCCTCCAGCGCCGGGTCCTGCTGGACCGCCACCACCGCCCGGGCCTCCGCCACCAGGTGGGGAATGTCGTGGAAGCCGATCCTGTCCGCCAGGAACAGGCCCACCGCCTCCTCGTTGGCGCCGTTCAAAACGGCGCAGGCGGTGCCGCCCTGAGCCGCCGCCTCCTCTGCCAGCCGCAGGCACGGGAACGCATCCCGGTCCGGCTGGGCGAAGGTCAGGGGCGGGCAGGACAGCAGGTCCAGCGGCTCCGCCGGACTTTCCGCCCGGTCGGGGTATGTCATGGCGTACCGGATGGGCAGGCGCATATCCGGTGTGCCCAGCTGGGCCAGGACCGCCCCGTCCCGGTACTCCACCAGGGAGTGGACAATGCTCTGCCGGTGGATCACCACCGACACCTGGTCCAGCGGCAGACGGTAGAGGCGCATGGCCTCGATGACCTCCAGCCCCTTGTTCATCAGCGTGGCGCAGTCCACAGTGATCTTGGGACCCATAGTCCAGTTGGGGTGGCGGAGGGCATCCGCTTTGGTCATTTTGCCCACTTCTTCATAGGTCATGCCGTAAAAAGGCCCGCCGGAGCAGGTCAGAATCAGCCGCCGGATCTCCCGGCGGTCAGCACAGCCCCGAAGGCACTGGAAGATGGCCGAGTGCTCCGAGTCCACGGGCACGATCTCGGCGCCGTACGTATCCGCCGCATCCATCACCAGCTGCCCGGCGCAGACCAGCGTCTCCTTGTTGGCCAGGGCGATGCGCTTTTTCTCCCGGATGGCGGCCAGGGTGGGGCGCAGTCCCACCATGCCCACCACGGCGGTGACGACTGTATCCGCCTCCGGCGCTGTTGCCGCCTCCAAAAGGGCCTCCGGACCGCCCAGGACCTTTGTGTCCGTGTCCCGGAGGCGCACCGCCAGATCCTGCGCCGCCGCCTCGTCCGTCAGCACTGCCAGGCGGGGCCGGAACTGCCGGGCCTGGGCCTCCAGCCGCTCCACATCCGTGTGGGCGGTAAGGGCGGCCACACGCAGTCCCAGCTGTTCCGCCACGTCCAATGTCTGGCGGCCGATGGAGCCGGTGGCACCTAAAATCGAAATCGTCTTGCTCATACGCCTATCCTATTCCAAAAATCTGAAAGTAACCCTAAATTGCCGGCAAAACGCCGGCTCAGATCAGTTCCAGCAGCAGCCACACGAACGGCGCCACGAAGGTGACGGAGTCAAACCGGTCCAGGATGCCCCCGTGGCCTGGCAGCAGGTTGCCGTAGTCCTTGACGCCGAACTCCCGCTTGATGACGGAAAAGCTCAAGTCGCCGATCTGACTGACCACACTGCCCAACAAGCCGAAGGCCACCGCCATAGTCGGACTCATAAAGGCATCACTAATCACCATACCGCCCACAAAGGGCATGATCATCATGCCGATCACACCGCCGATCAAACCGCCGATGGCGCCCTCTACGGTCTTTTTAGGGCTAACCGGAGTCAGCTTGTGCTTTCCGAACAGCAGGCCGGCAAAAAAAGCGAAGGTGTCAGACCCAAAGGAAATACACAAGGGGAAGAACACCAACAGCATCCCAATATAGGGCACCATCCGCAGCCGCAGCATGCAGGAGAGCATCAGCGGGAACACAAGACCGGCAAAAATCGCTGTGGTCAGGGCAGCAAAGGGCACGGCCCGCTCCCCGCCATACCGGCAGATGGATACCACGAACAGCGCCAGCACCAGCACCGCTCCCAGCAGGGCAGTCAAAGGCAGCACCGGCAGGGCGGTCAGCTCCGTGTTCTCAATGGACACCTCCGCGTATACGCACACCGGCACCAGGGCCGCGGCGATCACCGTCAGGGGGATCAGGGGCCTGCCCCTCTCCCCCGCCGCCGCGTGCATCAGCTCCCAGGCGCCGATGGCGCACATGGCCGCCAGCAGCAGCATGGTGGCCCAGGACGGGGCCCAGCCTAGGATCAGAATCAGAAGCGGCAGGCCCACCACGGCCACCATCACACGCTTGAACATAGGATCAGCCCTTTTCTCAATCTCTGTAAAGGATTATTTCTTTACGCCACCAAACCGGCGGTCTCTCTGCTGGTAGGCTGCAATGGCCCGGTCCAGCTCCGTTTCGTCGAAGTCCGGCCACAGGGTATCCGTGTAATAAAACTCCGAATAGGCGCACTGCCACAGCAGGAAGTTGCTCAGCCGCTGCTCTCCGCTGGGCCGGATGATGAGCTCCGGGTCCGGGATCCCGGCGGAGTCCAGATAGCTGGAGAACAGGGCGTCATCCAGCTCCTCCGGCCGCTTCTCCCCGGCGGCGCAGTCGGCGGCAAACCGCCGGGCTGCCCGCAGAATCTCGTCTCTTCCGCCGTAATTCAGGCACACGTTGGCCTGGAAGTCATCCTTGGACAGGTGCTCCGTGATCTCGTCCGTCTCCCGGGCCAGGGCCCGCAGATCCGGGGCGATGGGGGTCATGTCCCCGAAGAAGTGGAGCCGGATGTGGTCCTTCTCCATGGTGTCCACTGCCTCCAGCAGATACCGCTTCAGCAGGGCCATGATGGCAGAGACCTCCGTCTCCGACCGCTTCCAGTTTTCCGTGGAAAAGGCGTACACCGTCAGGTATTTCACGCCGATGTTCTTGCAGTAAGTGGCGATCCGGCGGAAGGTCTCCGCTCCCGCCTTGTGGCCGGCGGTGCGGGGCAGGCCCCGCTTCGTGGCCCAGCGGCCGTTGCCGTCCATGATGATCGCAATGTGGCGGGGGGGCGCCAGGGCCCGCCCTGCCGCTTCGTTGATATTCTCTGGCATGATGGATTCTCTCATTTCAAAATGGATTGTTGGGGGAGCCGTCCCATTGGACGGGAAATGCGGCCATGATGATGGCTGGGCAATACACCCCCCATTGTCGTCATCGCAAAGTCCGCTCAGCTCCGTTTCCGCCTGGGGCCAAAACTGCGCCCGCTCCCTTGCTCCTCCACTCCCCACCGCGCGAAGCGCGGCGGAGGCTCCGTATTGTTCTTGGCAAAAAGAGCACAGGCCGTGAACGGTCCAAGAGAAAAAATCCCTTTTGGTCGCAACTTCGCACATACGTGCAAAGTTGCTGTACGGGGGGCGGCGTGAGATAGTGCCTGCGTGTTTGTGCGGACCGTCCGACGGGCGCGGCGGGGCACGTCTTTGGTCGGGGTGATAAAACGCATTCGATCTGCTTCTGTCTTCGCGCGTTCCGCTTTACCCGCAAGGGGTACGCCGCATCCGTAAGGCGGCAGAGCCGCCAACGGCTGCGCAGCTGCTACGCGCTGGCTGAATTCCATACGGCAGAGCGCCGCCGGATGCCCAGCGGCTGCGCGCTGGCTGGACAGCTGCAGAAGGGAGTCAAAGGCCCACAGCTGCTGTATCCTGATTTGTGGAAATCAGGAGCCGCTCAGTTCCCCTTCTCCCACCAGCGGCGGACCTGCCAGGCAAAGCGGAAGCCGCAGGCGCGGCAGTATTGGGTCTCCTCCATGGGAAACCAGGGCAGGATGAAGCGCCCACAGTTGGGGTAGCGAAGGTGACGCATTTCGATTCTTGAGAAAGCGGCTGCCGCGACAGCGCCCAAGGCCAGGAACACCAGTCCCAGTCCGCCCCGCACTCCGCCTGACAGACATAAAAGCAAAACCGTCGCGAATAGCGTTCCCCTGGCTGCCGAATACCATTTCTGCTCCAGCTTCACAAAGACACTCCTCTCTCAATCAGTCGGCAGGTCCAGCAGGACATTCATCTGTTCGACGGCCTCGGCCAGATCGCAGCCTTTCAGCTGGTAGCAGGCATAGCCCAAGCTCCAATCCCCCACATACAGGGGCGTATACAGCAGTCCATCGGAGCGAAGGTCAAACCGCGCGTCCAGCACACCCTGATCGCCCTCCGCGTGGTTGAGCCAGAAGGAGTAGACCTGCTGGCCCCCGGACCAGGAGATGTTCCGCTGGCGGCCGTAGAAATGGACGGTGCCCTCCTCCAGCTCCGCCAGCAGCGGCGCGATCTCCGCCCGGCTGGGCCGGGCCTCCCGTACAGCGTCTGTTCCACCCACAAAGGCGATGACGAGAAACTCCGTGGCCCGGTCCGAGTGGGCGAACTCCCGAAAGGGCACCGGGCGCAGCAAAACCGCCACTGTCACCGCCAGCAGGACCAGGCACCCCAGCCATCGGCTGTGTTTCTCAATCCAGCGTCCCACACTGTTCGCTCCTTTCTGTAGGCCCCATAAAGCACTAATTCAGCGGCAGCGAAAATCGGCGCTGGTCCATACGACGACCGCCCCGACGAGGTCGGCACCATCCGCCACGGAACGGCAGTTGGGGGAATCGCAGAAGGCCATAGCGTGCCCGAAGGCCAGCCCAAATCGGCGCTTGCACCGATCCGCCGACTCCCGTCAGCGCGGAGGACCACTGCCCCGGAGCGCGTCTAAAGCGATTTTTCTCTTCCACCGGGCGCGGCACATCCCCCGTGGAAACGGCCCCTGCGGGAGCAGGATCACCCCGTCCGGCGGCCCGCATCTCCCCCAGGTGACCGCACATCCCCAGTCCCTGAAAGGGTGCCGGCACCTTTAAAACGCGCAATGCCCCCGGCGGGCAGCCGTGCTCCCGCCGGAGGCCCCGGCGGCTTTTACACCGCCATCAGTTCCTTTTCCTTTTTGGCCAGCAGGGCGTCCAGCTCCTTGCAGCTGTCGTCCGTCAGCTTCTGGAGATCCTTTTCCGCCTGCTTCAGATCGTCCTCCGTGATCTCGGAGGCCTTCTCCTTCTTCTTGAACGCCTCCATAGCGTCCCGGCGGATGTTGCGGATGGCCACCTTGCCGTTCTCCGCGTACTTGTGAATCTGCTTCACCAGCTCCTTGCGGCGCTCCTCCGTCAGCTGGGGGAAGCTCAGCCGGATGCTGGCGCCGTCGTTCTGGGGGTTGATGCCCAGATCGGAGTTCTGGATGGCCTTTTCAATGCTCTTCACCGCTGTCTTATCCCAGGGAGAGATCAACAGCGTCCGGGCGTCGGGGGAGGAGATGGCCGCGATCTGCTGGATGGGCGTAGGGCTGCCGTAGTAGTCCACCATGATCCGGTCCAGCACGGAGGCATTGGCCCTGCCCGCCCGCACGGAGGCAAAGTCCGCGGCCACGGAGTCGATGCTCTTCTTCATCTTGCCCTCGTAAATCTTGTAATCTTCCTTCAGCATAAATAGGTCCTTCCTTTCACAGTTGTGTGTATGGGGAGGCGCTGTCGCGCATGCGTGCTCTCATTCCTTGACGATGGTGCCCACATTCTCACCGCACAGGGCCCGGATGATGTTCCGCGGGTCCTTCAGGGCGAACAGCAGCACCGGAATATGGTTGTCCATGGACAGGGACGTGGCGGTGGAGTCCATCACCGCCAGGTGCTGGGCCAGCACGTCGTCATAGGTGATGACGTCGTACTTCACCGCAGTGGGGTCCTTTACCGGGTCGGCCGTGTAGACGCCGTCCACGTTCTTGGCCAGCAAAATCACGTCGGCGTCGATCTCCGCCGCCCGCAGCACCGCCGCAGTGTCCGTGGAGAAGTAGGGATTGCCGGTGCCTGCGCCGAAGATCACCACCCGGCCCTTCTCCAGGTGCCGGATGGCCCGGGAGCGGATGTAGGGCTCCGCCACAGCCCGCATCTCAATGGCGGTCTGCACCCGGACGGGAATCCCCTTCTGTTCGCACACGTCCGCCACAGCCAGGCAGTTCATCACCGTGGCCAGCATGCCCATGTGGTCGGCCCGGGTGCGCTCCATGGCGCCGCCGCTGTTTTTCGCACCGCGCCAGAAGTTGCCGCCGCCTACCACCAGACCTACCTGGACGCCCATGTCCAGGCACTCCTTGATGACATCGCAGACCTGACCAATCACCTCAAAATCCAGGCCGGTATGCTTGTCACCGGCCAGGGCCTCGCCGCTGATCTTCAGCAGGACCCGTTTATACACAGGCTTCGCCATGATGAAAACCTCCGTCTGTTCTGCTCACAAAATATCATTGATATTTTAGCGTATTTTTCCGCTTTTGCATAGGGGGTAGACAAAGTTTTTCCAAAAAAGCAGGTCCTGCGGACAGGAAGAAGAGAGGACCGTGGTCCTCTCTTTCCGCATTATCCCCCGCAGGCCTGGACCAGCAGGCGGATCAGGTCCTCTTTCCCCATTCCCTTCTCCGCGGAAAAGGGGAGCAGGATATCCGCCTCCGTCAGCTCCAATGTCTCCCGGATCAGCTGAAGGGCCGGCTCCACCTGGCTCTTTTTCAGCTTATCCAGCTTGTTGGCCACCACGATCTCCGGGCAGCCCGTCTGGCGGAACCAGTCGTGCATGACAAGATCGTTGGCCGTGGGCTTGTGGCGGATGTCCACGATCAGCACACCGGTGGTGATCCGGTCCGCCTCCTCCTGGAAGTAGCTCTCCATCAGCTTCGCCCACCGCTCCTTCTCCGCCTGGGAGACCTTGGCATAGCCGTACCCCGGCAGGTCCACCAGATAGGCCCGGCGGTCAATGAGAAAGTAGTTCACCTGAGTGGTCTTGCCGGGAGAAGCGCCCACATAGGCCAGATTCTTCCGCCCCACCAGCCGGTTGATGACGGAGCTCTTGCCCACGTTGGACCGGCCCGCAAATGCGAACTGGGGCAGGCCGTCCCGGATGAAATCCTCCCGCCGTCCGGCGGAGCGGACAAACTCCGCCTTGGCAAAATTCAAAGCCATGCAAACGCTCCTTTACTGCCGCACGGCGGCGTCACGGCCGCTCTCACGCCCTGCCGGGGCGAAGGCCGCCACATGGTCCGCCACCTCTTCCCGGATGGGGTCCCGCTCCGGGCACAGGGCGGCGGCGAACACCTGGTCCACCGTCTCCACCGGCACGAACCGCAGGGCGGCCCGGACGGTCTGGTCGATCTCCTCCAGATCCCGAACATTGTCCTTGGGGATCAGCACCGTGGTGATGCCGCTGCGAAGGGCGGCCATGGTCTTCTCCTTCAATCCGCCGATGGGCAGCACCCGGCCCCGCAGCGTGACTTCGCCTGTCATGGCAATGCCCGCCTTGATCTTCCGGTCCGTCAGGGCGGAGAGCATGGCAGTGGTGACGGCGATGCCGGCGGAGGGTCCGTCCTTGGGCACGGCGCCCTCCGGGAAGTGGACGTGGATGTCCTTCGTCTTGTAAAAGTCCGCCGGAATGCCCAGCACCGCCGCCCGGCTCCGCAGGCAGCTGAGGGCCGCCTGGGCGGACTCCTTCATCACGTCTCCCAGGTTGCCGGTGAGCTCCAGCTTGCCGGAGCCGTCCATGACGTTGACCTCCACCTCCAGGATCTCGCCGCCCGCTTCGGTCCAGGCCAGGCCGTTCACCACGCCGATCTCCTCCCGGTCCGTGTGGAGATCGGGGGGATAGGGCTGGCAGTCCAGGAACTTGGGCAGCTCCTCCTCTGTCACGGTGATCCGCTTGATAGTGCCTTCCAGCAGGCGCATATCCGCCTTCCGGCAGATGGCAGCCAGCCGCCGCTCCAGCAGGCGCACGCCGGATTCCCGGGTGTAGTCCCGGATGACGGCTCGGTATACGTCGTCGCTGATGCGGACAGCGCTCTTCTTCAATCCGTGCTCCGCCAGCTGCTTGGGGAACAGGTGGCGCTTGGCGATCTGCAGCTTCTCCTCATCCGTGTAGCTGGAGAGCTGGATTACCTCCATCCGGTCCAGCAGAGGCCGGGGGATGGTGTCTGTGGTGTTGGCGGTGGTGATGAACATGATCTTGGACAGGTCCACCGGGATCTCCAGGAAGTGGTCCCGGAAGGTGCTGTTCTGCTCGCTGTCCAGCACCTCCAGCAGGGCGGAGGCCGGGTCGCCCCGGTAGTCGTTGCCCAGCTTGTCGATCTCGTCCAGCAGCAGAAGGGGATTCATAGACCCGCTGCGGCTGATGGCCTCGATGATCCGGCCGGGCATGGAGCCTATGTAGGTCTTCCGATGTCCCCGGATGTCCGCCTCGTCCCGGACGCCGCCCAAGCTCAGGCGAGCCAGCTTCCGGTTCAGCGCCTTGGCCACGCTGATGGCGATGGAGGTCTTACCCACGCCGGGCGGGCCCACCAGACAGAGGATCTGCCCCTTGGCGTCCGGATTCATCTGCCGGACGGCGATGGTCTCCAGAATCCGCTCCTTCACCTTTTCCAGGCCGAAGTGATCCTTTTCCAGCACCCTGCGGGCGGCGTCCACGCTGACCCGCTCCTTTGTGGTGGTGTTCCAGGGCATCTCCAGACACACGTCCAGATAGTTGCGGATCACCGCACCCTCGGCGGAGCCGAAGGGCTGCTTGGCCAGCTTGTTCACTTCCTTCAGCAGGTGCTGCTCCGTCTCCTCCGGCAGCTCCAGGGCCAGGATCTCCTGGCGGTAGGATTCGATCTCGTCCTCGTCGCCGTCGTCGGTCTCCCCCAGCTCGTTCTGGAGGACCCGGATCTGGGTGCGGAGGATCTGGTCCCGCTGGGTGCGGACCAGCTGGTCCCGGACCTTGCTCTCCATCTCGTGCTCAAAGCCCAGCACGTTGTTCTCCCGCACCAGGAAGCCGTTGAGCTTCCGCAGCCGGGCGAAGGGGGAGAATTCCTCCAGGATCTCTTGCTTGTCGGTGTAGCGCAGGGCGATGTTCTGGGCAATGTAGTCCGCCAGGAAGCCGGGGTCCCGGCTGTCCATCACCGTGGCTACCACCTCCTCCGGCACGCCGCTGGCCTGCTCGGCATACTCGCCGAACAGGGCGTAGGTCTGGCGGAGCAGGGCCTCCGTCCGGGGGCTCTTCCGCATGGCCTCGGAGGACGGCTCCTCCGGGATGGCCTCCACATTGGCCTGGAGGAAGGGCTCCGTCTGCCACAGGCGGCGCAGGTGGGCCCGCTGCCGCCCCTCCACCATCACCCGGACGGAGGACTGGCCCAGCCGCAGGATCTGTGTGATGTGGGAGACCGTGCCAATGGTGTACAGGTCCTTTTCCTCCGCCGCGTTCACGCCGATCTCCCGCTGGGTCACCAGAAAGATGTCCTGGTCGGCCTCCATGGCCCGCTCCAGGGCCGCGATGGAGATTGGCCGCTCCACGTCGAAGGTCAGTGTCATGTGTGGAAACACCGTCAGGCCCCGGAGGGCCAGGACGGGAAGATTCCAGGTGGTCAGTTCCATGTGCTTGTTCCTTTCTGAGGGGATGGTAAAACAGGAGAGAGGGCGCGGCAGCGTCCCTCCCTCTCTTCATTAAGACGCCGACGCGGGGGTCGAGGAGCCGGAAGCCGGCCTGCCCTCTCCCTTGCCGGTGTTCAATTTCACAGAATAGTTGATCTTCTTGGGGTCGTGGGTCAGCTCGGGGCCGCTCCTGCCCTCCACGCAGTCCTTTGTGATGACCGCTTTCACCACGGTGGGGTCGGAGGGGATGTCGTACATCATGGGGGTGAGAATCCCTTCCATGACGGCCCGCAGGCCCCGGGCGCCGATGTTCCGCTCGATGGCCTTGTCGGCAATGGCCTCCAGGGCCTCCGGCTGGAACTCCAGCTCCACCTCGTCGTACTCCATCAGCTTCTTGTACTGCTTCACCAGGGCGTTCTTGGGCTCCGTCAGGATGCGGACCAGGTCCTCCCGCTTCAGCGCGTTCAAAGACGCAATCACCGGCAGGCGGCCCACCAGTTCCGGGATGATGCCGAATTTCAGCAGGTCGTGGGGCTGGACCTCGTGCAGGATCTTGCTGATGTCCTTGTCCTTCTTCCCCTGGACGTTGGCGCCGAAGCCGATGGACTTCTGGTCCAGCCGCCGCTCGATGATCTTCTCCAGGCCGTCGAAAGCGCCGCCGCAGATGAAGAGGATGTTCTTCGTGTTCACCTGGATGAACTCCTGGTGGGGATGCTTCCGGCCTCCCTGGGGCGGCACGTTGGCAACAGTCCCCTCCACGATCTTCAGCAGAGCCTGCTGGACCCCCTCGCCGGACACGTCCCGGGTGATGGAGGTGTTCTCGCTCTTCCGGGCGATCTTGTCGATCTCATCCACATAGATGATGCCGTGCTCCGCCCGCTCCACGTCGAAGTCCGCGGCCTGGAGCAGCCGCAGCAGGATGTTCTCCACATCGTCGCCCACATAGCCGGCCTCCGTCAGGGTGGTGGCGTCCGCAATGGCGAAGGGCACCTTCAGAATCCGGGCCAGCGTCTGGGCGAACAGCGTCTTGCCGGAACCGGTGGGCCCCAGCAGCAGGATGTTGCTCTTCTGGAGCTCCACATCCTCGTCCCCGCCGAAGTAGATCCGCTTGTAGTGGTTGTACACCGCCACGGACAGGGCCACCTTGGCCTCGTCCTGGCCGATGACGTACTGGTCCAGCACGTCCTTGATCTCGCGGGGCGTGGGCAGCTGGTCAGGCAGGTCCTCCAGCGCGCTGGAGGAGGTGTCCTCAAACCCGTCGTTCAAAATGCTCATGCACAGCTGGACGCACTCGTCGCAGATGCGCACGCCGGGTCCCTGGATCATCCGGTGGACCTGGCTCTCATGCTTGCCGCAGAAGGAGCACCGCAGGCCCTTCTTGCTCTCGTCACTCATGGTATTACCTCAGTTTTGGAATTTTGCGCTCATTTCTTGCTGGTGATGATCTTGTCGATGAGACCGAAGTCCAAAGCCTCCCGGGACGTCATCCAGTGGTCCCGCTCGGAGGCCGCCTTGATCTCCTCTGCCGTCTTTCCGGTGTTACCTGCCAGGATCTCGTTCAAGTTCTTCTTGATGCGCAGGAAGTGCTCCACGTCGATCTCCATGTCCGTCACCTTGCCCTTGGTGCCGGCGGAGGGCTGATGGATCATGATCTCCGCGTTGGGCAAAGCAATGCGCTTGCCCTTGGCGCCGGAGGACAGCAGGAACGCGCCCATGCTGGCGGCCATGCCGATGCAGATGGTGGACACGTCGCACTTCACATACTGCATGGTGTCGTAGATGGCCATGCCGTCGGTGACGGAGCCGCCGGGGCTGTTGATATACAGCTGGATGTCCTTGTCGGGGTCCTGGGCCTCCAGATACAGCAGCTGGGCGACCACAAGGCTGGCAGTGGTGGCGTTGACCTCTTCCCCCAGAAAGACGATCCGGTCGTTCAGCAGACGGGAGAAAATATCATAGGACCGCTCGCCGCGATTGGTCTGCTCGACTACATAAGGGACTAAGCTCATTGGTAAAAAACCTCCTTGATTTCCGCACCGGGAACCGGCACGAATGACAGATCTGTTCCTCCCAAACCCGATGCGTCTTCCCCGCCCCGGCGGGGCAGGTAAGGCAAAAGCGCCCGGCCCGCCTGCGGGCCGCCGCGCCTCTGCCAACGCACACGCCTATCTTAATATAGACGCCATGCGGGAATCTGTCAAATCGATGTAGAGCGCCTTCCGCCGGCGGAAAAACACACCGCTCCGCCGGGGCCGTCAATTCCTAGTATACCCGGAATTATTTGGATTCAGCAGGCGTCTCCTCTTCTTTTTTTGCCGCAGCCTTCTTGGTGGTCTTCTTGGCGGGCTTCTTCTCCTCGCCGTCCTCGTCCGCCTTCTTGCGGGTGGTCTTCTTGGCGGGCTTTTCCTCAGCGGCCTCCTCACCCTCGGCGTCCTCCGCCTTCTTGGCAGACTTCTTGGCGGTCTTCTTCTCCGGCTTCACAGCGGTGGCGCTGTCCACCACCACGGCGATGGCCTTCTGGCTCTTCAGCTGGTCCTTCACCTGCTCGGCCTGGAGATACTTCTTCACGGTCTCCAGATCCATGCCGTACTGGTCGGCCATCCGCTGGAACTCGGCCTCCACCTCTTCATCGGTGGCGTCGATGTTCTCCTCCTTGATGATGGCGGCCATGGCCAGATCCATGCGGACCTGCTTCAGAGCGGGCTCCTTGGCGTCGGCCAGCAGCTGGGCCTCGTCCATGCCGGTGGCCTTCATGTACTGGTCGTACTGGAGGCCCTGCTGGGCCAGCTGCATCTTGAAGTTGTCCAGGAACTGGCGGGACTGGGCCTCCACCATGGCGTCGGGCACATCGGCGGTGATGTTCTCCGCCACCTGCTCCATCAGGGCGTCCTCAAAGGCCCGCTTCACGGTCTCCTCCCGCTCGGCGGCGATCTTCTTCTTCAGGTCGGCCTTCAGGTCCTTCAGGGTGTCGAACTCGCTGACGTCCTTGGCGAACTCGTCGTCCAGGGCCGGGATCTCCTTCTCCTTCACCTCATGGACCTTCACCTTGAACACCACGGCCTTGCCGGCCAGGTCCTTGTGATAGTCCTCCGGGAAGGTGATGTCCAGGTCCTTCTCATCGCCGGCCTTCACGCCGACGAGCTGCTCCTCAAAGCCGGGCACAAAGGTGTGGGAACCCAGCTCCAGGCTGAAGTTCTCGCCCTTGCCGCCCTCAAAGGGCTTGCCCTCCAGGAAGCCCTCGAAGTCGATGACGGCCGTGTCGCCCTCCTTGGCCTCCCGGTCCACGCTCACCAGGCGGGTGTTGCGGTCGGTCAGAGCCTTCAGCCGCTCGTCCACGTCCGCAGCGGAGACCTTGACCTCCTCCTTGGGGGCGGACAGGCCCTTGTACTGGCCCAGGGTCACTTCGGGATACACGGGGGCAGTGGCCTTGAAGGTGAAGCCGTCCCGGGTCACCTGGCCCTCGATCTCCACAGAGGGATAGCCCACCACCTGGAGCTCCTGCTCCTTCACAGCGGCCTCATAGGCCTCGGGGAACGCGATATTGATTGCCTCTTCGAAAAACACCTCTGCGCCGTACATCCCCTCGATGATCTTCCGGGGGGCCTTGCCGGGGCGGAAGCCCGGCACGTTGATCTTCTTGCGCATCTTCTGATATGCCTTTTCGATGGCAGCTTCAAACTCCGGTGCACCGACCTCGATGGTCAGAACGACCTGGCTCTTTTCGATCTTTTCGCAGCTTTTCACACTCATCTTGTTTATTCCTCCGTTCATCGCCGGTCATAAGCCGGTGCGAAATGGTATTTTACCATACAAAACCCGAAAATGCTATACTTTTTTCCGTTATTCGCAAATTTTTTTTGGAACAAATCCCAGATAGTCGGCGGAGATCAGGGAGAAGTCCGTCCCGTTCCGCCCGCCCTCCAGCCGCCGTTTGATGGCGTAGCCGTGGAGGTGGCCGTAGCAGCACCGCTCCACGGGGTAGGCCGAGAGCAGCCGCAGGATCTCCGGGCACTCGTAGCCCTGGTACAGCGGCGGATAGTGCAGGAAGCAGAAGATTGGCCGCCCCTCCGCCGCCTTCAGGGAGGTCTCCAGCCGTCCCACCTCCCGATTGAGGACCTTGGCGTTGTGGGGCTTCTGGTCCTCCTCAAAGAACCATCCCCGGGTCCCGCACAGGGCATAGTCCCCGTACAGGGCGCAGTTGTTGTGGAGAAAGTCCAGGGTGGTAAAGCCCTTCTCCGTGAAGAAGTTCTTCATTTTGGACACCGTGGACCACCAGTAGTCGTGGTTCCCCTTCACCAGATACTTTTTGCAGGGGAACTGGTCCAGGAAGCGGAAGTCCGCCTCCGCCTCGTTCAGGTCGATGCCCCAGGAGGTGTCCCCCGCCAGGACCAGCACATCACCGGCGGTCAGCCGGCTCAGGGCATCGCCGATGCGCTCCGTGTAATTCTCCCAGGCGGAGCCGAACACCTCCATAGGCTTGTCCGCTGTCAGGGAGAGGTGCAGGTCCCCGATGGCGTAGAGGGCCATGCGGCACCCCTCCTTTCTTTCATTGGGATTTCAATGGGGGATGGGAGTGCGTCCCATTGGACGCGGAATTCAGCCATGCTGATGGCTGGGCAGATGCGCCCCCCATTTTCTTTTTGAGACATCAAAAAGAAAATGCGCCGCGCCCGGTGGAAAAGAAAAAATGTTGGGCGCAAACTTGCACGTGCGTGCAAGTTTGCTTAAATACGAGGGTCGGCGTGAGATGGTGCCTGCGGGTTTGCGAGGACTGGCCGACGGGCGCGGCGGGGTGCGGTGGCAACTTGAATGCTGATTCCCGCGGCACAGGTGCGGTGGTCAACGGGGTGCAAGAACGCATTTGACATGCTTCTCTTTCCGCGCGTTCCGCTTCGCTACGCGCTGCCCGGGCGGTCGTGGGGGCCTGTATCGGCAGGCCGATGAGGGCATCGGTCCCTACGCTGGGGTGGTGGCCTTCGGCGACCTCGCAAGGGCCGACACATAGATCGGCCCTACGGATGGGTTAGGTCCCCTTCTACTCTGTAGGGGCGGATGCCCTCATCGGCCCGTTGCACCAACTCCCGCGCGGGACAGCCAGCGGCAGCGAAAAGAGGAGCAGCTCAATGCGACGACCACCCCGACGAGGTCGGAACCATCCGCCACGGGACGGCAGTTGCAAACTCGCAGAAGCCCCTAGCGCGCCCGAAGGCCAGGCAAAATCGGCGCTTGCACCGATCCGCCGACCCCCGTCGCGCGCGGAGGGCCACTGCACCGGAGCGCGCTAAGCGCCTTTTTCTCTTCCACCGGGCGCGGCGCATTCTCTTTTTGGGCAAGACCAAAAAGAGAATGGGGGGCGCATCCCGCATGGACAATGCCCCCTGGCGGGAGCCAGACCCCCGTGGCCAACCTCCGGCGGCCCGCCTTCGGCAAGGCCTGCCTTACTTCAAAAACTCCAGCACCACGCCGTCCATGCCGGGCTTCTCACAGGTGAGGTCGAACCGCCGGGCCTTGCCCTTCAGGGCCGCCAGGCGCCGGGGAATGGCCGTGCCGGTGGTTTCATGCAGCTGGTCCAGCAGCTCCACGCCGTCGCCCGCCGGGGTCTCCCCGATGGCGCGCAGCACGTGGTCGCAGAATTTGTAAGGAGAAGCTGTGGAGACGAACACCGTCACGGTCTCGTCGCCGGTGGCCTTGCGGTACTGCTCCATGACGCTGGCGGCCACGGCGGTGTGGGTGTCGATCAGATAGCCGTTCTCCTTGTAATACTTGGCGATGGCAGCGGAGGTGCCGGCCTCATCGCAGAAGCCGCCCCAGAACTGGTCCGCCAGGGCCGCCTTGATGGTATCGGACACTTCGTACTTTCCGGTGCTGGACAGGGCGTCCATATAGCCCTTCACCTCCGCATCGTTCTCGCCGGAGAGGTCGAACAGCAGCCGCTCCAGGTTGCTGGACACCAGGATGTCCATGGAGGGGCTCATGGTGGTATGGAAGGGACGGTTCTTGTCGTACACGCCGGTGCGGAGGAAGTCCGTCAGCACATCGTTGCAGTTGGAGGCGCAGATCAGCTTCCCAACCGGCAGGCCCATGCGCTTTGCGTAATAGGCCGCCAGGATGTCGCCGAAGTTGCCGGTGGGCACGCAGAAGTTGACCTTGTCGCCCATGGTGAGCTTCCCATCCCGCACCAGATCGCAGTAGGCGGAGATGTAGTAGACCACCTGGGGCAGGATGCGGCCCCAGTTGATGGAGTTGGCGGAGGACAGGAAGTAGCCCCGGTCCGCCAGGGTGGTCCGGATGGCCTCGTCGGAGAAAATGCGCTTCACACCGGCCTGGGCGTCGTCAAAGTTGCCCTCCACGGCGCAGACGCCCACGTTGGCGCCGTCCTGGGTGACCATCTGGGTCTCCTGGACCTTGGACACGCCGTCCTTGGGGTAGAACACCAGGATCTTGGTCTGGGGCACATCGGCAAAGCCCTCCATGGCAGCCTTGCCGGTGTCGCCGGAGGTGGCTACCAGGATGCACACCGTCTTGGCCTCCCCGGTCTTGCGGAGGGCAGCGGAGAGCAGCTGGGGCAGCATCTGCAGGGCCATGTCCTTGAAGGCGCTGGTGGGGCCGTGCCACAGCTCCAGGCAGTGGGTGGTCTCGTTTACCGTGCGGACGGGGGCCACGGCGTCCGTGTCGAACTTCTCGGGGCCGTAGGCGTTCTCGGCGAAAGCGGACAGCTCCTCATAGGTGTAGTCGGTCAGGTACAGCCCCATGACCTTGGCGGCCCGCTCCTGGTAGCGGACATGCACCAGACTCTCCAGAAAACTCCGGTCGATTTGCGGGATCTCACAGGGGGTCAGCAGGCCGCCGTCCCGGCTCAGGCCCATCTTGATGGCCTCCGCGGCGTCCATGCGGACGGCGGCATCCCGTGTGCTGTAATACTTCATGTCGCTCTCTCCTTCTGACTGTTTTTCAAAACGCATTTTCCAGATATTCCAGCCGGAGGGGGCGGTGAGCCCCGTCCGTATAAACCTCCGCCACATCGAACCGGGCGGGAGCGTCCAGGTCGTGCTGGCTGAGATAGCAGGCCGCTGCGGCCCGAAGCCGTTCCTGCTTCCGCCGGTCCACCGCCTCCCGCGGCAGGCCCGCGAAGCTGCCGCTGCGGAGCTTTACTTCCACAAAGCAGATGGTGCCGTCTCTGTCCCGGGCCACCAGGTCCAGCTCTCCGTACCGGCAGCGCCACTGGCTTGCCAGCAGCTGGCAGCCCCTCTTCCGCAGGTACTGTGCCGCTGCGGCCTCGCCCCGGTCCCCCAGGGCCTTGGTGGTGTTCATGTGCGCCGGGCCTCCCACTTCTTCAGAAAAGTCCGCCGGTGGGCCGGGCAGGGGCCGTACCGGTCCAGCATTTCATAGTGGAGCTTCGTCCCATAGCCCTTGTGTTTGGCGAACTGGTACTGGGGGTACGCCCGGTCCAGCACGTCGGTCACATACCGGTCCCGGCTGACCTTGGCCAGGATGGAGGCCGCCGCGATGGAGGCGCTCTTCCCGTCCCCGCCCACCAGGCACATGTGGGGCGCCGTGATGGAGACGCTGCTGCCGTGGTCCCGGTTGCCGTCGATCAGGCACAGGTCCGGTTTGACCGAAAGTCCGTCGACAGCCCGCTGCATCGCCAGCATCCGGGCGTTGAGGATGTCCAAACCGTCGATCTCCTCCGCTGTCACAAAGGCGATGCTGTACGCCTCTGCCGCAGCGGTGATCTGGTCGAACAGGACATCCCGCTTCTTCGCCGTCAGCTTCTTGGAGTCGTTGAGACCGGGGAGGTCGATCTCCCGGGGCAGGATGACGGCGGCGGCGTACACCGGCCCCGCCAGGGGCCCGGCTCCCGCCTCGTCCACCCCGCAGAGGGCGGTGAGGCCGGTATTCCATTGTTGACGCTCATAGGTCCAGAGGTCCATGTCAGTACTCCAATACAATCTTGTGGCAGGCACGGCAGACATAGCCGCGCACTTCAGAACGGTTTGGCAGGCTGCTGTTATAGGGGCCGTCCAATACAATCCCGCCCTGCTTTTCCACGCCGCGCTCGGAGGCCCAAAGCCCCACCTTACCGCCGGGCGGCAGAAAATAGAGGCCACGGCTGGAATCCGTATACAAAATGCCCCGCTCCATCTCTTTTCCGCATACAGGACAGTTCACCAGTATGTCTCCCTCCGTACGTGCGCGTAAACCCGAAGGCCCACGTCCATCCTACCAATACTCCATAACGATCTTCTTACAAGCGCGGCAGACCCAGGCGGGAAGCCAGGTCCGGTTGTCGCGGAACGTCATCGGTCCGTCCAGCACAATGCCGCCGTCCGCCTCGATGTTCCGCTTGGTATAAAACGTACGGAGGTCCTTCTCTCCCGGCATGAAAAAGAGGCCGATGCTGTTCTTGGTGATGATATGACCCTTTTCCATCTCATTTCCGCAAACTGGACAGTTCATAGGTGCGCCTCCTCTCACGTATGCGCATAAGCCGGACAGCCCACATCCATTCACCAATACTCCATAACAATCTTCTTACAACTGCGGCAGACCCAGGCGGGGCGTTCCAAAGAACCGGCATCCTTCGGACTGGTATACGGGTCCTTGAGCACAATCCCGCCCCGCTTCTCAATGCCGCCCGTGGTAAGCCATTTCAGCTTTGGCGCATCCTGGGGCAGAAAATATTCCCACATCCCGAAGGTATTCAGAAATCCAGATTCCATCTCATTTCCGCAAATCGGGCAATTCATGGAATTCCTCCTTCATGTCTCCGCCGGGATCTGCATCAAATTCTCCGGCATCTCCAGTGTAAAGCGTCCCAGCTTGCCTGCCCGGTACTCGTCCAGCAGGATCTTGGCCATCCGCTCCGTGTCCACCTCGCCGCCGGAGATCAGAAATCCACGCTTTTTCCCAGCGGTCTCCAGCAGGCGGTAGCCCCAGGCCACGTCCTCCTCGCCGTCCTCCCGCTCCGGCAGGGCGGGGAGCTTGTAGCCGGTCTTCAGGGCCTCCGGGTAGTTGGTGCCCAGGTACGCCATCAGGTGGCAGCCCAGGGTCTCCACGTCCAGGATCTCGTCCTTCACGGCGCCGGTGTAGGCCAGGTTCAGCCCCACGCTCTGGTCCTCGAACTTGGGCCACAGGATACCGGGGGTGTCCAGCAGCTCCAGCCCGCGGTCGATGGGCACCCACTGCTTGGCCCGGGTGACGCCGGGCCGGTCCTCGGTCTTGGCGGTCTTTCGGCCGGCGATCCTGTTGATAAAGGTGGACTTGCCCACGTTGGGCACCCCCAGGATCATTACCCGGACCACCCGGTTCTGCCCCTTTTCCGCATAGGCGCGCAGCTTGTCCGCAAGAAGCGTCTTGACAGCGGCGGCGAACTGCTTTGTCCCGGCGCCGCTCTTGGCGTCGGACTCCATCACCGCGTACCCTTTTGCCCGGAACCAGGCCGCCCACCGCTTCGTGGCGTCCGGGTCCGCCTGGTCCACCCGGTTCAGCACCACCAGCCGGGGCTTCCCCGCCGTCAGTTCGTCCACATCCGGGTTCCGGCTGGACACGGGGATCCGGGCGTCCACGATTTCGCACACTGCATCCACATGTTTGATCTGCTCGGCGATCATCCGCCGGGTTTTGGTCATGTGACCGGGATACCATTGAATATTCATCGTCCTACCTCACACCGCCCCGGCGGGCGGCGCCCAATCAAATCTTCTCGGGAAGCTGTCCCCGTGGCTCAGTCGATCCCCGTAATGGGGCCGATACGGCCGAAGTCCCGCTGCCCGGTGGCCTCATCCGCGCCGGGAAACAGCAGGAACACCGCCTTGCCGATGACATACCGGATGTCCACCGTGCCCAGGTCGCTGCTGCGGCTGTCGCTGGAGTGGTTCCGATTGTCGCCCATGACGAAAATGGAACCCTCCGGCACTGTCAGGGGAAACTCCGTCCCCTCCTCCACATAGGTGGGCTCGTTGATATAGTCCTCCTCCAGCAGCTCCCCGTCCACATAGACGGCGCCGGAGACGAAGTCGATGTCCACCGTCTGGCCCTCCGTGGCGATCACCCGCTTCACGATGGGCTCCTCCAGGAAGGTGTCCTTCCGTAGTACCACGATATCGCCGTACTGGTAGTTGCTGTCCAACATGGCGTTCAGCACCAGCAGCCGGTCTCCGTCCTGCAGAGTGGGCACCATGGAGTGGCCGTCCACGCCGATGAGCCGGATGACGAAGGTGAACAGCAGCACCACCGCCAGCACGGAGCACACCAGCGCCTGGGCCCACTCATACAGGTCCCGGCCCTCCTCCTTTTCCGGGGACGCCTCCTGTGTCTCCTGCTTCTTCTCTTTCTTCCACATGTCTGCAAAACCTCCGCGGGCGATTTCGCCCCTGTTGATGGAAAGCCCCCCGCCGGAGTTCTCCTTGTCCTTATGTCAGCGGGCCGATCCTGCCGAAGTCCCGCTTGTCGGTGTCCGCCGTCACGCCGGGGAACAGCAGGAACACCGCCCGGCCCAAAATCTGCCGGGTATCCACCGGCCCCAGCTCCGGGTCCCGGCTGTCATCGCTGTCGTTGCGGTTGTCGCCCATGACGAAGACGCAGCCCTCCGGCACGGTGACGGGGAACTCCAGCCCCTCCTCCAGATAGGTGGGCTGGCGGATGTAGTCCTCCTCCAGCAGCTGACCATCCACATAGACGGCGCCGGCGGCAAAGTCGATGTCCACCGTCTGGCCTTCCGTGGCGATCACCCGCTTCACGATGGGCTCCCCGTCCTTGAAGCTCTCCTTCCGGATGATGACGATGTCCCCGGCCTCAAACCCGCCGCACAGGTGGGCGTTCACCACCAGCAGGCAGTCCTGGTGCTGGAGCGTCTCCCGCATGGAGGGGCCGGACACCAGCACCACCCGCGCCGCAAAGGTGAACAGCAGCACCATTGCCGTCACGGCGCACACCAGCACCTGCACCCACTCGTACAGCCCGCGGAGGGAAAGCGCGTCCCTGCTGAGCCGTTTTCCTCCCCGCACGTGACCGCCTCCTCCAGCGCCGCAGTTTTCCACAATAACGTATGCTAGTATATCAAAGAACCGTCAAAATCACAAGATGCCGGGGAAATTTTGTGGGACAAGAAAAAGAGAGGCTTTCGCCTCTCTTTCGTCTTGGATCACAGCTTTTCCTTGACCTTGGCGCCCTTGCCCACGCGGCCGCGCAGATAGTACAGCTTGGCACGCCGCACAGCACCGTTGCGGACCACCTCGATCTTGTCGATGGAGGGAGAGTGCACGGGGAAGACCTTCTCCACGCCGACACCGTAAGAGATGCGGCGCACGGTGATGGTCTCGGTGATGCCGCCGTGCTTCTTGGCGATGACAGTGCCCTCGAAGACCTGGATACGCTCGCGGGAGCCTTCCTTGACCTTCACGTGCACCCGGACCGTGTCGCCCACCTTGACGGGGGTCACTTCCGCTTCCAGACGCTCTTTGTTCAGTTCCTTGATCAGATCCATGGATGTTCCTCCTAAATAATAGGTGTTCATGCCGCTTCTCTCAAGGCACATCGGCGCACTCCGGCGCGTGCACGGCAGAGGACCACCCTTTGTAGCCGTAATAGGATACCACGGCCAGGAGGAAAATGCAAGTGTTTTTTACAAAAAATCCGCCTTTCTGCCGGGCAGTTCCCGAAGAGCCGCCGCCAGCAGGCCGAATGCCGCCGGCAGCAGCCACAGGCTCCCGCCGGTCCGCCCGATCAGCCACAGCACCAGGCCGCCCAGAGCCAGCGCCGTCACGCCCCCCGCCCAGCGGGCGATCCGCTCCGCGGCGGCGGGGCCCGCCAGCCATGCGGCCGTGAGATACAGCGCCCGGCCGCCGTCCAGGGGCCGCACCGGCAGCAGGTTGAACAGGCACAGTGACAGGTGGGCCCCCGCCGCCACCCAGGCGTGGGCGCCCCCCAGACCCAGCGCGCACAGCAGATTCACTGCCGGCCCCGCCAGCACCGCCGCGATCTCTCCCGGATAGGACAGGCGGGCGGCGGAGGTCACCAGTTCCGCCCCAAAGACGCTGACCCGCAGCTCCCGCACCCGGGCCCCCAGCAGCCGCAGCACCAGCAGGTGTCCCAGCTCATGGAGCGCCGCGGCGGAGAGGATCACCGCCAGCAGCTGCCAGCCGTTCACCAGTGTGAACCAGGCCGCCAGCAGCCAGAAGCCGCCGGAAATCCGAATCCGGTCACGCCAGCGAGACATAGTAGATGGGGTTCAGGTACTGGCTGCCCTCGTGGAGCTCGAAGTGCAGGTGAGGCCCGGTGGCCACGCCGGTCTCCCCCACCTCCGCGACCACGTCCCCCTCCTTCACGGAGGCACCGGAGGAGGCGATGATCCGGCTGCAATGGGCATACAGGGTGGAGTAGCCCCCCTCGTGGGCGACGGTGATGTACTTGCCGTAGCTGCTGCTCTCCCCCACGGCGGTGACGGTGCCGTCGGCAAAGCAGCCGATCTCCGTCCCGGCGGCAGCGCCGATGTCGATGCCGTAATGGAACCGCTCCTCTCCCTCCACCGGGTGCTCCCGGTAGCCGAAATCGGAGGTGAGGGTGCCCATCACCGGGGTGCAGTAGTCAAATCCCAGCAGGGCCTGTTCCAGACACACGTTGTCCGGCAGGTTCTGGTCGGAGTAGAGGACATAGGCCAGGGTGGATGCCTCCGCCGCACCCTGGGACGCGGTTTCCGCGGTCTCCGCCGTCTGATCGGCCTCTGCCGTCTGGGATGCCGCTGCGGGCAGGTCCAGCCAGCCGTCGCTGCTTCCGGTCCCGGTCCGGAAGGCCCGCAGGGGCGCGATGGCCGCAGGAAGCTGGAGAGACACCGCCTCTCCTCCTGCCGGGGCCGACACCTCCACGGCGGAGTCCTTCTGAGGATCGAACACCGCCTGATACATATCCTGAAGGGCCACGTCCACATCCGCTTCGCCGCTCACGGCCCGCCCCACAGCGGAGAACACGGCCTGCACGTCGATGTTCTGTTCCAGCATTCCGGTGAGCCTGGCATTCACCTGGGCCATGCGTCCCGGCAGCAGGAGCTTCACCGCCACCAGCAGCACGAAGATGCTGCCGCAGGCCACCAGCTGGATCAGATGCCGCCGTTCCCCCGGAGTCAGAGTTTCCCGCTTTCCCCGCTGGACCCTGCGCGGCGCGGTCGGGGTACTCCGCCGCCGCCTTTCCGCCGCCCGATGCTGAGACGAGACGGTGCCGATCCGCCGCCCAACGTGCCGTGCCGCCATGACGCTCCCTCCCCTGTCGGAATCTATTCCAAACTCTATGCGCCGGCCGGGCGGGATATGCGTCTTTCGGAATCGTCTGTCCCCGCCGAAAAAGAGGCCGGGAAGGGGGCTCCCTTCCCAGCCTCTTGCACTTGCCCGCTTTGCGGGGCGTTAGCCCAGCAGGCCCAGCACCGCGGCGCACAGGGCCGTCCGGTCCCGGATGGAGGGGATGCGCACCCGCTCCTCCGTGGTGTGGATCTGTTCCGCCATGGCGGAGAGGGCGTCCACCGTGGGGACACCGTAAGTGGAGAGATAGGCCCCGTCGGTGGCGGCGGGGTCCGCGATCTCCTCCGGCTCCCAGCCCAGCAGCTCCGCCGCCTCCGCCGCCCGGAGATAGGCTCTGTGGTTGGCGGCGTTCCGCTCCATGGCGGGGAACAGCGTCCGGTAGGTGACCTGCACCCGGCAGCCCTCCACCGTCACCTGGTCCGCCATGCTGTCCAGCTTGGCCTGGATCACCGGGAAGTCCGCGTTTTCCGGAATCCCGGCCACGCAGAACTCTCCCCGGGCCGCTCCGGCCACCACACCGTTAGGCCGTCCGCCGGAGATGGGCGCCACATTGTAGTAGATGCCCTTCTCATAGTCGTTGAAGCTGTATAGCCGGATGATCTGGTGGGCCAGCTCCAGCACGGCGCTGCGGCCCTCCAGATAGGCCTTGCCCGCATGGGCCTCCCGGCCCTCCACGTCGATGGCCCCCAGGATCACGCCCCGGCGGGACGTGACGAACCGGGGACGTCCGTCCCGCTCCCGGCCGCCCTCGAACACCAGGGCCAGATCCGCGCCCTGCGCCTCCCGGGCATAGACCTTGCGGCCGGACCGGGAGCCGGTCTCCTCGTCACAGGTGAAAAGGTACGTCAGCTCCCAGGGGGGCAGCAGGCCTGCCTTTTTCAAAATCAGCGCCCCGAACAGGGAGATGAGGACGCCGCTCTTGCAGTCCCCGGCCCCCAGGCCGTGGGCCCACTCCCCCTCAATATGAAAGGGGTGCTTCTCCGCAAAGCCGGGGCCGAACACCGTGTCCAGGTGGGCCGCCAGCAGCACCTTTCCCCGGGGCCGCTCCGGCCGCACCCGGACCACCAGATGGGTCCCCAGCCCAGACTCCGTCACCCGCTCCGTCCGGGCCCCCAGCTCCGAGAGCACCGGCATCAGCAGCCCGATCACAGCGGCGTTGCCCGCCTCATTGCCGGTGCCGCTGTCGATGGCGCAGAGCTGTTCCAGCAGCGCCAGCTGGCGGGGCAGCATCTCCTCCGCCCCGGCCCGGACGATCCGGGCCAGTGTCTGTCTCTTGGCGTCCTCCATCGGCTGCGCCTCACTCCGCCAGCAGGTCCACCATGACCTCCGCCGGATCGAAGGCGGTGTCGATCATGCCCACCTTCTGGAGCCAGTCGATGTTCTCCTGCCACACGGACACGTCCTGGGACAGGAAGGGCGCGTCGGCCGTCTCCATGATAGGCAGCAGCACGTCAAAGCTCCGCCGCTCCACGGACTCCGTCAGGGGGAAGTTCTCCTCGTCCTGGTTGGCCAGCAGCAGCTGCAACGCCTCCTCCGGGTCCGCCTGCATGTCGGCAAAGCCCTTCTGACAGGCCCGCAGGAACCGGGTGTACTTGTCCCGGTTGGCCTCCAGCTGGTCCTCGCCGGTCACCAGCATCAGCGCGTAGTAGTTGGGCACGCCGTAGTCCATGACCTCCATGTAGTCCACGGCAAAGCCCTCTTCCTCCAGCGCGGGGATCTCGTGGTTGATGAAGCAGCCGAAGGTGGCGTCCACATTGCCGGTGGTCATGGCGCTCATCAGGTCAAAACCCACGTCGATCATCTCCACGTCGTCCAGGGTGGCGCCCACGGTCTCCAGCATCTGGCCCACCGCCACCTCGCCGAAGCGGGTGCCGGAGTAGCCGATGGTCTTGCCGATCAGGTCCTCCGGGGTCTTGATGTTCTTCTCCGCCAGGGCGCAGACGATGCTGATGGGCTGCTGGACCACAGCTCCCAGCACCTTCACCGGCACGTCCTCATTGGCCTTGGCGATGATGGTGTCCTCCTGATAATAGAAGCCGATGTCCGCCCGGCCCGCCGCCGTCATGGTCAGGGGGTCGCTGGCGTTGGAGGGGAACAGGATGTTCACCTGCAGGCCCTCCTCCGCAAAGTAACCCTTCTCCTCCGCCTCGTAGAGGAAGGCATGGACGGCGTTGGGATACCAGTCCAGCACCACGTCGATGGTCTCCAGCTCTCCGTCGTCCTGCCCGTCCGCCGTGTCCCCGCTTCCGCCGGAGGAGCAGCCGGTGAGCAGCAGAAGCGCCGTCAGCAGCAGCGCAAGTTTCCGTTTCATCGTCAATCTTCCTTTCTTTATAAACCGGATCCCGGTAATTCATGCGGGGCCTGCCCCGCAGGTCTCAGGACTCCCCTCTCCAGCGGACGAACCGCTTTTCCAGCAGGTTGACAACGGCCACCGCCAGGATGGCCGCCGCGGACAGCAGCACAATGGGGGCGAACACCCCGGCGCCGTCCAGCTGGGTCATCATGCGGCGGGAGAAGTAGCCCAGGCCGCTCTTGGCCCCCAGCCACTCGCCGATGGCCGCGCCGATGATGCTCATGGGCACCGCCATCTTGACGGCGGAGAAAAAGTACGGCAGGGCGCAGGGCACCTTGATCTTCAGAAAGATGTCCTTCTTCGTGGCGCCGTAGGTCTCCAGCAGCTCCGCCATCTCCGTCTTGGCGGAGCGGAGCCCGTCGTACACCGTGATGGTGATGGGGAAAAAGGTGATGAGCACCGTCACCAGCACCTTGCTCCAGATGCCGTAGCCGAACCACAGCACAAAGAGCGGCGCGATGGCGGTGGTGGGAATGGTCTGGGACACCACCACGATGGGATAGATCATCTTGCGGACCAGGTCGCTCTCGTCCATCACCACCGCCAGGGCCAGGCCCAGCACCAGGGAGATCCCCAGGCCGATGGCCGTCACCAGCATGGTGGCGGGCAGATGAACGGTGAAGAGGACGTCCCGCAGCTCCCACAGCTTGGCCAGGATCTGGGTGGGAGACGGCAGGATGTAGGCTGCGTCCAGCCCCATAGCCCCCGCCTGCCAGAGAATCAGCAGGGCGAAGAGAAAAATCATGGCAGGGAGATTTGCTTTACAGGCCTTTTTCATGGGGTCACCTGCTTTCGCAGAAGGTCGATGAGATGCTCCTTCAGCTCCACCATCTCCGGCAGCTTGAGGCAGGAGCGGTCCCGCGGGAAGGACGCGGGAACCGGAATCTCCGCCAGCTCCCGGATGGGGGTGCGCTCCACCACCAGCACGCTGGAGGAGAGGAACAGCGCCTCCTCCACGTCGTGGGTGATGAAGAGGATGGTCCTCTTGTGCCGCTGCCACTGGTCCAGCAGCCACTCCTGCATGGAAATCCGGGTGAGGAAGTCCAGGGCGGAGAAGGGCTCGTCCAGCAGCAGCAGGTCACAGCCCGTCAGCATGGTGCGGGCAAAGGCCGCCCGCTGCCGCATTCCGCCGGAGAGCTCGTCCGGCATCTTGCCGCCGCAGCCGGCAAGGCCCACGTCGGCCAGCGCCGCCTCCGCCCGGTCCCGGCGCTCCGCACGGGTCAGTCCCCCCTGGATCTCCAGGGGCAGTGCCACGTTCTCCCCCACGGTCCGCCAGGGGAACAGCAGGTCCTTCTGGGGCATATAGCCGCAGTAGTGCTTGCGCCCCACGATGGACTGCCCCTCCACCAGAATGGTCCCGGCCTTGGGCTTCAGGAGTCCGTTGGTCATGCGGAAGATGGTGCTCTTGCCGCAGCCGCTGATGCCGATGATGCAGTGGAAGGAGCCGGGTTCCACGGCAAAGCTCAGGTGGTCGATGATGTCGAAGTCCTCGCTGGGGTACTGATAGGAGACGTTCTGAAATTCCAGCATAGTCATCGCTCCAGCGTCCAGGCCATCTCCCAGAAGCCCAGCTCATACCGGCTGCAGTTGACGAAGATCTCCTCCAGCCGCCGGTATTCCGCCTCCGTGCAGCCCTCCGCCAGGGTGTCCATCAGCTCCACCAGCGCGTCGTTGGTTTTCTGGTAGTCCTCCCCCGCGTAGCTGCGGATCCACTCGCCGTAGAAGGGGTGGTCCGCCGCACCGGGGATGGCCGCCAGGCGCGTGCCGATCTCCGCATAGCTCCAGGAGCAGGAGAGGATGGCGGCGATGATCTCCGCCGGGCCGCCGGCGGCGGCGCAGGAGAGCATGTAGTGGGTGTAGGACAAATTGGAGAGGGCCGGCTGGACAGAAAACACCTGCTCCTCCGTGATGCCCAGCCGGGCCATGTAGGCCCGGTGGACCTTCATCTCCCCGCCCAGGATCGCATCCACGTTGGCGGAGAAGGTCCGCATCAGGCCGGGGTCCCGGGCCTTCACCACGCCGTAGGCGAACACCCGGGCGTAGTCGAACAGGTACAGGTAGTCCTGCAGCAGGAACCACTGGAACTTCTCCAGGTCCAGGCTGCCGTCTCCGATCCCCTGGACAAAGGGGTGGTCATAGCACTGCTCCCAGATGGGATGGGCGGCCTCGTACAGCCGCTGTGTCGTTCTCATTCGTATTCCTCCTATCCAATAGCCGGTCCGCCCCCATGTAAAAAGGCGGGGCACCCCCTTGGGACACCCCGCCTTCGATCCAGTCCTATCTCTTCCGTGCGGAAGAGACTCCGCACGAATAGCTTGTGCTGCGTCCCTACGTTGGCATTACCCACATCAGGTCAGGTCGAGGGACCGGCCCCTCATCTCAGCCTCCTCGCGGAAGCTCCCTTGCACGCTTTATTGTAAAAGCCTATCTTCTTTTTGTCAATAAATTTTTCCCGGCTTCCGGCAAAAGTTCCGCACTTACACCAGATACCGCTCGATCTCCTGCCGGGTGGGCAGGGACGGGATCGCCCCTCTCCCCTGGACACAGAGCCAGCCGCTGACGTTGCCGTACTCCAGCGCCTCCTGCACCAGCGGCTCCGTCAGCTGCTCCGCCCGGGTGACGCCCCGGAAGCGCATCTGAGACAGCATCCCGCCCCAGAAGGCGTCTCCGGCGCCGGTGGCATCCGCGCAGTGGGCCCGCCGGCCCGGGACGGCCAGGCGCCGCCCCCGGAAATACCCCCTGGCGCCCTGACCGCCCAGGGTCAGCACCACCAGCGTCAATCCGTACCGCTCCATAAGGGCGGGCAGCTCCGCCTCGCCCCCCAGCATATCGGCCTCCTCCTCCGAGATCTTCAGCAGATCCACGTCCGGCAGGATCTCCCGCACCTTCGCGGCGCAGGCCTCCTGACTGCCGTTCCACATCATGTCCCGGTAATTCACATCAAAGCTCACCAGCCTGCCCATCTCCCGGCCCAGGCGCAGGGCCTTGGCCGTGGCCTCCGCCGCCGGAGAGGCGGAGAGGGAGCAGGACCCGGCGTGGACGATCACCGTGTCCCGGATGTCCGCCTCCCGCACGTCCGCCTCCCGGAGGAACATATCCGCCCCAGGCTTGCGGACAAAGGTGAAGCTCCGCTCTCCCTCCTCCGTCAGGGAGACGAACGCCATGGTTGTGACCGCCTCCTGGCAGGGCTCCCGCCGGATGCAGCGCACCCCGTTTTCCCGGAGGGTGTCCAGCAGGTATCGCCCGAAGTCGTCATCCCCCACGGAGCAGCACATGGCCGCCTCCAGTCCGTTCCGGGCGGCGGCGATGGCCACATTTGCCGGGGCGCCCCCGGCGTTCCGGATATAGCTTCCGGGCTCGCTGCCCGGCAAAAAGTCAACTAGCATCTCGCCAACGCTGTAAAGGTCCACCAGTGGTCCTCCTTGTCTCAGGTGGTTTCGCGATGATTCGCATCGCTTATTAAACCATTTCCAGCGTTCAATGTCAATCGTTTAGCTGACGTTTTTATAGGAGAAAAATGTACTTTTTTGTGGGATTTTTCGACATTGCGGCAAGCCGCTCCGGACCCGTCCGCACCTGAAAATCACCCATCCTAAAGCGGCAGCTCCCCGGAGAAGATCCGGGCGATCCCGCCGCAGGCCGCCCCCAGAAGCGCTCCGTCCCCCAGGAAGCGGGGCTTTCTCACCGGGACTCTGCCGCCCCCATCCGCCGGGCGCAGGCGGGCGATGGCGGATTCCAGATCCGCCACACGGCGGTCGGTCCAGCAGAGCCCATCGCCGCCCAGCAGCACCAGTTCGCTGTTCAGCAGGTTCAGGGCGCCGGCGATCCCCGCAGCCAGGAAGTCCGCGGTCTCCCGGAACACCTGGTCTACGTCCTCACTGCCGGCCATCCGGCAGAAATCGGCGTAGGAACCCTCCAGTCCCGTCCGCTGGCACAGCTTTTTCAGCACCTCCGGCGAACGAACGTACAGCTCCAGGCAGCCCCGGCCGCCGCACCGGCAGGGACGGCCTTCGGCGCAGATGGTGACGTGGCCCAGCCCCAGGGGCCGTCCTCCCCGGCCCCTGCACAGCTGCCCGCCGCTGAGGACCGCGCTGCCCACCCGGTCCCCCAGGCTGACGAACAGCACGTCCCGGCAGCTCCGGGCCCTGCCGAACAGGCTCTCCACCAGCAGGGCGCTCTGGCAGGTGTCCTCCAGGAACACCGGGAGGCCGTACCGCTCCCGGACTGCCGGACGCACGGATTCCGGGGGACGCATCCGCTCCCCGCCGGGCCGCCAGGGCAGGTCCGCCGTCAGACCGATGGCCCGTACACCGTCCTCCCCGGCCAGCATCTTGTCCAGCAGCCGGAGAGCGGTCTCCCGCCGCACCGCCTCCGGAGCGTCCTCCGGCAGGTCCGCGCCCGCCCGCCGGAATACCCGGAGGTCCAGCCCGCACAGGACGCTTTCGCAGCGCCCCCGGAGAAATGCCACTCCCGCCGTCTTCGGCCCGCCGGGAGAGAGCCGCAGACGCACGG
The DNA here is from genome assembly GCA_019118935.1 of Candidatus Oscillibacter pullicola. Taxonomy (GTDB): domain Bacteria; phylum Bacillota; class Clostridia; order Oscillospirales; family Oscillospiraceae; genus Oscillibacter; species Oscillibacter pullicola. Next base: position 37,511 of record DWXY01000097.1, read on the forward strand.
GGTTCCGCCCCGGCTCCTCGCTGCACACCACCTCGCTCTCCCGCAGGACATCCCCGTCGATCATCTCGCCCACGATATTGGAGATGGTCATTTTGCTCAAGCCCGTTCTGGCCACCAGTTCCCGCCGGGTCCGGCACGCGCCGGTGGCGACCATGCGCAGGACCAGTCCGCGGTTGCCCCGCCGGTTGTCTCCGCTGTTTTTTCCCGCTTTGTCCAGCATGACCTGTCCTTTCCCGCGACGCCTGTCAAACCTCCCGTGCCGGAGCCGAACCCCGGCATTCTTCATTTGTTTACTATAGGACGCTCCCGGAGGCCCGTCAAGAAAAACCGCTCCCCCACCCGGAGGAGCGGTATAGGACATCATCCAAATTCCGTCCTATATCACCGTCCCAGCAGGGCGGCCCCGGCCAGCAGCACCCCATAGACCACCGGCTGGTGGAGCATATACACCGGCAGGGACCGCCTGCCCAGGGCACACAGGGGCGGACACCGGAGAGCGTCCGGATCCAGCCGCTCCAGCGGCCCGGCCAGCAGGCGGCGGAGAAAATACCCCGTCAGGAACAGGAACAGCCAGGGCAGCAGAGAGAAATAATCCGTGGAGAAAAAGTCCGGCGGCGGAAAGCCTATGTACGCCGTCAGCAGATTGCGGTAAAGCCCCTCCGGCACCGTTCCCAGCACCCAGCCCTCAAATCCCAGCGTCCCCCGGTTCACGTTCCGCAGCAGGGTGAACAGGGCTGCGGCGGCGGCAAGGCCCACCCCAGCAGGTACGTGCCGCAGCAGCTTTTCCAGTGGGACCATCAGCAGCATGCAGGAGCCGATCAGCGTCAGCACGCCGAACCAGATCTGCTCCTCCGGCATGAAGAGCACCGTCACCAGCGTCACCACCCAGCCGCAGCCGAACACCGTCAGTCCCCGCCGGAGGGGCCACCGCCCCAGGCTGAAACAGAATCCGGAGAGGAGGATAAAGGTCCAGCAGATGCTCTGCTGCCAGATGTATGCGCCGGTGCCCCGGTACCAGTCCCAGTCCGCGTGGAACAGATACACCAGGTCCCAGCAGGCGTGATAGGCGATCATGCTCACCAGCGTCAGGCCCCGCAGGGCGTCCAGGGCGGCGATCCGCCTTCTGGGCCGGACCAGTGTCCGGGTCCCGCTGTCTGCTGCCATCTTCCGCTCCTCCTCTCCGGCGGCCGGCGGGAACCGGCCGTCTTATCTCTCTCCGGGGTCAGCCCCGGTGCTCCCGCCGGTACTCCGTTGGGAGCTGTCCCGTCACATCCTTGAATGCCCGGGTGAATTTCCCCTGGCTCTCGTAGCCCACGGCGGCGGCGATGGCGGCGATGCTCCCGCCGCTCTCCCGCAGCAGCTCCATGGCTCGGCGCACCCGGTACTCCTTCATATAGGTGGCAATGGGCAGGCCGTACACCGCCTTGAACACCTCCTTCAAGGTGGAGGTGTTCAGCAGATACCTGTGGGAGAGCTCCTCAATGGTGTACCGCCGGTCCAGGTGCTCGGTCAGCAGGGCATGGATCTCCTGGATGCGCGCCGTCTGCTGGGAGCCGTACCGGGTCAGCTCCCGCCCGCCGGGCTCCAGCCCCTCCAGATACAGCAGCAGCTCCTGGAGCTTCAGCCGGAGATAGGGCGGCCGCCGCATCTCCGGCTGCCGGTACAGGGGCCGGAAGATCTCCTCCAGCTCCGGTCCCGCCGGAAGGGCGAAGGTCCCGCCTCCGCAGAATTTTTCCGCCAGCCTCTCAGCCAGGAAGCCCGCCTCCGCCAAGATGGGGGGCGGCGACTCCGCCAAGCGGGTCAGATCCACGCAGATCATCAGCCCCGCGTATGCCTCCGCCGGGAAGTGCATCACAGAGTCCGCGCAGCAGTCCGCACTGTGGAGGGACAGATCCCCCTCCCCCAGATAGACCGACATGCCGTCCCGCAGGTCCCAGCCCACCCGGCCCAGGCGGCAGTGGTTGATCTCCAGCGTGGACCGGGCCGCCTCGTGCCGGAAGGCGGCATAGGTGCCCAGGACCGTGTTGAAGGACGCCTCCACGCCCGGAAAGACCGGGTAGACCTCCATCCGTCCCCGGCCGTCCGTCTCTCCCTGAAACGTCCCGGTGAACAGGACCCCGGGTCCGATCGCAGGGCGGCCCACGATCTCCATGGTCCCCTGCGGCAGCTCCGCCAGGGCCGTCCGCAGGCAATCCGCTTGCTTCATTCCGCCGCTCCTTCCCGCCTCACGCCGACGGGCAGGCGATTTCCACCATCGCCTCGATCATGTGGTGCAGCAGCTGGGCCCGCTCCGTCTCCGCCGCCTTATAGTAGACCTCTTTCCCGTCCCGCCGGCTGACGATCAGGCCGCCGGCCTTCAGCTGCTTCAGGTGGTGGGACACCGCCGGGGAGCTCATCTCCACCATAGAGGAGAGGTTGATGACGCACTCCTCACAGTGGCACAGCAGCCAGAAAATCCGGATGCGGCTGCCGTCCCCCAGCTGTTTGAAGATGTCGGCCACTGTCTGGAAATCGTCCACGCTGGGCATCTGTTCCAGCTCCCGCTCCATGGACTGTCCATGGTCGTGGGGCAGCTTCTTTTCTTCCATCGGTCGTCCCTCCTTCTGGTTTTGTATTCTACCACACCCCGCGCCATTCTGGAAGAGCGAAAATATGGCGCCCCGCATTGGCCCAATCGGAAGGAGTTTTTGCCCAATCGGAAGATTCTCTCCCTCCCCCGTTGACTTGGGGTGCCGGTCCGTGTATGATAAGACCATAGATTAAATAATTGCTTAATCGTTTTACTCGATTGCTGAAAGGAGACGTTCTTATGAAAAAAACCTATAAGATCGATGTGGACTGCGCCAACTGCGCCAACAAGATGGAGGAGGCCGCCCGGAAGACCGAAGGCGTCCAAAGCGCCACAGTGAACTTCATGGCGCTGAAGATGATCGTGGAATTCGCAGAGGGGCAGGACCCCAAGGCCGTGATGGAGCAGGTCCGCAGAAACTGCAAAAAGGTGGAGGACGACTGCGAAATCTACCTGTAAGCGCGTTTTCCAGGAAAGCACCCCCTCCGGAAGCGGGGTGTTTTCTTTCCCGAAACAATTAAACGTTTATTGAATTATCAGCCGCACGGCGCGGCTCAGATCGGAAGTGAACCTCATGAATAAGAAACAGAAAATCATGCTCATCCGCATTCTGACAGCGGCGGCCCTGCTGGCCGTCCTGCATGTTCTCCCCGTCACAGGCTGGCTGCGGTTCGGGCTGTACCTGATCCCCTATCTGATCACAGGTTACGACATCCTGCGAAAGGCCCTGAAGGGCATCCAGAACCGCCAGGTGTTCGACGAGAACTTCCTGATGGCCGTGGCCACTGTGGGCGCCATTGTCTTGGCCCTGTACGAGCAGAGCGGGGATTACACCGAGGCCATCGCCGTCATGCTGTTCTATCAGATCGGCGAGTGGTTCCAGAGCTATGCCGTGGGCAGGAGCCGCCGGAACATCAGCGAGCTGATGGACATCCGCCCGGACTACGCCAACGTGGAGCGGGACGGGAAGCTGGAGCAGGTGGACCCGGACGAGGTGTCCATCGGCACCGTCATTGTGGTCCAGCCCGGCGAAAAGGTTCCCATCGACGGCACCGTGGTGGAGGGCGCCTCCACCCTGAATACCGCCGCTCTCACCGGCGAGTCCCTGCCCCGGGAGGTCCGGGAGGGGGACGAGATCATCAGCGGCTGCGTCAACATGACCGGGCTTCTGAAAATCCGCACCACCCGGGAATTCGGCGAGTCCACGGTGTCCAAGATCCTGGACCTGGTGGAGAACGCCTCCTCCCGCAAGTCCCGGTCGGAGGATTTCATCTCCCGGTTCGCCCGGGTGTACACCCCCGCCGTGTGTTTCGCCGCCCTGGCCCTGGCCATTCTGGTCCCCCTGGCCCGGATGTTCCTTCTGGGCCTGCCCGCCGGTTGGGGCGTCTGGGTCTACCGGGCCCTCACCTTCCTGGTGGCCAGCTGTCCCTGCGCCCTGGTCATCAGCATCCCTCTCAGCTTTTTTGCCGGCATCGGCGGGGCCAGCAACGCCGGCGTGCTGGTGAAGGGCTCCAACTATCTGGAGACTCTCTCCCAAACCAGGACGGTGGTCTTTGACAAGACCGGCACTCTGACCCAGGGCGTGTTCGAGGTCAACGGCATCCACCATCATGAGATGGAGAACGAGAAGCTGGTGGAGTACGCCGCCCTGGCGGAGAGCGCTTCCAGCCACCCCATCAGCAAAAGCCTGCAGCGGGCCTATGGCCGGGAGATCGACCGCAGCCGGGTGACGGATGTCCAGGAGATCAGCGGCAGCGGCGTCATCGCCAAAGTGGACGGCGTGGAGGTAGCCGCCGGCAACGACAAGCTGATGGACCGGCTGGGCGTGCCGTACATCCCCTGCCACAGCGTGGGCACCATCATCCACATGGCCGTCGGCGGGAAGTATGCCGGACATATCGTCATCTCCGACGTGGTGAAGCCCCATGCCCGGGAGGCTGTCCAGGCGCTGCGGTCCGCCGGTGTCCACAGGACCGTCATGCTCACCGGCGACGCCAAGCCGGTGGCAGACCAGGTGGCCCAGTCCCTGGGCATCGATCAGGTTTACGCCGAGCTGCTCCCCGCCGGAAAGGTGGAGAAGGTGGAAGAGCTGCTGCAGGACAACTCTGAGCGGGGAAAGCTGGCCTTCGTGGGCGACGGCATCAACGACGCCCCGGTCCTCAGCCGTGCGGATATCGGCATCGCCATGGGCGCCATGGGCTCCGACGCCGCCATCGAGGCCGCCGATGTGGTCCTGATGGATGACGATCCCGCAAAAATCGCAAAGGCCATCCGGATCTCCCGCAAGTGCCTGCGGATCGTCTATGAGAACATCGTCTTTGCCATCGGCATCAAGCTGGCGTGTCTGGTACTGGTGGCCCTGGGGTTCGCCAATATGTGGCTGGCCATCTTCGCCGATGTGGGCGTGATGATCCTGGCGGTGCTCAACGCCATCCGCGCGCTGTTCGTCAAAAAGCTGTGAACGCGGCAAGCGCCCCGGCCAAGGCAGCCACAAGCATATGCCGGAGCCCGGCGGCAGGTCCCCAAGCGAAGGCAGAGGCCACCCGGATCAAGCGCGAAGGAGTCAAAGCAGCGTGAAAAACCCGGCGCCGGATTCTGTCTGTGATTTTTAGTCGGAATATAATAGGACTTGGAAAAGTCAGGTATACCAATGGTTTGCAGGCTGTCAGCAAGGACTTCTCACTCAGACAATTAACAGATAAAAGACAAAGGTTCCTGCTCTAAAGAAGCAGAAACCTTCTATATCTATCTTAGTTTCCCATAGCAATTACTAAATCTTCGGGCCAATAATTGATGTGTGTTTTTTCGAAATTGGGAATTCCATATCGCGGAGATTCCCAATTGATATGATGACCATGGGGGGTGCTGTGCACCCGAGGTTGACCGTGATTCGTATAGTGCCGTTCTGCAATTGCTCGACTGTCTTTCACAATTTTTGTTTTTATGCCATCTCTTTTGAATGATACTTTGACTTCTCCAGGTACGCCGATGAGACGTTCATCCTCTGGCTTGGATGGTTTCCGCGCTCCGCCGTAGGCGCTGCCGCCGCCCTTGCCGTTCCGGAACGGCTCATTGTACCGCAGAAGGACTGGGAAGCGCCGTTAATTTTGAAAGATTCCAGATCTTCTTTCTGAAACCTTCCCTCATAATTCATATATCGCCAAGAGCTGCGCTCATAGTCCACATAGATGATATTACCCTGCATCTCGGGAAACGGCGTGTTATAGCAGATGATTTTTTCCGGCTCAATACGCCGCAGCACCTCTTGATAGCCCGCCATGAACCATTCTTTCTGGTCACAGCGGTTGTCGTGTTCGGA
>DWXY01000098.1 GCA_019118935.1 Candidatus Oscillibacter pullicola
CACCAGCAGCCCCACGGCCACCGTCAGCGGGAGCGTGTAGCTCTCCGAGAGCCGCAGCTCCGCCACAGCCTCCGCCAGAGAGGGCATCAGCAGATAGCCGGTGATGCTGTTCAAAATGGTCAGCCCGATGAGGAACAGTCCGGACCCCACCAGGCTCATGAACAGGTACCGGATGGTGGCGATCAGATTGGGGCCGTTGTCCTTGGCCATCACCAGCGCGCAGGCCGCGATGGTGCTGGTCTCGATGAACACATACCCGGTGAACATGTCGTTGGTATAGGTCAGCGCCAGCAGGGACGCCTCCAGCATGTTCACCATGACAAAGTAGAACTTCTGCTTCTCCGGCAGGATGTCCTGAAACAGGTCCCGCCGTCCTCCCGCCAGGGAGAGGGCCATCACCAGGGAGAACACGGCGGCCAGCAGCGCCTGAAGCGGCCCGCAGTTGATGGCGTTGCCGTACGGTGCCAGGAAGCGCCCCATGGTGTAGGTGAAGCTCAGCCCCCCCGCATAGGTGTATTCCAGCACCCAGCCGTTCAGCAGTGCGGATGCGGCGCACACTCCGATGGTGATCCAGTAGCTGATCCGCCCGCTGCGGATGGCCGCGGTCACGATGGCCGCCAGGATGGCCAGAAAGATGGAAAAGAAGGGAAAGTTCTCCACAAACGGCCGCATCAGTCGTCCTCCTTCTTGGCCCGCTCCAGCAGCTCCCGCATCTCAATGGTGCCGTAGCGGCGGTAGATCCGCTGGATCAGCGCCAGGGAAAACGCCGTGATGGACACGGACACCACGATGCCGGTCAGCACCAGGCCGCTGGGGATCGGATTGATGTACAGCGGGTCGAAGCCCCGGTCCCCCACGATGGGCGCGACGCCCCCGTCAATATACCCCAGCGACGCCAGCAGCAGGAAGACGGCCGAGTCCATGATGTTGAATCCGATCACCTTCCGCAGCAGATTCTGCTGCAGCATCAGATTCGTGAAGCCGATGCCGAACAGGATGACGGCAGTGACCGCGTAGCGGTTCTGGATGATCTCCTCCAGCATTCTCTCCTCCGCCTCCTCTCAGATCTCTCCCCTGGAAAACAGGGCGTAAAATCCATATACGGTGCAGGCCACCACCAGCCCTACCGCCAGGTCGATCAGCAGGATCATCCCGGTGAGGTAATTGGGCAGGCCGTTGGCCCCGATGAAGATGTAAACGCCGTACAGCACAGCATACAGCAGCAGGCCGAAGGTCCGCACCGCGCTGTACCGCCGCTGGTTCATCAGCACCCGCATGTGTCCATGACCAAAGGCGGCGGAAAACAGGATCAGTCCCGCCCCCAGGATGGTCCCGCCGGAAAATCCGCCGCCCGGCGACGTCTCGCCGTTCAGCAGCACATAGATGGCGAAGAGGAAGATAAAGGGAAGCAGCACCCAGGCCACCTGCTTGAGGATCAGGTCGGAGCGGCCCTGCGCGGCGGTCTCCTCCCGCTCCATCTGCTGGAGCTCATGCTCGCTGGTGTTCTTCCGGTCCCGCAGCAGCAGGATCATCACCGCGGACACCGCCAGGAACAGCACACAGCTCTCCCCCAGGGTGTCGAAGCCGCGGTAGCCGATAATCATGGCCGTCACCACGTTCTCAGAGCCCGTCTCCTCTTCGCTGCGCTTCAGATAGCGCTCCGCCACCTCGTTGTTGATGGGGTTGTCTTCCTGGCCGAATCCGGGCATGTTCATCACCGTGGTGAACAGGATGATTCCAAGCGCCACGCAGATCACCGCCGCGGCAATGGGATACCAGTTGAAAAACTTCCGCAGCCGGTCCTTTTCCCGCCGCTCGAACTCCTCCTCCGACGGGCGGAAATCCCGGTGGGGGCGCTGCTCCATAACGAACAGCGTCCGGTCCTTGGGCTCCCGGTCTCCGTCCACCCAGGAGATGAACTGTCTCAGCCGGTCCGGCTGTTCCTCTTTCTTACTCATCCCGTGTCCCCTTCAGCGCATGGATCTTCTTCAGTGTCAGGAAAAAGAGGATGCTGGTCACGCCGGCGCCCACGGCCGCCTCCGTAATGGCCAGATCCGGGCTCTGGAGCAGGCTCCACAGCACCGCCATCATCAGAGACAGCGCCATGTACACGATCACCGACGCCAGCAGCCGCTTGCACAGCGGCGCTGCGATGGCACACACGATCACCCCGACCAGCAGGATGTATTCCAGAACGATCATCGCACCTCCACCTCGCATTCCTTTTCCAGATCCGGGACTGTGGATACCTCCATCTCGGCGACCAGATGGCTGCACACCGGGCTGGTCAGCCATAAAAACACAAAGATCAGCAGCGTCTTCCCTGCGGACAGGGACCAGCCGTGCAGCAGCATCAGCCCGATCAGCACGCAGAAGATGCCCAGGGAGTCCCCCACTGCGGCGGCGTGCATCCGGTTGAGCACATAGTCGAACCGGAACAGCCCCAGCACAGCGGAGAAAAACACGAACAGGCCGAACAGGAAGCATGCCAGCCCGGCTGCGGTCAGCAGATTATCGATCATGGGCATTTCCTCCCGTCTTCTTCTCCCGCTCCGGGCGTTTCCGCCGCCGGGCCGCCACCAGGCGGGAGACCACCACCACCGCCAGAAAGCTCAGCAGGGCGAACACCAGGGCCACATCCACCAGAAAGTCCTCCCGCAACCAGACGGAGAGCAGCACCAGCTCCGCGATCACCAGCGTGCTGATGACATTCACGGCCACGATGCGGTCCGTAAACCGGGGGCCCAGCACCGCCCGCACCAGCGTCGCCAGGATCAGCAGCGCCAGCACCACGGCACCCGCGGTCAGCACCCACGTCCTCACTTGCTCCATTGGGCCGCCTCCATCCTCTCCAGCCGCTGCTGGAAGGAGCTGTCCTCAATCCCCCCCGCCAGCGGCGCGTCCAGTGTGTGCACCAGCATCCGGCCGTCCTCAGCCCGCACGGTAATCGTTCCCGCGGTGAGCGTGATGGAGTCTGCCAGCATCGCCCTGCGGCGGTCTGTCTTCAGCGGGGTGTGGAACCACACCAGCTTGGGCTCGATGCCCTTGGGGCGGGTGTAGATGATCCGCATGATCACCAGTCCGGCCTTCAGCATCTCCGCCAGCAGGTGTGCAAAATACCGCGCCATGGCCCAGATTCCGGCAGGACTGCCGCAGAACACCCGCCACTCATAGCCCAGCACCCGCCGGCAGAACCAGGTGATCAGCGCCGAGACCGCAACGCCCCACAGGCAGGTATGGACGCTGATCCCGCCGGACAGCAGCAGCCACAGCAGAAAAAACAGCAGGAACATCGCTTCGCCTCCTTCGCGCTGTATACAAAAACAGACGTCTCAGCAAGTGGTGTGTTTCCTCCCTCAACGGCGGATGGCACACGCTTGTTGGACGTCATCGTCTACCCGTTTTTCGTTAAAAAACGCACAAGCTTTAACACTATTTTAACGATTCTCCATGTCTCTGTCAACTATTTCAGCGGTTTTGACCCTCCCGACACGCCGGAAAATATCCACAAATCTCTGAATCAAATTTCGGCGTTCTGACAAAGCGTCACAATTCTTCCAAATGTGCTCCGCCATGCAGCCGTCTCTTCCGTCATATTTTCCAACTCCCTCCAGCGGGCATCGCATATCCCCATCCCGGCCCGCATAGTCTCCAAAGGAGGTGATGTCCTACATGACGATCCATGTGGTCCAAGCCGGCGAGACGGTCGGCTCCATCGCGGAATCCTACGGCGTCGATCCCGCCCGCCTGGCCGCGGACAACGCCGTGCCCCCCAGCGGCGCCCTGGCGGTGGGACAAACTCTGGTGGTCCGCTTTCCCCGTCAGGTCCACGCCGTCCGGGCCGGGGAGACCCTGGCCTCCATCGCGGAGGCATACGGCACCACAGTCCGCCGCCTCTGGCAGAACAACTGGCCCCTGGGCGGCGGAGCGGCCCTCCAGCCCGGAGAGGTCCTGGTGATCTCCTACTTTGACGAGCCCCTGGGTGCCGCCGCCTTCAACGGTTATGCCTATCCCTACATTGACATGTCCCTTCTGGAGGCGGAGCTCCCCTATCTCACCTATCTGACCCCCTTCACCTACGGGATCACCGCCGACGGCGACCTGCTCCAGCTGGAGGACGACGCCCTCCTCTCCGCCGCCCGCCAGCGGGGCGTCCGCCCGGTGATGCATCTGTCCACCATGACAGAGACCGGCCAGTTCGACACCCAGCGGGCCACCCTGGTCCTGACGGACAGCGCCGTCCAGGACAGCCTGGTAGACCAGGTCCAGCAGACTCTGCGCCGCCGGGGCTACGCCGGGCTGGATGTGGACTTTGAATTTCTCCCTGGCCAGCTGGCGGCGGCCTACGCCGCCTTTCTCGCCCGCCTGCGGCGGCTCCTGAACTCCCAGGGCTTCTTTCTCTGGGCCGCTCTGGCTCCCAAGACCTCCGCCCGGCAGGCGGGCCTTCTGTACGAGGGCCACGACTACGCCGCCGTGGGCGCCGCTGTGGACGGCGTGCTTCTGATGACCTATGAGTGGGGCTACACCGCAGGACCGCCCATGGCAGTGTCCCCCCTGCCCAACGTCCGGGCCGTGCTGGACTACGCCGTGACGGAGATCCCGCCGGAGAAGATCTTCCTGGGCCTCTCCAACTACGGCTACGACTGGACCCTGCCCTTTGTCCAGGGCGTCACCCGGGCGCCCTCCATCTCCAATCAGCGGGCCATCGAGCTGGCCATTGAACATGACGTGGCCATTCAGTATGACGAGACGGCCCAGGCTCCCTTCTTTCACTACACCGCGGCGGACGGCACGATTCATGAGGTCTGGTTTGAAGACGCCCGCAGTCTCTCCGCCCGTCTGTCCCTGATCGCGGAGTACGGTTTCCAGGGCGCCGGCATCTGGAACCTGATGCGCCCCTTCTCCCAGCTCTGGCTGGTCATATCCTCTCTGTATCATATCGAGGATTGATTCCTCTGCGGATCATTTTAAAAAGCACTTGACTTGGAGTGGGCTCCAAGTGTTAAAGTGTTCTCATCAAAAGACAGCGCCCCGCAGGCGCAAAGGAGGCTTTTCAGTATGGCGCTTTCCGCATCTGCCAAAGACTATTTGTCCCGTTTCTTTCCCGCCCCCCCTTCCCCGCTGTGGGAAACGGATCCGGAGTTTATGGAGCTCTTCTCCAATTTCGCCCTGGACGAGGTGGTAAACCAGGGGGACCTGGATGACACCACCAGGATGATGGCCATTCTCGCCGCCCTGCTGGGCTGCCAGGGTGTGGAGGAATACCGCGTGCTGCTGCCCGCCGCCCTGCGGGCCGGCGTCACCCCTGTCCAGATAAAGGAGATTCTCTATCAGTCCGTGGCCTATCTGGGGATCGGCCGGGTGCGGCCCTTCTTCTCCGCGACGAATCAGGTGCTGACGGAGCAGGGCGTCGCCCTGCCGCTGGAGTCCGGCTCCACCACCACGGCGGAGACCCGGATGGCCGCGGGCAACCAGGCCCAGGTGGATATCTTCGGTGAGGGGATGCGGGGCTTTCAGGACAGCGGCCCGGAGGAGAGCCGCCACATCAACCGCTGGCTGGCGGACAACTGCTTCGGCGACTACTACACCCGCAGGGGGCTGGACTACAAGCAGCGGGAAATGATCACCTTCTGCTTCCTGGCCGCCCAGGGCGGCTGCGAGCCCCAGCTCACCAGCCACGCCGGCGCCAATCTGAGAATTGGAAACGACAAGGCCTTCCTGATCCAGGTCATCTCCCAGTGCCTGCCCTACATCGGCTATCCCCGCAGCCTCAATGCTCTGCGGTGTGTGAACGACGCGGCCCAGGCTGCCCGCTGAGAGGAGCACGGCCATGACCATCGCCGAAGTGAGCAGGAAGTATGATATCTCAGCGGACACCCTCCGCTACTACGAGCGCATCGGCCTGATCCCGCCCGTCCCCCGCACCAGGGGCGGCGTGCGGGACTACGGGGAGGAGTCCTGCGGCTGGATCCAGCTGATGAAGTGCATGCGGGCCGCCGGGGTGCAGATCGAGGCCTTGATCGAATATGTGGACCTGTTCCAGCAGGGGGACGCCACCCTGGACGCCCGCAAGGCCCTGCTGGTGGAACAGCGGGACCAGCTGGTGTCCCGGATGGCGGAGATGCAGGCCTCCCTGGACCTGCTGAATCAGAAGATCGAACGGTACGAGCAGGGCATGATGACAGCTGAACAGCAGCTCCGCCGTCTTCACACGGAGCGCGAAGACGGCTGAACAGGGGCAAAAAGGGCAACATACTGTCGAAATCCGGCAGTATGTTGCCCTTTTATCCTTTATTGGACCTTTTCAGCGGCCGTCTGCTCCAGGCCAGCCACAGCACCCAGGACGCCGCCGCGCTGGAGGCCAGCACGGCCAGGAAGTGCCCCATGCTGTTCTCCACCAGCGGGCCTTCCAGGCCCAGCACCTCCGCGCTGCCCCGGACCAGCACGATGCACCAGGGATGCAGGACATAGATCAGAGAGGACAGCTTGCGGCAGCTCCGCCTCTCTCCGCGGTTCAGCCCCAGCAGAAGGGAGAACAGGCAGACCATCACCAGCGGCAGCAGCACGTACATGCTGTCGTGCCGCTGGACCTGAAGCCCGTGGAGCCAAAGGCCCTCTGCGGTCATGGCCGCGAAGGCGGCGCACAGGCCCGCGGCGGAGGTTCTCGCGTTCCACCGCACACCGGCCGCCCCCAGCAGCAAAAACAGCGGCGTGAAAAACAGTCCGTTGCGCGTATAGGCAAAGATTTGGAAAATCCCCCCGTACAGCGCTTCCAGCGCCGGGAGCCGGCAGGCCAGTCCATAATAGCTGTCTCCGCCCAGGCCCACCAGGTAGAGGATCCCTGCCGCGGCCAGCGCCGTCCGGGGCCCCAGCCGGAGCAGCCCCCTGGCCACCAGAACGCCCAGAATCACGCCTGGAAAATACCATAGGTGATAGAAGGTCCCATCCAGCAGGAGCTTTTTGACCCACTCCGCCGGCCCGTAGCCGCCGTTGTACCAGTTCAGCGGCAGATACAGCAGCACCGCCGCCCCGTAGAGCAGACAGGTCTTTTTCAAAAAGGCGCCGGTCCTGCGCCACTGGTCCTTTGCCAGAAAATAGCCGCTGACCATCAGGAAAAACGGCACCGCCACCCGGGCCAGCACCCGGGTGAGCCAGAAGTCCCACAGCGGGGAAACAGACGCCAGCGGGGAGGTGTGGTTCGCCACCACCAGCACCACCGCCGCCAGCCGGAAGAGATCCAACGCCGCGCCCCGGCGTCCGTCTGCCATACCTACACCTCCCAAACTGTCACGACAAATCCGCCCCGGTTGTCGCCGGAGACCTGGCAGCACCCCTCCGGCAGGCGGAGCTCCGTCTCATCGCCGGCGCAGGGCACGTAAAACACCCGTGCGCTCCGCCCGTGTTCCAGGCGGCACGTCCTGGGCGCTGTCCGCACCCAGTCCAGATACTCCTCCAGGCACAGGTCCTCCCGCTCCATCAGCAGGGCATGAGGCGTCCCCACATACCGGTAGTGCCACGGCTCACAGGCGATGCCGGTCAGGGATTCCTTCTCCCGGCGGTACCGCTGGATGAAGCCGTACCGGGGCGCCAGGTGCCGGAACCGCCCGCAGGCGCCTTCCTCCGGAAAGTCTGGCCGGATGAAGTCGATCTCCGGCGCTGCCCGGCCCAGGTCGATGGCAAGCCCCGTCTGGTGCTCGCTGCACCCGGGGACCGCCACATACTGCCGGGTGAACGCCTCTCCCCGGCTTTGCAGGGTGTCCTCCCAAATGGCCTGCTGCTCCGCCTGACTGCGCCAGCCGGAGACCGGCACGATCTCCCGCGCTCCGCCTGCTGCCTGGATGCAGGCGGCCAGCAGCCGGGCGGCCTGCCGCTCCAGCAGGATGCCGGGATACCGCTCGTCCGCTGCTGTCAGCAGCTGCCGCGGCTCCTCCGCCAGGGGATGCTGATGGTTCACCAGCACCAGCGGCCCGGAGCGCATCTGCCGCCGGCCGTACCGCGCCGCCCTCATGGCTCGGCCCCCAGCTGGATCAGGCGGCTCACCAGCTCCCGGAAGGGGATGTCGGCGGCACGCATCATGGCGGGATAGCGGCTGTGGGGCGTGAAGCCCGGGATCGTGTTCACCTCGTTGAACACGATCTCCCCCCAGGGGGTGAGGAACAGGTCCACCCTGGCAAAGCCCCGGCATCCCAGCGCCCGGTAGAGGACCTTCGCCGTCTCCTGGATCTCCGCCGCCTTTTGCGGGGCGATCCGGGCGGGGCAGTGGATGGTCGATGTCTGGAGGGTGTATTTCTCGGTATAGTTGAAGAAGCCCCGGGACAGCTCCACCTCGTCCACCGCCCCGACGGTGAGCTCCCGGTTCCCCAGCACCGCGCAGCCCACCTCAAAGCCGGGAATGGCCTCCTCCAGCAAAATCTCGCCGTCGTGGCGGAAGGCCGCCTCCACCGCCGGAGCCAGCTGTGCCGGCTCCTCCACCCGGCTCACGCCGAAGGAAGATCCCGCCCGCACCGGCTTGACAAACAGCGGCCAGCCCAGTGTATCGGCCGCCGTCCAGATCTCCTCAAAGGCGCTGCCCTCCGGGAACAGGCGGCTTCGGGGCACCCGGACCCCCGCCATGGCCGCCAGCTTGTGGGCCCGGTCCTTGTCCATGCACAGGGCGCTGGACAGCGTCCCGCAGCCCGCCAGGGGCACGCCGGCCAGTTCCAGCGCCCCCTGAACCGTGCCGTCCTCACCGTTCCTGCCGTGGAGGACCGGGAAGGCCAGGTCAAAGGCCGCCTCCCGGCCGGAGCCGTCCAACAGCACCAGGGCCCGGCTCCCCCGGTCCAGCCGCAGGGTGCAGGGCACGCACCCCGCCTCCCGCTGCCACCTTCCATCGGGGATGGCGTCCAGCGGCCCTGTGTAAAGATACCACGCCCCCTCCCGGGTGATCCCCACCGGGATGGGGCAGTACCGCTCCGGGTCCATGTGCGTCAGCACGCCGTGGGCGGACTGCAGAGACACCTCATGCTCTGAGGAGCATCCGCCGAACAGCACCAATATCCGCAATCTTTCCATCTCATGTCCTTTCCGGCGCCCAGCGCCTTTCCTGATGGAAAGATCGTATCAGATTCGCTTCCCGCAGATCTGCGGACGTTCCTGCAAACCTCCTGTGATTTTCCTGCGGAAATCTTACGAATTTCTTACGGCGGCCTCCTGCAGGGGCAGGCGGACGGTAAAGGTGATCCGGTTATCCGCGCTGGCGGCCCGGATCGTCCCGCCGTGGAGGGCAAGGATTTCCTTGGCTATGGCCAAGCCAAGGCCCGCGCCGCCCGTGCGGGTGGCGCGGGAGCTGTCCAGCCGGAAGAACTGGTCGAAGATGCGCTCCAGCTTCTCCGCCGGAATGGTCCGCCCCTCGTTGGTGAACGTCAGGACCACGGCATCCTCCTCCCGCCGTCCGGCGATCCGGACTGTGGAGCCGGGGAAACTGTAATGGAAGGCGTTGCGCAGCAGGTTGTCGAACACCCTGGCCAGCTTGTCCGGGTCGCAGTCGTACGCCAGCCGGGGCGGCAGCTCCAGCTCGCACCGCAGGTCCTTTTCCGCGAACTGGGGGGCAAACTCGCTGGCCACCTGCTCCAGCATCCGGGTCAGGTCCGTGGGCTGCTTCTCCAGCTCCAGATGGGTCAGGCTGAAGCGGGTGATGTCAAAGAACTCGTTGATGAGGTCCTCCAGCCGCTCCGCCTTCTCCAGGGCGATGCCGGTATACCGGCTCCGCAGCTCCGGGGAGATCTGCGGCTCGTCCCGCAGCAGCGTAAGGTAGCCGATGACGCTGGTGAGCGGCGTCTTCAAATCGTGGGCCAGATAGACCACCAGATCGTTTTTCCGCTGCTCCGCCTCCCGGGCAGCCCGGGCGTCCCGCAGGGCCCGCTCCCGGACGGCGTTCAGCTGCCCCTCCAGGTCCTCCATGGACTCCGGCAGCTCAATGGGCTCCTCTCCCGGCTGGGCCAGCTGCTCCGCCGCCGCGGCCAGCGTGTCCACCAGCCGCATGGGGCGGGCAATGAAGGAGTAGCTGATAGCCACCCAGCCCAGCAGGATGACCAGCATGCACACAAAGACGATGTAATCCCGTATCCCGTTGAGGAACTGATAGAGCGGATCCCACGCATACCACGTAAAGGCGCTGCATACCAGATACCCCAGGAAGACCGCCGCCAGCACCACCGTCACCCAGGCCGTCAGCGCCAGCAGATAGAATCCCCACGTCCGCAGGGCCCTGCGGCGGCCCCGGTCCGACAGGGGGGCCCGTTCTCTTCTCTTATTCAATGGTATACCCCACCCCCCAGACGGTCTTGATGAACTTCGGCTTCCGGCTTGGCTCGTGCATCTTCTCCCGCAGGCGGGCGATGTGGCTCATGACCGTGTTGTTGCTGTCCATGTACTTCTCGCCCCACACCGCCTCGAACAGCTCCTCACTGGGCACCACCTGCCCCCGGTGCTCGCAGAGATACCAGAGAATGGCAAACTCCAGCGGCGTCAGCGCCAGCTCCTCGCCGAAGAGGACGCACTTATGCGTGGTCCTGGAGATCTGCAGCCCACGGAAGTCATGCTCCGCCGTCTCCCGGGGCTCCGCCGCCTCGCCGGTGTTGTACCGGGTATAGCGCCGCAGCTGGGTCTTCACCCGGGCCACCAGCTCCAGCGGGTTGAAGGGCTTGGTGATGTAGTCGTCCGCCCCCAGGGTCAGGCCCATGATCTTGTCCATGTCCTCCACCCGGGCGGTGAGCATGAGGATGGGAAAGAGGTGTTCCTCCCGGATCTTCTGGCACAGGGTGAAGCCGTCCAGGTCCGGGAGCATCACGTCCAGAATGGCCAGGTCCAAATGCTGCCGCGCCACGCAGGCCAGCGCCGCCTCCCCGCTGCCGCACTTGTACACCGTGTAGCCCTCGTTTTTCAGGCAGACCTCCACCAGATCCGCAATCGCCGCCTCGTCATCCACCACCAGGATCTCCGCCATGTCTTCGCCTCCGCTCTTTTCTTGCGTGATGCATCCATTATACCAGACCCGGCGGGGAATGCAAACCGCCCTTTTCCGCCCCGCCGCGAAAAAGGCGGAGCCGCCACAAGACGGCTCCGCCCAACTGCGTCAAAAGTGCAGGAACTTCTGCACATCCCGGTCCGCGCCCAGGACCAGCATCGTCTCCCCCTCCCGGAAGCAGTAGTCGCCGCCCGGAATGGGGATGAGCTCCTCCCCCCGTTTGGCCGCCAGGATGTTGATATTGTGCCGCTGGCGCACCCCCAGCTGGCCGATGGTCTTGCCCACCCAGGCCGGCGGCACCGCCGTCTCGTAAATGGCGTGGTCCGGCGTCAGCTGGATGTAGTCGAAGATGTGGTCGGAGCTGTACCGCACCGCCGCCCAACTGGCGGTCTCCCGCTCCGGATAGACCACGTCGTCCGCACCGTTGCGCAGCAGGAATTTGGCGTGGACATCCCGTGCCGCCCTGGACAGGACGAAGCGCGCTCCCTGCTCCTTCAGCAGGGCCGTGGTCTCCAGGGAGCTCTGGAAGTCATCTCCAATGGCCACCACGCACAGGTCAAAGTTCCGCACCCCCAGGGAGGCGATGAACGCCTCGCTGGTGCTGTCTCCGATCTGGGCGTGGGTCACCAGGTCCAGGGCGTCGTTGACCCGTTCCTCGTTCTTGTCCACCGCCAGCACCTCGTGGTGCAGCTCCTGCAGCTTTGCCGCCATGTGCCGCCCGAAGCGGCCCAGTCCGATCAGCAGTACCGATTTCATCATCAATCGTCCTTTCTCAAACCGTGTCGTGGATCTCTCGGGCCGTTCAGCCCACGGTGATGCGCTCCTGGGGCAGCTGGGCCGGAACGGCGCCGCTGTCCGGCAGGACGGCGTAGATCAGCGTCAGGCCGCCCACGCGGCCAAAGTACATCAAAAAGATCAGAATCAGCCGGGAGACGCCGCCCAGTTCCGGGGTCACCCCCAGCGTCAGCCCCACGGTCCCGATGGCGGATGCGGTCTCAAACAGCGCCGCGTCCAAGGCCACGCCCTCCACACAGCTGATGGCCAGGCCCCCCAGCAGGAACAGTCCCACATACGCCATCAGGATGGCGGCCGCATTTTGCAGGGTGTCTATGGGAAGGCGCCGGCCAAAGGACTGCAAGTCCTCCTGCCGCCGGAACACCGCCCGGGCCGCCAGCAGGAACACCGCCAGGGTGGTGACCTTGAAGCCGCCGGCCGTGGAGCCCGGCGCGCCGCCCACCAGCATCAGCAGGGTGATGATCATGCGGGTCGGCCCGCTCAGCTGGGTCAGGTCCACGGTGTTGTAGCCCGCCGTCCGGGGCGTCACCGCCTGGAACAGCGACCCCAGGATCTTCTCCCCCAGGGTCAGTCCGTCCCACTGGGGCAGCTGGAACTCATAGCAAAAGAAGAACAGCGCAGGCACCAGGATCAGCGCGGCCGTGGTCACCAGCACCAGCTTGCTCTGGAGACAGTAGGCCCGCAGGTGCCACCTGTGCTGCCGCACGTCCCCCCAGGTGAGAAAGCCGATGCCGCCCAGGATGATGAGGCCCATCACCGTGAGGTTCACCAGCGGGTCCCCCACATAGCTGGTCAGGGAGACGAAGGGCGTCCCCGCCGCGCCCATCAGGTCGAAGCCCGCGTTGCAGAAGGAGGAGATGGCGTGGAACACCGCGTACCAAATCCCCCGCAGCCCCATCTCCGGGCAGAACCGCGAGGCCAGCAGCAACGCCCCGGCGCCCTCCAGCAGCAGCATGGCCGCCAGGATGAACCGGGTCCGGCGAACGATGCCCCCCACCTGGGGCGCGGAGATGGACTCCTGCATCACCCACCGCTCCTTCAGGCCGATCCGCCGGCCCGCCAGCATGGAGATGGCCACGGCCACCGTCACCACGCCCATGCCGCCGATCTGGATCAGCACGATGATGACCGCCTGGCCGAAGCCGGACCAATACTGAGCCGTGTCCTGCACCACGAGCCCCGTCACGCAGGTGGCGGAGGTGGCGGTGAACAGGGCGTCGAAAAAGGAGGCCCCCTGTCCGTCCCGGGTGGAGATGGGCATGGTCAGCAGCACCGCTCCCGCCAGGATCAGCAGCGCGAAGCCGATCAGAATGATCCGCGCCGGTGTCAGCTGTTGTTTTTTTCGAAAGAACACAAGGATCCCTCTCTAAATGATGATCGCCGCCTCTCCAGCGGCACGCCCCATTATAGCATAGGCCCTGCACCGGGTCTATCAAAAATGGTGATAAAACCGTTCAGAAATCATCAAGGTTTTTCCGCCGATGTCCGGCGGCACGCATATTGTAGCACACCCCGCAGTTCTCGTCCACCGCTTTTTGCAGGCTCAGCATTGCATTTCCCCCCGTGTGTGCTATAATGGTTAGACAGGCCAAACATGATCCCCACTTGACAGAAAGGAAGTCATTGCCATGCTGACGGAAAAGGTATCTCAGCTTCTGAACGACCAGGTGAATAAAGAGTTTTACTCCGCCTACCTGTACCTGTGCTTCTCCAACTACTATGTGGAGCAGGGCCTCTCCGGCTTTGCCAACTGGTACAAGGTCCAGGCCCAGGAGGAGCGGGACCACGCCATGCTGATGCTCCAGTATCTCCAGAACAACGATGTGCCCGTGGTGCTGGAGGCCATCGCCAAGCCGGAGGCGGCGCTCAAGACCAACATGGACCCCCTGCAGGCCGGTCTGGCCCACGAGCAGTATGTCACCTCCCTGATCCACGCCCTCTACGAGGCCGCCTATGAGGCCCGGGACTTCCGCACCATGCAGTTCCTGGACTGGTTCGTGAAGGAGCAGGGCGAGGAGGAGACCAACGCCACCGATCTAGTCAAGAAGATGGAGCTGTTCGGCTCCGACCCCAAGGGGCTCTATATGCTGGACCAGGAGCTGGCGGCCCGGACCTATGCCGCCCCCTCTCTGACCCTGTGATCTTCGATCCCGCGCTCCACGCACGGCGGCCTGTCCGCCGTGCGTTTCTTCTGCCCGCTCTGGACGGCGGCGGACACCCGTGGTATACTGGGCGCAGTTTGATCCCAAGGAGGTTCCCCGATGAAAGACCTGCTGATCGTGGAGGATGACCCGACTCTGGGCGAGGGCATCCGCCTGGCCCTCCAGGCGCCGGAGCTCCGCCCCCAGCTCTGCCGGTCCCTGGCGGATGCCGGGGAGCTGCTCTCCCGCCGGAGCTTCGACCTGCTAATCCTGGACATCAACCTGCCTGACGGCAATGGCCTGGACTTCCTCCGCGCCCTCCGGCGGGAGAGTGCGGTTCCCGTGATCCTGCTGACCGCCAACGACCTGGAGACAGACATCGTGGCGGGGCTTGAGCTGGGGGCAGATGACTACATCACCAAGCCCTTCTCCCTGGCGGTGCTGCGGGCCAGGGTGAACGCCCAGCTGCGCCGGACCGCCGCACCCCAGGCGGAGCGGGTGCAGCTGGACGGCTTCACCTTCGATTTCGGCCGGATGGAATTCTCCCGGAACGGTGTTCCGGTGGAGCTCAGCAAGACGGAACAGAAGCTGCTGCGGCTGCTGGTGGAGCACCGGGGCCAAACCCTCACCCGGGCCGCCCTGGTGGACCGGATCTGGACGGACGGGGCGGAGTATGTGGACGAAAACGCCCTCTCCGTCACAGTGAAGCGGCTGCGGGACAAGTTGGAGGACACGCCATCCAAGCCCCGCTATATCAAGACCGTGTACGGCCTGGGCTACACATGGGCGGTGAACTGACATGACAGTGGAATACAGCCTGTTGGCCCTGGCGGTCCTGGCCCTGCTGGCGGCGATTGGCATCGCCGTCTGGACCCATCTCCGCGCCCGCCGGATGCTGGACACTCTGGACAAGATGCTGGACGAGGCCATCCGGGGGGAGTTCCGGGAGTCCCTCTATGACGAGAGCCGCCTCTCCGCTCTGGAGACCCGGATGGCCCACTATCTCTCCGCATCCGCCGTGTCGGCCAAACATCTGGCGGAGGAAAAGGAGAAGATCAAGACCCTGATCGGGGACATCTCCCACCAGACCAAGACGCCTATCGCCAATCTCCTGCTGTACGCCCAGCTGCTGGAGGAACAGGACCTGCCGCCGGAGAGCCGGGACTGCGCGGCGGCTCTGGAGCGGCAGGCGGAGAAGCTGCGGTTCCTCATTGACGCGCTGGTGAAGACCTCCCGGCTGGAGACCGGCGTCCTCGCCATGACGCCGGCGGTCAATCCCCTCCGGCGGGTGCTGGAAAGTGCGGCGGCCCAGGCCGCCCCCAAGGCGGAGGCCAAGGGCGTCGCCCTCACTGTGGAGTCCACGGACCTGACCGCCCGCTTCGACCCCAAGTGGACGGCGGAGGCCCTGTATAATCTGGTGGACAATGCGGTGAAGTACACCCCGGCGGGCGGCAGCGTTACTCTCCGGGCCAGGAGTTATGAGCTGTTCTGCCGCATCGACGTGGCGGATACCGGCCCCGGCATCCCGGAGGTGGAGCAGGCCAGGATCTTCCAGCGGTTCTACCGCTCCCCCTCCGTCAGCGGTGAGGAGGGCGTGGGCATCGGCCTGTACCTCAGCCGCCAGATTGCCGCCGGGCAGGGCGGGTACCTGAAGGTCACCAGCCGCCCCGGGGAGGGCAGCACCTTCTCTCTGTTCCTTCCGCGGGAGTTAGGAATGAGGAATTAGGAGTTAGGAATTGCGGAGCCGCCGGAGGCGGCCATTGAAATTCGTCCGGCGTTGCCGGACACCAAAATTCCTCATTCCTAATTCTTTCAAAACTGTTAGATTTCAGAAAGAATGTGGAAAGATTTCTTTGGTACAGTCTGTATTGTCGAAAGGCAATACAGACTTTTTCCTGGGAGGAATGACAGATGACGATCTTGGAAACGAAGGATCTGCGGAAGGTGTACGGCTCCGGCGACACGGAGGTCCGGGCCCTGGACGGGGTCAATCTGACGGTGGAGAAGGGCGAGTTCGTGGCAGTGGTGGGCACCTCCGGCTCCGGCAAGTCCACCCTGCTCCACATGCTGGGCGGCCTGGACCGGCCCACCGGCGGCACCGTCACCGTGGACGGCAGGGAGCTCTCCGCCCTGAAGGACGAGGAACTGACCATATTCCGCCGCCGGAAAATCGGCTTCGTGTTCCAGAACTACAACCTGGTGCCGGTGCTGAACGTGTACGAGAACATCGTCCTGCCCATCCAACTGGACGGCAAGGCGCCGGACAAGGGCTATGTGGACCAGATCATCGAGACCCTGGGCCTGGGGAACAAGCTCCAGAACCTGCCCAACAACCTCTCCGGAGGCCAGCAGCAGCGGGTGGCCATCGCCCGGGCCCTGGCGGCCAAGCCCGCCATCATCCTGGCGGACGAGCCCACCGGCAACCTGGACTCCGCCACCAGCCTGGACGTGATGGGCCTGCTGAAGGTCACCGCCCAGAAGTTCAGCCAGACCATCGTCATGATCACCCACAACGAGGAGCTGGCCCAGATGGCGGACCGGATCATCCGCATTGAGGACGGCCGGATCGTGGTGCGGGGGTGAGGGCCATGATGAAGGTATCCAACGGCAAGACCATCCGCCGCCTGGGCTGGCGGTCCATGAAGGCGGCCAGGACCCGCAACCTGATTGCCATTCTCGCCATCGCCCTGACCACGGTGCTGTTCACGTCCCTCTTCACCATCGCCATGTCCATCAACGACGGGTTCCAGCAGTCCAACTTCCGGCAGGTGGGCGGCTTCTCCCACGGCGGGTTCAAGTACCTGACGGAGGAGCAGTTCAACGAGCTGAAGGACGATCCCCTCATTGACCAGTGGGGCCTGCGGCGCTTCCTGGGGATGCCCACAGAGGTGCCCTTCAACAAGTCCCATGTGGAGGTGAGCTACGCCGACGCCAACTACGCCCACTGGGCCTTCTGCGACCCCATCGAGGGCCGCCTGCCGGAAGAGGGCACTGACGAGGCCGCCACCGACACGGCGGTGCTGGCCCTGCTGGGCATCCAGCCGGAGATCGGCGCGAAATTTACCCTCACCTTTGACGTGGACGGCCACACCACCACCCAGACCTTCACCCTCTGCGGCTGGTGGGAGCGGGACGAGGCCATCGTGGCCAGCCACGTCCTGATCCCGGAGAGCCGGGTGGACGCCGTCCTGGACGAGGTGGGGGTGACCCCGCCCGGCAGCAACGGCATGATCGGCACCTGGAACCTGGACGTGATGCTGAAGAGTGGCTCCCGGCACATCGAGCAGGACCTGAACCAGATCCTGGCCGACCACGGCTACCAGAACGAGACCGCCGGGGATGACTACATCGACACCGGCGTCAACTGGGGCTACACCGGCGCCCAGCTCAGCGACAATCTGGACCCCATCGTGGTCATCGCCATCGCCGCCATGCTGCTGCTCATCATCTTCACCGGGTATCTCATCATCTACAACGTGTTCCAGATCTCCGTTACGGGCGACATCCGGTTCTACGGCCTGCTGAAAACCATCGGCACCACCCCCCGGCAGCTGGGTTGGATCATCCGTCAGCAGGCGCTGACGCTGTCCCTGGCGGGCATCCCCCTGGGGTTGATCGCGGGCTGGTTCATCGGCGGCCAGATCACGCCGGCCATCGTGTCCCAGCTGGAGGGGATCGTGCCCATGACCTCCGTGAGCCCGGTGATCTTCCTGGGGGCAGCGCTGTTCTCCCTGGTGACGGTGCTCCTCTCCTGCCGGAAGCCCGGCCGGGTGGCCGCCAAGGTCTCTCCTATCGAGGCGGTGCGGTACACCGAGGGCGGCACCATCAAGCGCAAGCAGAAGAAGGGCCACAAAGGCGTGTCCCTGCTGTCCATGGCCTGGGCCAACCTGGGCCGCAGCCGGGGCAAGACCGCCGTCACCGTCACCTCCCTCTCCCTGGCGGTGGTGCTGCTGACGGTGACCGTGAACTTCGCCAATGGCTTTGACATGGACAAGTATGTGTCCAACTTCACCGCCAGCGACTTCATCGTGGCGGATGCCGGGAAATTCCAGAACAGCGTCCTGGATTTCACCGCCGACATGTCCGTGCCCCAGTCCGTCATCGACGACATCAGCGCCCAGGGCGGCATCACCGACAGCGGCGTCATCTACGGCCAGACGTTCGGAGCCCTGGAGTATGTCACCGAGGACTGGTTCCGGCAGAACAAGGAGCGCTTCTACACCCCGGAGCAGATGGACAACCTGATCCGCCTGACCGGGCGGAACGAGGAGGGCCTGCTGGCCGACCGGATCCAGCTCTCCGGCATGAGCCCCTTCGCCCTGGACCACCTGACGGTGCTGGAGGGGGACCTGTCCGACCTCTATGAGCCGGGCAGCCGGAAAATCGCCGCCGTGTATGCCGACGACGATTACGGCAGCGCGGATCTGAGCTCCCACTGGGCCCGGCTGGGGGACATCATCACCGTCCGGTATGTGGAGGAGACGGCGTATGTGGACCCGGACACCGGCATCGCCTATGCCAGCCCGGAGGACGTGCCCGCCGGCGCCAACTGGGTGGCGCAGCCGGTGAAATACCGGGATGTGGAATATGAGGTGGCCGCCCTGGTGACGGTGCCCTCCGCCTTCTCCTACCGCTACTACGGGGCGGACGAGTTCGTCCTGAACGACCAGACCTTCATCCAGGACAGCGGCACATCGGATGTCATGTACTACGCCTTCGACACCACCGACGGGGCCAACGATGCCATGGAGAAATTTCTCCGGGACTACACGGAGAACGTCAATCCCCAGTTCGACTACGAGAGCAAGGCCCTTTACGCCTCGGAGTTCGAGGGCATGCGCTCCATGTTCCAGCTGTGCGGCGGGGCCCTGAGCTTCATCGTGGGGCTGGTGGGGGTGCTGAACTTCTTCAACGCCATCCTCACCGGCATCATCGCCCGCAAGCGGGAGTTCGCCGTGCTCCAATCCATCGGCATGACCGGCAAGCAGCTCAAGACCATGCTGGTGTACGAGGGATTGTTCTACGCCCTGGGGGCGGCGGGAATCTCCCTGGTGCTGACCCTGGCGCTGGGCCCGGTGGCCTTCACAGCGGTGGGGAGCCTGTTCTGGTTCTTCACTTACCGTCTGACCCTGACGCCGTTTTTGATCGTGGTGCCGGTGTTCGCGCTGCTGGGCATCCTGGTGCCCCTGGCGGTGTACCGCTCCGTCTCCAGGTCCACCATCGTGGAGCGGCTGCGGGAGGTGGACTGATTCCCAGGGAAAAAGACCCGGCCGCACATATTGATAACCGTCGATTCCATCCCCGCAAAAAAGCGGCACGGCTTGTATCGCCGTGCCGCTGTTCTCATGCAGATGTTACCGGCGTCCGCCCCGGGCACCGCCGCCACGGCGGCCTCCCCCGCCCCGGAAGGAGCCGCCGCCAAAGCTGCCCCGCCGGGCGCCGCCGCTCCGGAAAGAACCCCCGCTGAAGCTGCCCCGGGACCCTCCGGCACCGCCGAAGGAGCCTCCGCCGAACATGCCTCCCCGGCTGCCGCCGAAGCTGCCCCCGCCGAAGGTCCCGCCGGAGGGCGGACGGCGGGGCGGCCGCGGAGTCCGCGGCGGTCTGGGCGGTCTGGGCCGCCGGGGCCGTCCCCAGAATACGGGGTAGTACAGCACCGTGGGCCGGCTCATGCCGGGCCGCAGATACCGCCGACGGTAGCGGCTGTACCGGATGCCGTCCAGGATCACCCACAGCACCAGCAGCACCACCAGCAGCATCACAACGCCGCTCACCAGGGACCCGAAGGCCGGGGCCACATAGCCGTGGGTCTCCGTATAGTAGTACCCGCTGCCGCTGGAATAGGTCTCCCGCACGGCTGGGATATACCCCTCCCGGATAGTGACGCCGTAGAAGTCTGCAAACCAGTCGATGAAGGCGTCAAAGGCGGCCCTCACGCCGTCGTCGTAGTCCCCGGCGGCAAAGTCGCTCTCCAGGTAATAGGACTGCAGGCTGACAAAGTCATCCGCATAGTTCTCCAGTCCGGTCCCCACCACCACGCAGTAGTCGCCGACCAAGCCGCCCTGGGAGATATTCTCCAGCGCCAGAAGCATCACCACGCCGTTGTTCCGCTCCGCTGAGCCCACGCCATAGGTGTTCCCCAGGTCCGTGGCGTAGTCCATGATGTCCACGCCGCCGGTGGAGTTCACCACATCCACCAGAATCTGCGCCCCGGTCTGGGCAAAGAGGGAGGCATTCATGGCGTCGATATGCTCCATGGTGTCGTCCGTCAGCACCCCGGCGTAGTCATATACATACGTATAGGACCCCACAATGGCGGTGGATGCCTGGCCGCTGGCATCCGGCTTCTTGGCCTGCCCGATGGCCACCCCGGCCACGATGGCCAAAATCAGCACCACCACCGCCACGGCCCGTTTCTGAAAAAACTTCATAGGCGTATGTCCTCTCTCCCCCTTTCCCCAGTCGGGGAAAGGGGCCAGGGAAAACCCTCCGGGTTTTCCCGGTTGATCTGCCTCCGGCAGATCAAAAAAATGAAATCATTTTCGCCGCGGCGTGTACGTGGCGAAAATTCCCCGACCCGTGCGCCCGTGGGGCGCACACACCAGTGACCGACGTCACTGGTGGTAGGGGTTCTACTGCGCAGCCGTTAGCGGCTTTGCCGCTTTACGGATGCGGCGTGCCCCTTACGGGCAAAGGGGGAGCCTGCTCCCCCTTTAATTTCTCAGCTCGAGCAGCTTCTGCTTCAGCTCCCCTTCGATGCGGCCCAGCTCCGCCTCGGCGGCCCTGCGCTTCTGGGCGCCCTCCCGCTGGATGTTCAGCACCTCGTCCAGCGTGGAGATCAGCTGCTGGTTGGTGTGCTGTAGCGTCTCGATGTCCACCACGCTCCGCTCCGCCTCCTTGGCGGTCTCGATGGTGCCCATCTTCAGCAGATCCGCGTTCTTTTTCAGCAGCTCATTGGTCATCTCCGTCACGGCGCTCTGGGCCGCCGTGGCCTGGCGGCCGTGCTCCAGCCCCAGGGCCAGCACCATCTGGCTCTTCCAAAGGGGGATGGTGTTCACCAGGGAGGACTGGATCTTCTCCACCATCAGGGTGTCGTTGTTCTGCAGCAGCCGGGTCTGGGGACCCATCTGGACGGAAATCATCCGGGTCAGCTCCAGGTCGTGGAGCTTCTTCTCAAACCGCTCGCACATCTGGACCATGTCGTTGTATGCCTGGGCGTCCTCCTGGGCGCCGGACTGCTCCGCCTTGGCCTTCAGGGCAGGCAGCTCACCCGCCCGCACGTCCTCCAGCTTCTTCTTGCCCGCCAGAATGTACATGGTGAGCTCCTTGTAGTATTTCAGGTTCAGTTCGTACATCTGGTCGAACATGGCCACATCCTTCAAAAGCGTGACCTGATGCTGCTCCAGCTCCCGGGCGATCTTGTCCACGTTGGACTCCACCTTGGCGTACTGGGCCTTCATGGCCTCCAGCTTGCTGCCCGTCTTTTTGAAGAGGCCGAAGAATCCCTTCTTCTCCTCTTCCTCGCCGAAGCCCTTCAACTCCACCACCAGCTCACTGAGGGACTTGCCCACCTCTCCCAGGTCCTTGGTGCGCACGGAGTTCAGGGCGTTCTCGGAAAAGCTGGCCACGTTCTTCTGGGCCGCCGCGCCGTACTGCAGGATCAGGTTGGAGTCCGTCAGATCGATCTTCTTGGAGAACGCCTCCACCGCCTGCTTCTCCGCGTCGTTCAGCAGGTTCTCGTCCATCTGCACCGGCGTCACCTCCGGCTTGGCCGGCTCCGGGGCGGGGGCGGCGGGCGCCGCCGGGTCCAGGGTCAGCTGGGGCACCGCGTCCGTCCGGTTGGGATCCAGGGTCAGCTCGGGCATCATGCTCTTCTCGTCAGCCATTGTGTCATCCTCCATCATATCATCATTCACTCTTTGGCACTTTCTTCATTCCGGCGGACTTCTCCTGCCGCCCGCACGCCGTAGACAGCATAAACCACCGCGTACACCACCCCCAGCACACCGCAAAGGAAGCGGATGCCCGAGTCCTGCTTCATAAAACCGATGCCCAGCAGCAGCCATATCACCGCAAAGAAAAAGTGATGGGCGGCCTCTCCCCGCTTTCCCGCCTGTTTACAGGCCTTGTCCAGCCGGAGGCCCAAAATCACCGCCCCCGCCAGCCATGCCAGCGGCAGCAGAAGCTCCGCGTTGTGAAGTCCCTCACGCCTCAGTTTCCAAAACAGAAGGGCAAATCCTGCGGCTATATAGAAAATCAGGCCCGCCATTCTGATGACGATCTTTCTCACGGCGTTTCCTCCGGTCACAGCTCCAGCTGGATGTCTCTGCCGTCCTCTTCCTTCTTTTGTGTCTCCGCCTTCAGCGGGCTGTCCACCAGCCCCTCCCGGGCCATCATGTTCTCCAGCACCGTGATGTCCGTGGAGATGTCCAGGGCTTCGGCGCCGTACAGGCTGTCCAGCTGCTTTTCAAAGGCCGCCACGATGGTCCGCATCATCCCCTCCACCTTGGCCAGGGTGGTGTCGATGTTCTCCCCGGAGACCCCGGTGCCGCTCATGCGGTCATAGGCGTTCAGCAGCTTCAGGGTGGTGGGCAGGTAGTAGTCCAGAAAGCGCCGGATCTGGGGCAGCTTCTCCGGGTGCGTGCGCACTTCGTCGAAGATCCGGGCGCTCACCTGCTCCAGCCGCACGATGTCGGCGGAGATGCCGGGGTCCGCGATATTCTCATCCAGTCGCTTCATCTCCCGGATGGCCAGCTCCCCGTCGCGGACCATCTTGTCCAGCTCCGGATTGCCAGTGGAGGCCGGTTTCTTTTCAGCGGGCTCCTCCGCCTTTTCCGGCGGCGCCTCGCCGGCCTCCTCCCCCGCGGGGCCGCCCCGGCACAGGGCGGACGCCGCCGCGAACGCCAGAAGGGAGGCCCCCGCCGCCAGGGCATAGTGCAGCGGCTCATACAGCGGCAGCACCAGCGCGTAGGCCAGCCACACCGCCGCCGCGGCGTAAAAAGGCGCCGCACTCTTCCGTCTTGTGGTCTTCATCCGCTTCAGCCTCCCCAGGTCGCTTTTAATGGTATTATACCCCGCCGGAGGGATCCGGTCAACGGCGGGGGCAGAAAATCCCCGGAAGTAAAGCGGCGCCCCTCCCGGAGGAGGGGCGCCTGCTTTCATTTGGGGATTCCATAGCCCAGCGTCACCGGGTCCTGCCACAGCCCCAGCTCCGGCGGATGGAATGTGCAGTAGACGAAAAGGAACGCCAGCCCCCACAGCGCCAGCAGGCCCAGGATCTGCTGCCAGAGAGAGGTGAACCGCCCCCGCCGCAGAAGCCGGAAATCCAGGGCGAAGGCCCCCAGCACGGAGAGGTAGAACACGGCGATGTCCGCCCAGAGCAGATGCCGCCCCAGCACGCCGGTGTACGTATAGAACAGCACCGGGATCAGCGCGACCCCTGTCACCGTGCTGACGCCCCGGGCCGCCAGAAAGTTCGGATAGTTTCGTCCCAGGCAGCACACCTGTACCACGGAAAACAGGAACATGGGGAAAAACAGCAGCTTCATATGTTCCCAGGTGGACTCATTCACCGCAGAGAAGGCAGCCGCCGCGCCCCATCCGCCGCTCCAGTCGTAGACAAAGTGCAGCAGCGTCCCCAGCGCCGCCGTGAACAGCGCACCCGCCAGCTCCCAGTAAAACAACCGCTTCCCCATATCCGCCTCCATGACAAAACAAAAGGACTGCGGCCAGGCCGCAGTCCCAGTTTATACCGGCGTTGGCAGATTTATGCATCCAGATACGCCCCATAGCTTCCCAGAGTCTCCGCCAGCGTCTCCGGCGTCCAGTCCCAGTAGTCGGCGTCCCGCAGGCACCGGCCCAGGACGGCACACAGCTCCCGGACCTCTGCGTCTGTCCGGTCATCCAGCAGGTCGGGCAGGGCCGTCATGTCCTCTGCCGGGTGGTCCAGGATGTAGTTGGGCAGCAGCCAGTCATGGGAGAACCCCTCCGTCAGGAAGAATGCGTCCACCAGCTCCGAAAGCGGGGCTTCCTCCCCAGAGCCGGACAGTGGCAGCGTCACGGCGCTGCCTCCGGTGGCCAGACCGTCGCAGGTCCAGTCGCCGTCCTCATTTTTCTGGATACTGGCCTCGCCGCCATAGCCGTAGTACCCGTCCGCATCCGGTTCTCCCAGCCCTGCGCCCGCCTGCCAGCTGTTGGCCATCTCTCCATACGGGTCATCCACCAGCAGCCGGAAGCCCAGCCCGGCACAGAAGTTCTCCGGCTCACCGTAATAGGCGTCAAACACGCTGGCGCCGTTGGCCTGGAAGTCCAGGGGCTTCCAGCTGACCCAGTCCGGCACATGGCGGACATTCTCCGCCACGGCCTCGTTCAGCTGCCGGGCGATCTCTTCGTAGTCCGTCTCTGCCCCATCCACCGTGGGACCGCAAAACGCCGCGTCCCACAGGGCGTCCTCGGCGATCCCCTGCAGCAGACCGCTCAGGCCGGATTCCCCCTCCGCCGCAGCCGTCACACAGGCATAGTGGGTCTCCCCGTCCACGGTCCACAGCACCACGTCCCCACCGGTGCAGCACTGGAGGGTGGTCTCCCCGTCCGGGGCGGTCATGGCAAAAAGCCGTCCTCTGCTTTCGATGTCGCTCCACTGGTCTCCCCAGGCCTCCGCCGAGGCCGGCTCCCACTGGTAGCCGATGGAGAACAGGTTCTCCCGCCCCGCCACGTTCCGGGCGGCCTCCGGGGTGATGGAGAGGCTGATGCCTGTGGCATCTTCCTCTTCCACATCCAGGGTGAAAGTCAGGTCCTTCGTGATCTCAGCGTACGCCGCCATGGCGGAGGCCGTCAGCTCCTCGCCGGAGAGGGGCTCCGTCTCTTCCGGGACTTCCTCCGGCAGCTGCTCCCCGGCAGTGCCGCAGCCGGCCAGCAGCGCCAGCAGCACCCCGCAGAGAAGAAATCGCTTCATGTTCCGCACCTCGCTTTCCAGATCCTGGTTTTTGCGCTCCGTTCTCTGCATTTTATACCCAGAATACCCTGATTTTTCGCAAAAATCCCCTCAGTTTCACAACAAATTGTAACGATTCGGAAACAAGGAAGCCTCCCCCGGCACTGAAAAATGCCGGCCGGGCTTCCGCCGGCCGGCATCTCTTCTCTTTTCTCAGACAAACACCGCCTGTACCAGCACCATGTACAGCACAGTGCCCCCGGCGATGGACAGCAGCACATTCCGCTTCCAGAGGTGGAGCCCCGCCACCGCCGCAATGGCGATCAGCTCCGGCGCCCCGTGGGGCACCGACAGCCAGGAGACGCTCCGCAGGCAGTACACCACCAGCAGGCCCATCATGGCGGGCGGAAGGACTTTCCCCAGGTATGTCACCACGGCGGGGGGCCGTTTCTTCTCCGGAAACAACCAAAAGGGCAGCCATCGGGTCAGCTGGGTCCCGGCGGCCACCGCCAGGATGATGCCCAGCGTCTGCAAAGGCGTCAGCGTCACAGGGCTCCCTCCTCTCCGCTGCGGTCCAGGCGGTGCCGTGCACTCAGCAGCACCGCCAGCACCAGCACCATGGCGGGGATCACCATGTTGTCCGCTCCGAACACCGCCAGGCTGGCGGCGGCGCAGAGGATCCCCATCACCCCGGCGGGCCGGTTCTCCAGCTTCTTACACTGCTCCAGGAACAGCACCACAAACAGCGCCGTCAGAGCAAAGTCCAGGCCCGTGGTGTCAAAGGTGAGGAAACTCCCCAGCAGGCCGCCCAGGGCTGTGCCCGTAATCCAGTAGAGGTAGTCCAGCAGGGAGATCCAGAAGTAGAAGTCCTTCCGGGCCACACCCTCCGGCGGCTCCAGAGTGGACACCAGGGAAAACGTCTCATCGCACAGCACGTAGATCAGAAACGGCCGCACCTTCCCCAGGCCCTTGTACTTGTCCAGCAGGCTCAGCCCGTAGAACATGTGCCGGGCATTGACCATGACGGACAGCAGAAACGCCTGCACAGGGTCAAAGGCCGTGGTCAGCAGCGTGACGGCCACAAACTGCATGCTGCCACCAAAGGCGATGGCGCTCATGAGGACGGACCATCCCGGCCCATACCCCTTGGACTGCATCAAAAGGCCATAGGCAGTCCCCAGGCACAGAAAGCCCGTCATCACCGGGATGGTGGCGGGAAACGCCGCCCGGAGGGCCATGCTGCTCCCGCCGGCGCGGCGGCTCTCGTCGTCTCTCAGGGGCACAGCAGATCGGCCTCCTCCGGGTGCTTTTCAAACCAGATTTTGGCATAGGAACAGGTCGCCCTGGCGCGCTTTCCCTCCGCGCGGATTTGGTCGGCCGCCTCCCGGAGCAGCTGCCCCGCCACGCCCTGGCCCCGGAGCGTATCATCCACAAATGTGTGGTCGATATCCGCCGCCCCATCCCGGTCGGGAAATGTCACCTCCGCGATCACCCGGCCTTCTTCCTCGGCGTAGATACGCCCCGGCTCTCTCTGAAATTCCATGGGTCTTCCTCCTGCATCCTGTCCCGCCGTCTTTTTACATCTTCTCCGGCGCGTCCACGCCGATGAGCTTCAAGCCGTTCCGCAGGACGATCCGGGTGTCGTCCGCCAGCTTCAGCCGGGCGTCCCGGACCGCCGGCTCCTCGCCCTTGATGCGGCAGGCGGTGTAGAACCGGTGGAAGCAGGCTGCCAGCTCCTGGAGATAGCGGTTGATGTGGCTGGGATCGTAATCCCGGGCCGCCAGCTTGATCTCCTCGCAGAACTGGGCGATCTGCTTCAGCAGGGCCCGTTCCGCCTCACCGGAAAGCAGGGACATGTCCACGTCCGCCTGTCTGGGCACGGAGACGCCCTCCTCCGCCAGAGCCCGCAGCAGCGAGCAGATACGGGCGTGGGCGTATTCCACGTAGTAGATGGGGTTCTCGCTGTCCTCCCGGACCGCCAGACCCAGGTCGAACTCCATCTGGGTGTCCGGCTTGGCGTTGAAGTACCACCGGGCTGCGTCCACGCTGACCTCGTCCAGCAGATCCGAGAGGGAGATGGCCTTGCCGGTGCGCTTGCTCATCCGCACCACCTCGCCGTCCCGCAGCAGCTTCACCAGCTGCATCAGCACGATGTCCAGCCGCTCACTGCCGTTGAGGCCCAGAGCGTCCAGGGCGCCCTTCAGCCGGGCCACGTGGCCGTGGTGGTCGGCGCCCCAGATGTTGATGACCTTGTCAAAGCCCCGGACGGCGAACTTGTTCCGGTGATAGGCGATGTCCGCGGCAAAGTAGGTGTAGAAGCCGTTGGCCCGGCGCAGCACGTCGTCCTTCAGGTCCAGCTTCTCGATGTCCGCCTCTTTCTTCCCCTGTTTGCGGAAGTGGTCCCGGAGGATGTCGGCCGTGCGGAGCCACAGGGCACCGTCCTTCTCATAAGTCCAGCCCCGCTCCGCCAGCAGGTCTACCGTCTCCTTCACATAGCCGCTCTCATGGAGAGAGGACTCATAGAACCAGTTGTCATAGTGGATCTTGTACCGCTCCAGATCGGTCTTCATCTTGGGCAGGTTGATGGACAGGCCGAACTGGGCCAGGGTCTCCTGCCGCTCCGCCTCCGGCACATCCACCAGCTTGTCCCCGTTTTTCTCATAATAGGCCCGGGCCAGGTCCTTGATGTCCTCGCCCTGGTATCCGTCCTCCGGGAAGGGCACCGCGTCCTCTCCCCGGATGATCTGGAGATACCGGGCCTCGATGGAGTGGGCGAACTTGTCGATCTGGTGGCCCGCGTCGTTCACATAGAACTCTCTCGTCACGTCGGCGCCGCACGCCGCCAGCACGCTGGCCAGGGTGTCTCCCAGCACGCCGCCCCGGGCGTTGCCCATGTGCATGGGGCCCGTGGGGTTGGCGGAGACGAATTCCACCATGATCTTCTGGCCCTTCAGGTGGTCGGCGGTGCCGTAGCCGGCGCCCTCGCTCTCCACCGCCTCGCAGACGGCAGCGTACCAGCTGTCGTTGAGGCGGAAGTTCAAAAAGCCCGGTCCCGCGATCTCCGCGGAGGCAAAGTAGCTCCCCGCCAGGTCCATGTGGTCCAGCAGCGCCTGGGCGATGTTCCGGGGCGGCTGCCGCAGCGCCTTGGAAGCCGCCAGGGCAAATGTGGTGGTGAAGTCGCCGTTGGCGGTGTCCTTGGGGATCTCCACCGGGGCGGTCTTCACCTCCGCCTGGGGCAGCGTCCCGTCCGCCACTGCCGCCTGATAGGCGGCCATGGCCAGCGCCGCCGCCTGATCCTTCGCGTTTTGTACCATGTTGATCATATCGTTCCCTCTTTCGTGAATGAGGAATTCGGAGTTGGAAATTAGAAATTCTGGAGCCGCCGAAGGCGGCCATTGAAATCCGTCCAGCTCCGCCGGACACCAAAATTCCTAACTCCTCATTCCTGCTTCCTAATTTTTCCGTTTTACCCGGATCTTGAAGCTGTTTCTTCCTGTCACCGTGTGCTTCCCACGGGACAGGTCCCGTGGGAGCCCCTTTTATGGAAATCCTCGGGCGAAATGAATTCGCCCTCCGGCAAGATTTTGGCTCCGCCAAAATGCTTGGACGCGCTGCCGCGCGATCCGCCGGAACGCTCTCCTACTTTCGCTTTACCCGGATCTTGAAGCTGTTTCTTCCTGTCACCGTGTGCTCGACAGCGATGGAGTACTTGATCTCCAGCAGGCCGCCCCGCTCGCTGAGGTTGTGCCGCAGGGCGCTGGTCTGGATGTCCACCGACAGCTCCCCGTAGGGGGTCTCATACAGGGACGTGTGCTGCCGCCCCTCCTCAAACACCATCTGGGAGTTCACACTGCCCACCCGGCGCAGGATCACCTGGGATCCACTGACCTCAAAGGTGGTGGTCGTCCCCTCCATGCCGGTGAGGGCTGTCTCCTGATAGGTCAGCAGCAGGCCCTCCTCCGTCAGCTCCAGGGTCCCCTCCGTCGTCAGCTCCGTGGCGTCCGGGTCCACATCGTCAAAATACTGCTCTCCCCGGATGAAGAGCAGCACCGGCAGCTTCTCCCGCCGCGTCTCAATATCGCTCAATGTCAATCCTCCGTGCTGTATGGCGCAGGTCCTCCTGCAGAAACAGCGAGGCCGTCCGCTCAAAATCCTCCACTCGGTCGCTGACGTAGAACTCCGTCTCGCCGCGGCGGCTCTCGTCCGCCCGCAGCCCCCGGGCCTTCAGCATCCGCTTCAGCTCAAAGGCGGACTCCTCCCCGGCGGACACCAGCTCCACGTCCGGCCCCATCACGTCCCCGATCACATCCGTCAGCAGCGGGTAATGGGTGCAGCCCAGAATCAGGGTGTCCACGCCCGCGTCCTTCAGGGGCGTCAGATACTCCCGGGCCACGGTCTCGATCACCACGTCTCCCCGCTGGATGCGCCCGGCCTCCGCCAGGGGCACGAACAGGGGGCAGGCCCGGCTGAACACGGTCACCTCCGGGTCCAGCCGCCGGAGAGCCGCCTCGTATGCGCCGGAGCGGACGGAGGCCGCCGTGGCGATGAGCCCTACCCGCTTGTTTTTCGTCACCAACACCGCCCGGCGGCAGGTGGGCTCCACCACGCCCACCATGGGCAGGTCGTTTTCCGCCTGCAGCGCCGTCAGCGAGGTGGTGGTCACCGTCCCGCAGGCGATGAGGATGGCCTTCAGATCGAAGGAGCGCAGGAAGCGCACATCCTGGCGGGCGTATTTCAAAATGGCCTCCCGGGACCGGCCGCCGTAGGGCACCCGGGCGGTGTCGCCGAAGTAGATCAGGTCCTCCTCCGGCAGGATGCGCCAGAGGGAGTGCACCGCCGTCAGGCCCCCCAGGCCTGAATCGAATACCCCGATGGGACGCTGGTCCATCCCGCTCCGCCTCCTTCTTCTCCCGCCGCCGGGCCGGCGGCTGTCTCATGCTCATTTTGCGTCTGGATTACATATTATACTATGCGGTGCCCTCTGCCGCAAGACAGATTTTAGTCTTTTTGCCCTGTTTTTTATGTGGAATTCTGCGTATGTCTCTGCTATAATCGTGACAGTATCATCCATTCGGGAGGTGTCTGCCCCATGAAGATCGAACTGACGGAACAGCAGTTCCGGTATCTGCTGGATCTGGTGTACATAGGAAACTGGGTGATCAATTCCACCCGGGAGAACGACCGCATCCAGGAATACGACCAGGTGGAGAGCCTGATCTTCTCCCACTGCCTGCACCACAAGATGAGCAAGCTGGTGGAGCTGTACCGGGGGGAGCTGATCCCCTCCCGGGCCTTTGCGGACGGCGGCATCCACGAGGCCATCGAGCAGTATGAGGACGTGGTGTTCTATGAGATCCTGGCGGAGGAACTGGCCCTGCGGGACATGGATGGGGAACCCCTGACCCGTGAAAACTATGGGGAGCTGATGGAGCGGATCGACGCCTATCTCTCCGAGTTTGACGAGCACGGCACCGACAACATCTCCGTGGACCTGCCGTAAGGCGGAAGGCACGCCGCCCCGGCACCGGAGGGGGCCCTCTCCAGATTTGTTTCAAACAACAGAAAGAGAAAAAAGGAGCAACGAGATCATGGCTGAAAAATCCAAAGTCTACTTTGCGGACTTCCGCGCCCCCAGCTGGCGGGAGAACCTGCCCCAGAAGCTGGCCCGGCTGATGATGACCGCCGGCTTCGGCGACATTGATATGGACGGCAAGTACGTGGCCATCAAGATGCACTTCGGCGAGCCGGGCAACCTGGCCTATCTCCGCCCCAACTGGGCCCGGGCCGTGGTGGACCTGGTCAAGTCCCACGGCGGCAAGCCCTTCCTGACGGACTGCAACACCCTGTACGTGGGCGGCCGGAAAAACGCCCTGGACCACATCGAATCCGCCTATATCAACGGCTTCACCCCCTACACCACCGGCTGCCACATCCTGATCGCCGACGGCCTGAAGGGCAACGACGAGGTGGAGGTCCCCGTGGAGGGCGGGGAGTATGTGAAGTCCGCCAAGATCGGCCGTGCGGTGATGGACGCGGACGTGTTCATCTCCCTGACCCACTTCAAGGGCCACGAGCAGGCCGGCATGGGCGGCGCCCTGAAGAACATCGGCATGGGCTGCGGCTCCCGGGCCGGCAAGATGGAGCAGCACAACTCCGGCAAGCCCTTCGTCAAGCAGAAGAAGTGCATCGGCTGCCGGGCCTGCGCCAAGATCTGCGCCCACGGCGCCCCCCAGTTCGGCGCCGACGGCAAGGCCACCATCGACACGGACAAGTGCGTGGGCTGCGCCCGGTGCCTGGCGGTGTGCCCCAAGGACGCCATCCAGTGCCTGTATGACGAGGCGCCCGCCATTCTGAACAAGAAGATCGCCGAGTACACCAAGGCGGTGGTGGACGGCCGTCCCTGCTTCCACGTGTCCCTGGTGGTGGATGTCTCCCCCAACTGCGACTGCCATGCGGAGAACGACGTCCCCATCGTCCCGGACGTGGGCATGTTCGCCTCCTTCGACCCGGTGGCCCTGGACCAGGCCTGTGCCGATGCCGTGCTGGCCCAGACCCCCGCGCCCAACTCCGCCCTGTTTGACGAGGGGTGCGACTGCTCCTCCGGTGACTACTTCCACGCCGCCCATCCGGACACGGACTGGGCCGTCTGCCTGGAGCACGCGGAGAAGATCGGCATCGGCACCCGGGCATACGAGCTCATCAAGATCTGAATCCAAAAAGAAGCAGGACTTTTACAAGTCCTGCTTCTTTTTCTGTGCTGTGGACGGCCGCTCAGGCGAACAGGGCGTTGAACTGCTCCACCACCGCGTCCGCGCCGGTGTGTGCCACCAGCATCACAAAGCTGCCGTTGGAGACGATGCGGGACTCATTCTTCCACATCTCTGTGGGCTCCGGATACCAGGCACCGCCGGGGCTGGTGCCGTCCCCCACCTGATAGTCGATCCGAGCCTGGAAGATGTCCTTCACCGCCTGGACATCGCCGCTGTTCTCCACCTCCACCAGGGCGATCTCGTCACCGGAGGCGGAGATCATGGCCATCTGCACCAGGCACTGCTTGGTGGCGATGGCGGAGAGTCCCGCATAGAACGTATCCAGCGCCTCTCCCTCCACGGCCATCAGGGAGGGCCACGTCTCCTGGTCCCCGGTCACGGAAGCGCAGAAATCCGCCAGATCCACGCTGGAAGCGGACTCTTCCGGGGGCTCAGGGGCAGGCTGGACCGGCGTCTCCGGCTCCTTGTCCGGCTGCTGGGGCTTTGTGTCCTCCACCGGCTGGTATACCGGCTTCTCCGCCGGGTCCGCCGGACGGCTCCCCGTCTCCGGCTCCTTCGCCGGGTCCGCGGGGCGGGAACCCAGAGCCGGCTCGTCCTCCTGAGGCTGCTGGGAATCATCCGCCGTCTCCTGGTCCTCTATGGTCACAGGGATGCCGTCCTCCCCGCCGGTTTCCAAAGTCTCTTCCTCCCGGGGCGGCGCGACTTCCTCCATCTCCTGGTCCTGGGCGGCGTCCTCCTGCGCCTCCGTTCCCCTGCAGGCGGCCAGCGCCAGTGTCAGCGCCAGTGCCAGCAGCAGTGCAAGTCCTCTCTTTTTCATGTCTCTCTCCTAATCTCTCATGGGATTTCGCGGCGCTTCGCCGCGGTCTGAGAGGTTAGACGGGCTCCGCGGAAAAAAGTTCCCGCTCCGGCAATTTTTCTCCGCCGCTCCGCCCGCGGCCGCCCCTGCGTGCATAACATTGACTTTTTTCGGAAATTCAAATATAATCGACTTATCCAAACATCGGAAAAATGCACAGGCCGCGCGTCATCCGCGCGGCCGCTTTGCCCTTATCCGGCGGACATCCGCCCGCTTGCAGAGCAAGAGGAGGTCTCCCATGAAGAAACACCTTCAGGACAGCCTGGTCATCGGTTTCGCCCTGTTCTCCATGTTTTTTGGCGCGGGAAACGTCATCTTCCCCCCTTATCTGGGTCTGGAATCCGGTCCGGAGTGGCTAGTCGGCTTTTTCAGTTACTTTATGGCCGACATCGGACTGGCCCTGCTGGCCATGTTCGCCATCCTCCGCCAGGGAAGTCCCGACGGGATCACCGCCCGCATCGGCAGGATTCCCTCCACAGTGCTCATGTGCGCCATTGTGCTGTGCATCGGCCCCATGCTGGCCATCCCCCGGACCGCCGCCACCACCTACGAGACCTCTCTGGCCCCGCTGGTGTCCGGCTTCAGCCCGGTGCTCTTCTCCATCCTCTTCTTTCTGCTGATCCTGCTGCTGTGCGTGCGGGAGACGGCGGTGGTGGACATCGTGGGCAAGATCCTGACCCCCGCCCTGCTGATCGGCCTGCTGGTTTTGATCGTGGTGGGCGTGGTGAATCCCATCGGGCCGGTGGGTGGGCGGCCGCTGGTGGAGAATGTGGCCGCCACCGGCGTGGAGGCCGGTTATCAGACCATGGACGTGCTGGCGGCCATCGTGTTCGGCTATATCATTCTGAAGAGCGCCCGGGAGAAGGGACACACGACTCCCGGCGCCCAGCTCCGGGTAGTGTCCGGCGCCAGTCTGGTGGCGGGCATCGGCCTGCTGGTGGTCTATCTGGGGCTGACTTATCTGGGCGCCACCACCGCCCGCTTCTTCGACATCACCGTGGACCGCACGTTCCTGGTGGTGTCCATTGTCCGGAACCTGCTGGGACAGGCGGGCATCATCCTCTTTGCCGTGGTGGTGGCCCTGGCCTGTGTCACCACCGCCGTGGGGCTGGTCAGCGCCTGCGCCGATTACTTCTCCGGCCTCTCGGGGGGCCGCGTCTCCTACCGCACGCTGGTGTGCGTCATCTGCGTGTTCAGCGCCGTGGTGTCCAACTTCGGCCTCAATGAGATCATCGCCATCGCATCCCCCATCCTCAGCGTGGTCTATCCCCCCACGCTGGTGCTGATCGTGCTGGCCCTGTTCGGCAGCCGCATCCGCCGGGACTGGGTGTTCCGCCTGGCGGCCCTGGGCGCCCTGGCGGTGAGCCTGCTGGAGGTGGTCCGCACCTACACCGGTGCGGAGCTGGCCTTCCTGGACCTGCTGCCCCTGGCGTCTCTGGATTTCGGCTGGGTGCTGCCCGCCGCCGTCTGCGGCGCGGTGGGCGCCCTGATCCCCGGCGGCCGGACTGCCGCCCCCTGACCCCGTATTTTCATTTTTCACATACTGGAGGACTGATCCCATGAAACAGCACTATCAAGGTCTCGGCCACATCGCCGTGTACACAGCGGATATGGATGCCAGCATCGCCTTTTACGAGAAGATCGGCGGCAGCCTGCATCTCCGGGCCCCTGCCTGCCCGCCGGAGCAGCAGCGGGAACTGGCCCTTGTGGAGTTCGGCGGCTTCCTGGTGGAGCTGATCGCCGCCCCTGTGCCGGAGGGTGTGGGCTGCATCCCCCATTTCGCCGTCTATGTGGACGATGTGGACCAGGCCGCCGCGGATCTCCGCGCCGCCGGCGTGGACACCTTCCAGACCGCAGAGAAGTGCGTGATGCCCAACACCTTCGGCGGGTTGGAGAACTGGTTCTTCACCGGCCCCTCCGGGGAACAGATCGAGCTGCTGCGGATGCTGTAACAGTTTGATAAAATTACAAAGACAGGCGGACTGCATTTGGCGGTCCGCCTGTCTTTTATCTGCCGCATTTTCCGCTCTGTCCCGTCAGGGGCAGGCACACCACCAGCTCAAAAGCCCCCTCCCGGGCACCGGCGTCCAGGGTGCCGCCGTAGCGCTCCGCGATCTCCCGCATCCCGGGGATGCCGAAGCCGTGGGCGGCTTTGTCGGCCTTGGTGGTGGCAAGATCCGGCTGCACCGCGCCGCCCAGGGTGTTCTCCACCCGCAGCATGAAGAGGCCCTTGTCCGCCTTGCAGCGGACGGTGATCCGCCGTTCCCCGGCGTCCCGGGTGCCCTCCAGGGCGTTGTCCAGGGCGTTGCCCAGCAGGGCGCACAGGTCCATGTCCGCCACCGGCAGGTCCCGGGGCAGGGAGACGGCGAAGTCCGCGGCGACTCCCTCCCGCTCCATGGCCTCCGCCTTGGCGGTGAGGACGGCGTTGGCCGCCTCGTTCTCGCAGAGCCGTCTGGTTCCCCGCAGGGCCGGGGAACCGGCGATCTGGTCCAGATAGCCGATGGCCCCCTGTTCATCTCCCTGTTCCAGGAGACCCCGGACCGCCGTCAGGTGGTTCCGCAGGTCGTGGCGCAGGCGGCGCACCTGGGTCTCCTGCTGCCGGAGGCCCTGATAGTAGACCTCCCGCAGGCCCGTCAGGCGTTCGGCCTGCTCCAGCCGCTCGTGGTCCGCCAGAATCAGAATGGCGAACAGCAGGACCAGGGAAGTCAGAAACACGAAGGGCAGCACCACCATGCCCTGGTTCATGGCCACGGCATAGACCTCGGCGGACTCGTACCGCCGGAAGGTCAGCAGCACCACGGCGACCAGGGCGCACAGGGGCATGGCCGCCAGGCCCAGCACCAGCTTCCACAGCCGCCGGGAGAGCACCACCGGCTCCCGGGGCAGGCGGCGGCGCAGCAGCAGCCACAGCGGGCCGAACACCAGCGGGCGGGCCAGGCGCACCAGCATGTCATAGAACAAGTCGTTGATCCGCTCCACGTAGGAGTCCAGAAAGGCACACACGGACATCTCCAGGCAGAAGAAGATGATGCACACCGCCAGCCGCCCCACCCGGTCGCCCCGGGTAGAGAGGAAGAACAAGGCGAAAAACACCGGCAGCGTATAGAGCAGGTTGGGATCGCCGATCCAGATCACCATGCCGCTGGACCCTGCCAGGAGCAGGAAGAGCAGCACCTTCCAGAAGCGCCCCTTCCGGGGTCGGACAAAGGGGGCACAGAGCTTGTAGAGGAAAAAGCCGCTGGCCGCCACCGTCAGAAAATAGCCGCAGTTGAGCCAGGTCTGCCAGAGAACATCCCGCATTCTCATCCCTCCAGCTCCGCCCGGGTCAGAGCCAGCAGGGCCGACTGCTGGCACGACCGGCTCACCGGCAGCCGCCGGCCGTCCCGCAGCACCACTTCGCCGCCCTCCATCCGGTCCACGGCTCCCGCCCGGACCAGATACCGCTGGTGGATGCGGACAAAGCCGTCCCCCACCTCCGCGGCCACCGCGTCCAGCTTGCCGTAGAAGGTGTACTCCCGCCCGGCGGTGACGCAGGTCACCTGCCGCCGGACCGAGACGAAGTACAAAATGTTGGCGACGGGGATGCGGTAGCGGGTGTCCCCGCTGCGGCAGATGTAGGCCCGGTCCAGGCCCCGGACCAGCGCCGCCTGGGCCCGGTCCAGCACCTCCTCCAGCTGTTCGATCTTCGGGGGCTTCAAGAGATACCCCAGGGCGCCCACGGAGTACCCGTCGAACACGTGGTCGGCGTAGCCGGTGACGAACACCAGCTGGAGTCCGCCGTCCGCCGCCCGGAGCCGCCGGGCGGTCTCCATGCCGTCCAGCTCCCCCATCTCCATATCCAGAAACACGATGTCCAGCTCTCCGGCGTGACTCTCCAGCCAGCGGAGCAGCCCCTCGCCGGAGGAGAACTCCCAGAACTGCCCCTGGACGCGCCGCTTTTCCAGGACCCGCTCCAGAGCGGCCCGAAGCACCAGCCGGGCGTCGTAGATATCGTCACAGATGCCGATCCGCAGCATCTCCATCACCTCAAACCGAAAACTGCCCGC
Source organism: Candidatus Oscillibacter pullicola (assembly GCA_019118935.1). Lineage (GTDB taxonomy): Bacteria > Bacillota > Clostridia > Oscillospirales > Oscillospiraceae > Oscillibacter > Oscillibacter pullicola. Next base: position 36,544 of record DWXY01000098.1, read on the forward strand.
CGGAGTCCGGCAGGGGGCGCTTTGCGCCCTAAACTACCTGCCCATTCTACCACAGGAACCGCCGTCTGCCAAACCAAACTTGACGGCAAAACCGCCAAAGTTGTCATCCCGCCTCCTGCCGATGCAAAACTTGACATCCAAGCCGCCGCAGATGACAACCCCGTTTGCGGCGGCCCTTTTTTCGCGGTACGCTGGTGTCAACAAGGAGGGAAACACCATGACAAACACCACTGCCATCTCCCGCTCCCGCGTGTGGAGCGTCCTCACCACCCCCGCCGCCATCCCCCAGACGGGGCCCCGGCTGAAAACCAACCTGGACACGGACCTCTTAAAACTCATCGCCATCGTCTCCATGCTGATCGACCACATCGGCGGCACCTTCTTCCCGGAGGTGGGCGTGTTCCGCTGGATCGGCCGGCTGGCCTTCCCCATCTTCTGCTACTGCCTGACGGTGGGATTGCTGTACACCCACGACGTGCGGAAGTACCTGACCCGGCTGGGGATCTTCGCCCTCATCAGCCAGCCCTTCTATATCCTGGCCTTCCACCCCATCAGCGAATTCTGGGCCAACCTCACCAACTGGAACATCTTCTTCACACTGTTCCTCAGTCTCCTGGGCATGTACGGCCTCAAGGAGCGGAAGTGGTGGCTGTTCTCCCTGGCCCTCTTCGTCGTCAGCTGGTGGAACTTCGACTACTCCGGCGGCGGTATCCAGCTGATGCTGATCTTCTACCTCTGCCGGAACCGGCCCGGTCTCGGCGCGGCGCTGTATCTCCTCAGCTATCTGCCCGCCCTGTGGGGCGGCTGGCCGGAGGATCCCCTGTGCCTGACGGTGGGCGGCCTCTGCATCGACTGGTCCTTCTTCGCCGTCTTCGCCGCGCCGCTGATCTTCTGCGCCACCCACTCCCGCATCAAGGTCAACAAGTGGTTCTTCTACGCCTTCTATCCCGCCCACCTGGCGGCCATCGCCCTGGTGCAGAACATCCTGTGAGTCAGAAAGGAAAAATTTTATGTTAACCGTCAAAGACCTGCACAAATCCTATCAGGTGGGCAAGACCACCTACGAGGTCCTGAAGGGCGTGTCCCTGACCGTGGAGAAGGGGGAATTCGTGGCCGTTATGGGCCCCTCCGGCTCCGGCAAGACCACCTTGCTCAACTGCATCTCCTGCTACATCCCCATCGACAGCGGAGAGATCACCCTGGGGGAGAAGCAGCTGGCTGATCTCAGCGAGGACACTCTGGCCAAGGTCCGCAACCAACAGCTGGGCTTCGTGTTCCAGGATTTCCTGCTGCTGGACGGCCTGACAGTCCGGGAGAACATCCTGCTGCCCGCCATCATCGGCGGCACCGTCACCAGCCAGACGGAGGCCCGGGCGGACCAGCTGTGCGACGTGTTCGGCATCAGCGCCATCCGCTCCAAGTACCCGGCGGAGATCTCCGGCGGCGAGAAGCAGCGGACTGCCGTGGCCCGGGCCCTCATCAACCGCCCCCTGCTGATCCTGGCGGACGAGCCCACCGGCAACCTGGACTCCAAGTCCAGCCGGGCGGTGATCCGATCCTTTGAGCAGGCCAAGGAATCCCTGGAGGCCACCATCTTCATGGTGACCCACGACTCCTTCGCCGCCTCCTTCTGCGACCGGGTGGTGATCCTCCGGGACGGGGTGGTGTGGCGGACCCTGGAAAAGGGCGGCACCGACCGCACCGCCTTCCAGGACCAGCTGCTGGACGCCATCCGGGACATGGGGAAGGAGTGAGACCATGCGGCACTTTTCCGACGCCTACGCGGCCCTGCGCCGCAAAAACAAGGGCCAGTACGCCCTCTTGGCGGGGTGCAGCTTCTTCTCCGTGCTGCTGATCACCGCCTATGTCTGCATGATGCGCTCCCCCACCATCCTCTCTGTCCTGCCGGAGGGCGGCGACAGCCGCAAGCAGGTGATGATGGTCTTCGTCCTGGCGGTCATCGGCTGTGCCGTGTTCACCGCCTACGCCGCCGGGCTGTTCTTCCGGCAGAAGTCCCGGGAGACCGGCGTGTTCCTGGCCCTGGGCGCCATCCGCCGCCAGCTGCAAAAAGAGATCGGGAAAGAGCTGGCGGTGATCTCCCTGGGCTCCTGCGCCGCCGGGGCCATCCTGGGCGGGCCGCTGGCCTGGGGCGTGTGGCAGCTGTTCCGGCTGTTTTTGGTGGACTCCCAGGAGATGACCCTGACCTTTGATCCCAAGTCCTACCTCCTGTCCCTGGCCTTCGCCGCCTATGTGGTGGTGATGCTGTTCTTCCTGGGGGGCCGGTCCATCCGCCGCACCAACATCATCGACATCGTCCAGGAGTCCCACCGATCCGAGCCCATCCGGGAGGTGAAGCGGTGGTACGGCCCGGTGGGCATCGTCCTGGTGGTGATCGGCGCCCTGGCGGGGTATCTGATGCCGTCGTTCTTCGTCACTGTGCTCCACTGGTATCCCCCGGAGGGTCTCACCGCTGTGTTCTACCTGCCGGCGCTGATCGGCATGTACATGATCCTGCTCCACACGGTGGTGAACGGCTGGCGGAAGCGCCACAAGTACCGGGACATCATCGCCACCTCGATGATGAAATTTCAGGGCCGCCAGACGGTGCGGAATATGCTGGTGATGACCCTGCTCATCGCCGGCGCCTACTTCGCCAGCTTCTACGCCCCCATGCTGAGCACCAGCTCCGCCTACAGCTTCTCCACCCGGCCGGTGGACTTCGAGTACCACTGGCGGAACGATCAAAACTGGCCGGAGGAGGACGAGGTGCAGTCTCTGGCGGCGGAGTATGATGTGGACATCACCTCCTGGCAGCAGGTGGGCGCCGCCACCCTGGGCGGAGACGGCACCATCAGCATCGAGCAGGACAATGGGGCCCTGGGCACCACCTACACCTCCGAATACCGGGAGATCGCCTCCGGCGCCACCTTCTTCTCCGAGAGCGCCTGGAACGCCCTCACCGGCCAGAACATCGACCTGGCCCCGGGTACCTGCGCCAACGTGCTGGACGACGAGGGCGGCAGCGACTACCTCTCCGGCGGCGACGTGACGCTGATCACCAACATGGTCACCGGCCAGAACCTGTCCGTCGCCCCGGCGGAGCCCCTGTGCTATACCATGCTGCTGGGCTGCTACGTGCTGGACGACGGGGATTACGATGCCATTACCGCCGGTCTCACGGATGACTGGCGGGAGACCTGGGTGTTCTTCGACGTGGCGGACGTGGAATCCAGCTATCCCTTTGCCGACGCACTGTTCAACGAGATCGTGGACCGCTCCGGCCCGGAGATCGAGGTGTTCGACGCCTGGGACCCGGTGGCGCGGGAGCTGGAGATCGCGGAGACGGGCAGCTATAACTATGACAGCAAGGACTACCTGGCAGCCAACGGCCTGGGCGTCATCGACTATGACGACCGGGACTCCTCGGAGTTCCGCAACTATTGGCTGTACATGCCCCAGTTCCGCATCTTGGACCAGAACGACTTCGTCACCACCATGGCGGTGTTCCTGGTGCTGTTCATCTTCATCGCCCTGATCTGCTTTGCGGCCGTCATCGTCATCGCCTTTACCCGGTGCATGACCATTGCCCTGACCAATGCGCGGGTGTACGACGACCTGCGGCACCTGGGAGCCCCCAACGCCTATCTGTTCCGGTCCGTGAAGGGGCAGGTGTCCAAGGTCTTCCTGGTGCCCGCCATTGTGGGCACAGGGGTGATCGCCGCCTTCTACCTGATGATCATGTACTTCAACGACAACCGCTTCACCCCCGGCGAGTTCGCGGGCATGGCCGCCTGCGCCGCGGTGATCGCGGCCCTGTCGGCGGTGCTGTACGGGGTCTACCGCGTCACCCGCCGCAGCGTATGCCGCGCGCTGGGGATCCAAGACAGATGAACCTTCCGCGCTGCCGGAAATTTGGTCCGGGGGCACAGGGATATTCCCTGTGCCCCCGGACCTTTTTGTTTATTTTCCGCCGCTTCCGGCGATCTTTCTCCACAAGGTGCTCCGGCCGATTCCAAGCCGCTTGGCCGCAGCGGACTGATTCATGTTCTCCTCCCGCAGCACCTGCTCGATCACTCTCCGCTCGATGTCCTCCAGGGTCCCGGAGAGATCCACCGCCGGCGGAAGGGCACTCACTTTCCGCATCTCGTTCTGCAGGACCGCGGCCACCTCAGCGGCAGTGATATAAAATCCCGAGGACGCCGCGATCATCTGGCGCAGCACCTTTTCCAGCTGCACCAGGTTCAGCGGCCACTCAAATTCCACCATCAGCTCCATGGCATCCGGCTCCATGCCCACGGTGGATTTGGCCAGCGCGGTATTGTACTGGGGAATCATCATATTGACAAAGGCCGGAATATCCTCCTTCCGCTGGGCCAGAGACGGCACGTTGATGGTGAATCCGCTGAGCTGCAGATAGAGCCGGCTGGAGAACTGTCCCCGGGCCACCTCGGCGGACAGGTCGCAGCAGCTGGAGCTGATCACCCGGTGGCGGTGGGTCATCTTGGTATCCTCGATATAGGCCCCCACCTGCTGCTGCAGATCCTTCGGCAGCGTATCCACGTTTTCCAGATACACCGTGTATCCCGTCGCGTGAATGGGGGACGCGGCATTGTTCAGCAGCATGTCCCAGTTTTTCTCCGTCAGGTCCCTGCACTGCAGGCGCATCAGCGTGGTCCCCTCCGTGGCGCTTTTGATGTGGATGCGCCGGGCCACCACGCCCTTGTGGGTCCCCACCGCCCCCTGGATGAGGACGGGCAGCGTGGAGCTGCCGGCAGTCTGGATGAGCTTGTCCATCGGGCGCAGATACAGCTCGCTGGAAGCCGGCAGGCTCTGCGCCTGACGGATGTCCTCCGGGTCCTCCAGCTTGGCGAAGGAGGATACCCGATAACCGGCGGCGCGGAAGTGCACCTCAAAGAGATAGCGGATCTCCTGGCGGACCTGGAGGATGCCGCCCGTGATCTCATAAAAATCATTGTTCAGCTTTTTGATCAGGTGCAGCGTCCCCGCATCCTGCAGCGTGGAGATCCCCCGGGAGAGGAACTGCTCCATCCGCTCCACGTCGTTCAGCATCTTTCGTGCCGCCACATTCGTATACTGGAGCTCCCGCTGTTCCCCGAAGATGAATACGGCGGAGCCGCTCTTGTCAATGACGCTTTGGAACAGCCGGTTCTTGTCCAGCACATCGTTGATGAGATGGTGCTGTTCAATGGCCTGCCGGATACTGGCCTCTACACTTTCGCGGCTGGAGGTAATCAGCAGGAACTGCGCCCCCTCTGCCACGGCGTAGTCCCTGGTGGCCGCGCCGCCCACGATTAGATCGTATCCGGCCCGGGCACACTGTTTAACCGTATCTTCGATCTGTTCCGGCGTCTCAAAGGAAAAGGTCCGGATATTCAGCCGGAGGAACTTCGCCAGCGTCTCCACCCGGGCGGTAATATACGGATAGCTGACCACCGCCGCCCGGGAGGAGCATTGCAGTGCCTGGGTGATCACCCGCAGCAGGTCCAGGGTGGATACTTTGATTTCCACCACAGGCGTATCATTCAGCGAGCGCACCAGATCCGCTGTTCCGCCGCGGGAGATGATCACATCAAACTCCTTGTCCGGAAACGCCTTTGCAAACTGAATGGCGTTTTTATAGAACCCGGTAAAGGTATAGAGCTCCAGATTCTCATAGGATTTGGCGATGTCCCGCATCAACGGCTCCATCTCCTGATAAGGCGCGATCCCAAGAATTTTTATTTTTTCCATCTTCCTCACCCCATTTCTCTAAAGTGTATCAAAACAAAACACTTTTTGCAAGGGCACTCCTCCGGCGTCAAGCGGCGCGGCATCCCTTTCCCCCCGGTAACGTCCTGTTTCAAAACGCTTCATCTCTTGTCCAACTCCTCGAAGTACACATTCACCGCTTCTGGCTTTTTCTTCCAAATTGTATCAATTTGAATAAATTTT
>DWXY01000099.1 GCA_019118935.1 Candidatus Oscillibacter pullicola
GGATTTCTGCCGCCGGAGAGTCTGGAGCGGCTGGACCACGATGAGCTGGTGCCCATCTCCCAGTGCGGCATCGAGATCCCGGAGTACCTGGACAAGGCCATTCTGAAGGGCCTGGCGGTCCAGCCGGAGGACCGGTTCCAGAGTGCGGAGGAGTTCCTGAACGCCATCGAGTCCCAGCAGGTGGTGGAGGTGCCTGTCTCCGGCGGAGGGGCGGCCGCCTCTGGACCGGAGAAGAAAACGGCCAGATCCGCGCTCATCGCCGGCATCGCCGCGGCAGTGATTGTGGCGGTTGGCATCGGCATGGCGCTGGGCGGCGGAAATGCGGCATCTCCCGGCGGCGGAGCGTCCGGACAGCATGACCGCCCCCTGCTGGAGGCAGAAGTGCCCTCCATCACCATCGCCGGAGAGGAATACAGCACCGATCTGACCCGGCTGGAGCTGGAGAACATGGGTCTGTCGGACGCGGATATTCAAGATCTCAAATACATGGTCAATCTGGAGGACCTGCGGCTCAGCGGCAACAACATCACAGACTTGTCACCTCTGGCAGGGCTGACCCGGCTGGAGAATCTCTCCCTGCGGGATAATCAAATCTCCGATTTGTCGCCTCTGGCAGGCCTCACAGAGTTGACAGACTTGAATCTGGGCGGCGAGAACAGCGGCGTCAAGGACCTCTCCCCCCTGGCGGGCCTGACGAATCTGCAATACCTCTCCCTCTCCGCCAAGATGGAGATCGAAGACCCGTCCCCTCTGGGAAACCTCACGAATTTGAGGGACCTGTCTGTGGACGGCAGCCAGTCCGGTTACAGCGGCTGCTTCACGGACATCTCCTTCTTGGGGAATATGCCTCAGCTGGAATCCGCCCGTCTCAGCGTATCCGGCCTGGAGAGCCTGGAGGGCATTCAGGGCGCCGCCGGCCTCACGACCCTGACGCTGCAGGGCTATAACCTGAATCTCACGGATCTCAGCGCCCTGGCAGGCCTGACGGCTCTCCAGGAACTGCAGATCAGCGGCAGCGGCGGCAACAACTATCTCTCCACTCCGAACCTTTCCTTCCTCTCCGGCATGAAGGACCTGCGGACCGTCTGGATCAGCTACAACAGCGGCGGGATCGACAGCCTGGAGGGCGTTCAGGGAGCCACCGCTCTCACGGAGCTGTATCTGGAGGGCGTGGAACCCACCGCGGACCTCAGTGCGGTGTCCGGCCTGATGAATCTTCAGGCTCTGTATCTGTACGGATCGGGGAACAATCTCCCCTACACGGAAAATCTGGATTTCCTGTCCGGGCTGCACGATCTGCGTACGCTGCATCTCAGCCCGGACGGGCTCACGGATTTCTCCGGTCTGGCGAACTGCACCCAGCTGCGGGAACTCTATCTGCCTGTCCCCATGGACAGTCAGGACCTGCAGGTGCTCTCCGGCATGACGGAGCTGCAGACGCTGCAATTTGAGGCGGAGGGAGATGTGGATCTGTCCCCCTTGGCCGGGCTGGAAAATCTGCAAGAGGTCACCATTACCAACAGCGACGCGATCACCAACTGGGCGCCGCTGGACCACGTGCGGGTGGTCAATCGATATTGAGGCATGGAGGTGTTCCGGCTCCAAAAGGAGATCCCATATGCGATGCCCGGAAAGGACTGCGGCACAAGGGATAGGCAGACCGGCCGCGGCGCCTGATCCGGGGGGCGGCCCTCCGCAGACCCGGCCCCGTGTGATTTCGTTCGAAATCACACGGGGCTCTTTGCCTTTTGGGCTGAAAAGTTCGGGTCGGATTTGAGGGATTTTCAGCTGCCCCGGATTTTGACTCGAATGGGAGGGGGGACGCCTCGCCGCGTGTTTCCGGGGATTGAATTTCGAGTTCGGAAAGCCGGCAGAACGCCTCCCCTGAGGGCCTCATTCTGCACCGATGTGACGGCGAGGGTATAGATGTCCGGCGGGAGCTGTTTGGAATTCAGAAAGCTGGGTATGGGGGAGAACTCTCGTGATTTCACGGTTTCTTGCTGAGGATGTGCGGACTGCCCGGGAGAGTATCCGAGACGATGCCCCTTGGCGGGAACGCGGTTTTCTGTTTTTGGGAGATGCGCGGGATGGAGAAGCGCCCTGTCGCAGATTCTGCAAAACAGCCGGACATCCGCGCTTCACCAGTTGCCCCATCCGTGCTGACGGTTTTGCGCGGCGGCGTCCATGTGCTGACGGCCGCCCTCAGCGGCGGGGAGCGTCTGACGCTTTGCTCCTTTCCGAAGAAAATGGTCCGCTCCGTGCCCTTTGGCACCTTTTTGCCATCCTGCTCCCGGGACTGCTCGCCGCAGACGGTTTACCCTGTGGCGGGGATGCTCGAACCGGCGCCCTGCCTGTTCCTACTGCATTCGGCGGCGGGGGCCCCTGGAGCGGCGGAATCCCCAAAAAGATTGCAGCACCGCCAAGTCGGACGGTGCTGCAATAGGAGAAAAGAAGTCATCCGCCATGGTTTCCTTTTAGTGGCAGACGAAAAATCAAATGTTGTCAAGGGCCCGACAGTCTGCGTCGGGCGCTGCCCGCCCGCACCTGTCCGCGCCCCTGTCCAGCAGGGAGGATGCCAGCTGGATGCACGGTCCTGTCAGCACGACCGACAGGACCGTGCCGATCCCGGCAGTTCCGCCCAGCAGCAGGCCCAGCAGGAAGAAGATGCCGTCGCAGAGAATCCGCACCGTCCGGAATTGCAGGCGGTGCAGCCGATCATGCAGAATCAGCGCCAATATATCACAGGGGATCAGGCCGTAGCCGGACCGCTTCACCAGGGAGATCCCCATACCGGTAAAGGCAGGCGCTGCCGCCAGACAGCACAGGCGGAGACCGGACCCCGCTGCCGCCAGAAGCGGCGTCAGCAGGAGGGTCCACAGGTTCATGACCAGGCCGATCAGGAACGTGCCGAACAGGGTGCCCAGGCCCACTTCACGCCGCCGCCGGATTGCCAGGATGAACAGCAGCAACGCGCCCTGAATGAGGTAAAAGGCGTTTCCCACCTGTATGCCCAAGGTGTTGGAGACTCCCTGGGTCAGGAGATTGAAGGCATCTGCCCCCAGCGCGCAGGAAACGTACAGCGAGGAGGCGATCCCGGAGGAGAGAAATCCGGCACACAGATATCCCAATGCCCGCACGCGTTCTTTGAACATACGCCACCTCCAGGCAGCCGTGCCCGAGTGATGGCCAAATTATAAAAAGATTCTGCTGTTTTGAAAAGGGACAAATGTGCGCAGAGAGATGTTTTCATCCCCGCATAGCGCCCGGAACCGGACTTTCTTGCTCCTTGAGACGCGGGCGCCGATTCCCGTCGCGCATATGCGGCCCGGCTGCGGGCTTCCGCATGCCGGGCCACCTCCTGCCCTGCGGGGAGGCTGCTCTGTGCAAAGCGGGACCCGCCGTATCCCGGGACCTCCGGGCGCTTTTTCGGCCTGCCCATTCTCCGGCCGCCCCGCAAAAAAATCCGGATATCCACACAGCGCTCCCTGCACAGGAGTCCACTCCGCAAAAAAGTCCGGGTTTCTCGGCCTTTTTGAAAGGGGCCACCTGAAAAAGGAGAGCCTCCGGCCTGCCATGAATAGGGAGTTGAATGGGACACGGGCCCGGTCCTACCGCATCCGTGCTTCGGAAATAGACCGTCCGTTTGGGAGGGCTTCCGTCAAAACGATTCCGCCGCCTTGGCGTCCGCCCCGTTATGCGGAGCTGGGGAGGGGAGACGCGGAGCAGGTCATGCAACTGCTCCCTGGACGGCCGTCCGCGGGCAGGGCGACTTCGTTTCTCATAAACCCGGCTCTGCTTCTGATTCCTTCTGATAAATGGAAGGGGGTTTCAGTGCAGTCAGGAAAAAATTCTCATCGCCAAAATTTCCGGACTTCAGCACCAGTCCCAGATCCGGCTGGTGGATCGGCCACAGCTCCGGAACGCCGGGGGCGGCATCCTTTCCGACCCGATACGCCCGCAGCCCCAGCGCCTGGACCACCGCACCGGATGTCTCGCCGCCAGCCACCACGATCCGCCGAAAGCCGCGCACTCTGCCGTGGACCGCCAGACGGCCCATCAGCCCTTCTAGCAAGGCAGATACGCGTTCTGCGCCGGCCCGCTGATAGCGATCTACCTGGGAGGGGGGCGCCGTGGAATACAAAAGGATATCTGCCTGTGCCGCCCCCACCGCCCTGCACAGCATTTCTTCTGTCTGCTCGCCAGAGAGCAGTTTGTCCGGCTCAATCCGCAGTGCCGCTCCTCCGCTCTGTAGATAGGCGCAGACCTGTTTCTGCGTCATCTCCGAACAGCTGCCCGACAGCAACAAACGCGGCAAATCACCCTGCGCTGGCGCACTTTTCTCCTCCGGCGGTACCGCTGCCCTTTTTCGGGCGCGGCGTCCCAGATGCTCCAGCAATCCCGAACCGCCGGTCAGCAACGGCAGATCCCCGAACTTCTCTGCGATCTGCCGCCCCTCCTCGTCGTCCGCGTAGGGCGGCACTACGGTGAACCGCCCTTGGGAGGGGCAGCGCACCACCGGGTCACGACTCTGCATCTGCTGCCGGGTGAGGGGAAAGCAGGGATAGCGGCTCTGGGACTCCATCAACTCCGCTAGGGCCGACTTTGTCATGGGGTTCAGCGGGTGATGGCGCATGGAACTCTCCGCCAAAGGGACACCGTTGACATACAGGATACCGTCCCGGACCGTGCGCCCGTTGATCGGAAGAGACGGACACAGAACGGTGTAGCGGCTGCCGGTCAACTCCAGCAGGGCGTCAGTCACAGGGCCGATATTGCCCGCTGGCGTGGAATCAAAGGTGGAGCAGTATTTGAAATACAGCTGCCTAGCGCCGTGGCGCAGCAGCCACGCGGCAGCTTCCAGGCTTTGGGCCACCGCCTGCTCTGCTGGGACGGAGCGGGATTTCAGCGCAACCACAACCGCCTCTGGACGAAGATCCTCCACAGCCATGGCATCTGCCGTAGCGCCGTCCAGCAGCAGGGTCCGCAGCCCCACTTTCCGCAGAAACGACGCCGCGTCGCTGCCGCCGGTAAAATCATCGGCAATGCATCCGATCAGAAGCTGACGTTTTCTCTGGTTCATACCATATCTCCCCATCACTTCGGATTTTGGAGAATTTCCGGGTCCGGACGGGTTTCGCCCAACCCCGGCCGATTCAAAGCCCGGGAGACAGCTTTTGCACTGCTTCCAGCAGGCCGTCCTCTCCACCCACGTTCCCCGGAAAGATCACATAGGGCATGCTGGGGAACCTGCTCTCCGGTCCGGCCCGCCAGACGGGGACCCCAGGCAGGATCTGCCCCAGTACCATCGCCCGTTGAATGGACAGGCCCTTGGTTGCCACATCGCTGGAGGTGATGCCGCCCTTGGCCACAATGAAGCGCGGGCGGACCTTCAGACTGGAGATAATCCGGATCACCCCGTCGGAAATCTGCGTGGCCAGGCGGAGTTCCTCCTCCTTGTCGGCAGTGTTCAGGTCCAGGCGCTCCCGTCTTGTAAACACCGCCACAGACTTACCAGTGCGGATTTTTTCATCCACCGCGCAGCTGACCCGCCAGATCTCGCTCTGGAAGGCCGGGGCGTCCAGCACCAGATGCTGATTGAATTCAATCGGCTGGACGGCACTGTTCTGCAACAGCCGCTCCAGCTGGCGGGTCGTCTTTTTTACATGGGAGCCTACCAGCACGATCCCGCCTCTGGCGTTTTTCCAGTCCGCCAGGTCCTCTGAAGAGAGAATCCGGCTTTCCTCACAGCCTGCCAGTACCCGGAGAATGGAGGATGCCGTCCGCAGGATGTACCGCTTGCCGGACTGGATCGCCCCCAGCAGTTCCGGAACAAACCGCTCCAGGTCCGCATAGGAGACTGCATTGACGACTATTTTCTGGAACCCGTGGGCGGAGGCCAGCTTTTCACGGATTGCGTCGCTCTCCCGCTGCCGCAGATCTTCCAGGGTGATGTAGGTCACGTCCGCTTCCCGATAGGCGCCGCTGGTCTTCTCCTCCACCCAGCGCCCAAGGTGGGAGCTGCGGTAGCCGAAGGTCTTGTCAAGGGCGAACTCCGACTCTCCTACCGGCTTCAGCAGGCCGTTTTCCTCCAGATAGTGGATATTTCCGGCGGTATAGCGACCGCCCTCCAGAAAGAAAGGGCAGAGGATCTCACCGTCCACCGGCCGGTGGTCCCATCGCTCTATTTCCTGCCTGAGCGTCTCGGTCTCCAAGGGAAAGTGACCGCGCAATGTGGAATCGCCCCGGGATATAAGCAGGATTTCCCGACCGCAGGTCTCCGCGGCCGCCAGAAGATTTTTTGCCAGTTCCCGGTGCAGCGCCTCGGACTGGCCTGCCGTCAGCGCCCGGGAGTTCGTCAGCACGAACAGCATCCGGGGCCTTTTCTCCAGCTCCTCTCTCAGCAGCTCCGTGCTCCAGCCGGTGACAACCGGAACGTCAAAAACCGTCTGCGTACCGGTGGGATCATCGTCCAGCACCACTGCGGTGCGCTGGAATGACGCCAGGGCCTGCTGCAACGTATCCTTTTGGCCCTGCAGTTCCCAAGGCGGATACTTTTTCAGCAGAGTCTCCACTGTCTGGCCCTTGAATTCGCACATATTTTTCCTCCTTCGCCCTGCTCTAAAAAACTTTCGTTTGTTAAAGTTACAGCAGGCACGGAAACATGCCTGCTGTAACTTCGTTTTAGCAGTGTCAACGGGTGGAATCGCGGTAAGAGGTATACTGGCTGTAGAACTCCTCGCCCACGTCCTCGGCAATCAGCGCGTTGGCGGAAGCAACCGCCTGACGCATCTCTTCCAGCGCCTCCGCTGTGGGTTCCACCACCTCAACGCCGTTGTCGATAATCTCCTGCAGCTTCTCTTCCATCATGTTGTCGCAGGTCTCGCGGGTCTTCTCCTTGGCGATCTCCGCGCACTCGTCCACCAGTGCCTGGATGTCCTCCGGCAACCCCTGGTACACGTCGTCACTCATCAGCAGCACTGCAGGCTGGGGCTGATGGTTGGTCATCAGCATGTAGTCCTGGACCTCATAGAGCTTGGAGCTGCAGATAAAGAAGTACGGCTGTTCCACGGCGTCGATCATCTTCTGCTGCAGGCCTACATAGACCTCGCCCCAGTCCATGGGGGTGGGGGCGGCGCCCAGAGCCTCCCAGGCCGCCAGCTGATACTTGTTCTGCATCACCCGGATCTTTAGACCGGCCATGTCGGCCACCGTCTCGATTTTCTTGTTGGACATCAGCTGCCGCATGCCTACCTCGGCCACGGAAGAGATCCGCATGCCGACTTTCTCATACTCGGAGTTAAGCACATCCATGAATTCGCTGTCCAGGAATCTGCGGAAGTGTTCAAGGTCATCGAAGTCCCAGTAGCTGTCCATCACGGCAGCCGCCGTCACGTAGGGCGTCGTATTGGAGACATTTCCGCTGTAAAAGTCCAGAGCGCCGGCCATCACGTTTTCGATCAGTTCGGAGTCGCCGCCCATCTGACCGCCGGGATACAGATCCACCGTAACGGCTCCGTTGCTCTTTTCCTCAATCGCCTGTTTGAAGTAGTCCGCCAGATAGTATGGGATGTCCCCCTCCACGGAGTTCATTCCGATGGAGAATGTGTAGGTCTCCCCGGAAGAGCTTTCGCCGCCGCTTCCGGAGCTGTCAGCAGAGGGCGTGCCCCCGCCGCAGCCAGCCAGAAGCGAGGCCGTCATCAGGACTGCCAGGATGGTTGCAAGAAACTTTTTCATAGTGTGAGCTCCTTTCCATTGTCGTTCTTTATTCTGTAAGCCCGCATCAGGCAACAGATCTTACTGCGCTGTCAGACCAGCAGCAGGGACAGCTGGGGGACGAAGGCGATGATCAGTAGCGCTATAAAAAACATGATAATCATTGGAATGGCCCGTTTCGCAATCTGCACAATGGGCAGGCCGGTCAAATTGCTTGCCACAAAGAGGTTGATGCCCATGGGCGGCGTCACAAAGCCGATGGCCAGCGCGACCGTCATCACGATACCGAAGTGGATGAGGTCCACACCGAATTCCTGGGTAAGCGGCAGGAAGATAGGAGTAAAAATCATGATGGCCGGAATGGTGTCGATAAAGCATCCGGCGATCAACAGGATCACGATGACGATCAGCAGCAGGGCGATCTTGGAGTCCACGACTCCCACAATGGCCGATTCCACCACCTGAGGGACCCGGAGCATGTTCAGAACCCGGGCAAACCCCACCGCCGCAGAGATGATAAACAGCAGCGCCGCGTAATTCTGCACGCCTTCACCGATTACCTTAAAAATGTCACGGGGTCGGATGGTCTTGTAGACAAACACACTCAGGAGCAGGGAATAGACCACGGAAATTGCTGCGGCCTCGGTGGGAGAAGCCAGCCCGCCGTAAATGCTGCCCAGCACGAACAGCGGAGAGAGAAGCGCAGGACCGGAATCCTTCAGAATGTGGAGGAATCCCTTCTCCCGGACCTGACGGTAGTTGGCCTCCAGTAAGGCACTGTCCGCTCCGTGGCGCCTGCAGTAGAAGATGGCGTACGCCATCAGCAATGCGCCGATCAGCAGGCCGGGTAGGATACCAGCCATGAAGAGGCTGGTGGTGGAGACGCTGGCGGAAGTTCCATAGACCACGAAGGGGATGCTGGGCGGGATGATGACGCCCAGGCCGCCCGCCACGGCCACCAGAGCCACCGTGAAGCGCTTGTCGTATCCCAGGCCGATCAACAGCGGGATGGTCATGCTGCCCACAGCCGCCGTAGTTGCGGGCGCCGAGCCGGAGATCGCCCCGTAAAACAGGCAGGTGGCCACCACAGCGCAGGGATAGCCGGCGGTCCGGTTTCCAACGAAATAGGCAAAGAAGTTGAAGATTTTTTCGGAGATGCCGCCCCTTGCCATGATGATGCCGGCCAGCACGAACAGCGGAATCGCCAGCAGCGTAAAGCTGTTGAGTCCGTTGGCCATGGTCCGGACTGCCATCACCGAATCGATGGAGAACGTGCCGGTGATGATGTTGGGAAGCACCGTCATGAACGCAAAGCAGCCTGCGATCGGCAGCGCCGCAAACAGCAGAAGGAAGAAAACCAGGAAAAACAGACCTACAGACATTACTCACTCGCTCCTTTCGTTCCTGCGTCACGGAAAAATCTTGTAAGGATCAGAACCTGGGCAAACCGCACCGCACCTAGGGCAAGTCCCGCCATGGGCACCGCATACAGCCAGTACTGTGGGATCTGCAGACCGGGCAGCATGCTGCCGTCCGAAGCTGTGTCCATCACCAGCCGGAACGCTCCGGCAAACAGGTACATCAGCAGGCCTACCATGAAGATGGTGGTGAAGTTCAGCAGGATCCGCTGCGCCAGCGGCGGCAGCATCGTGAGGACCGTATCCAAACGGATTGTGGAGCCCTTTCTCGCACAGTATCCGATGCTGAAGAATCCAGACCAGACCAGCAGCATTCTGCACAGCTCCTCAGACCAGGAGAACGGGCTGTGGAACAGATACCGCATGATGATCTGCAAAGTCACCAGCGTCGTCAGCAGCGTCAGAAAGATCACCAGAATGACGCCTTCAAAATTCTCCTCCAACCACTTCAGTTTTTTCATAGCAATCCCTCCTTAAAAGTCGTTGGCCCGATAAACAGCGACGCCGTTCAGCAGCGTTGCCTGGGGAACGAGGACCGCGTCTGCGCGAACAGCGGTAGACGGATTTTTGGTGGAATCCCAGTACTCCTGCTCCTTCCGGCATAGCTTCATCACAGCGATGTCTGCAAATGCGCCTGGAGCCAAAGTTCCGATCTTCCCCTCCATGCCCAGGAGCTTGGCGGGATTCTGGGTAACGCAGGTCACCACCTGCTCCAGCGTCATGCCCAGAGCCAGATACTTGGACATCACGAACGGCAGATTCTTCGCATAGTGATCCAGGCAGAAGGAGTTGGAGGCGTTGTCGGCACTGATGATGTCCGGCAGGAACCCGTCTTTCAGAGCGGCCGCCGCAGTGGAAAAGGCAAAGTTCCCTGTCCCGTTTGCGGCATCAAACCACACGCCGCGCTCCCTGGCCCTGCGGATAGCCGGATAAACACAGCCATGCTCATCCACTATGGTATGTCCTTTCCCCTGATAGCAATGGCAGTAAACATCTCCACTCCGTAGCAGGTCGGCGATTTCTTCCGCACTTGCGGGCGGATCGGTGGTGTGGACCGTCACGGGGCAGCCCAACTCTTCCGCCACCTCAATGAGCTCCCGCAGCCGCCGGACGCCGGTGTCACCCGTTACTTCTCGCTGAAAGCGCATTTTGATGCCCACAATCTCACCGGGATACCGCTCCAGCAGCCGGCGAATCTTTTCCACCTTGATGGAGGCGCGGCTGTAATCCTCCAGATATCCCAGCTCGATCTGGCCCGAATTGTTGTATGCCACCAGCGCCTTCACCCGGACTGCGCTGTTGACCACCGTGGTATTGTGGAAGGCCGGATAGTTGGACCAGCCGGCCGTTCCGGCATCCAACACCGTGGTCACTCCCGTGGATGCCAGGAAATCCGGCTGCACGCCCAGACCGCTGCCGGGGAAATAGGAATGCGCGTGTGCGTCGATCAGGCCGGGGAAAACATAGCATCCCGTTGCGTCAAGGACATGGCTTGCCGCAGGCTCCGGAGGCAGGTCCACAATGCGCCCGTCCTTTACCGCCACATCCCGGAGGCCGTTGATGTGAGAGGCGGGGTCAATCACATGCCCGCCGCGAATCAGAAAATCTAGCATGATGGCTCTCCTTTCTCTTTCCTGAGGGAATCCTGCTGCAAAACAGCCGGATTGCAGAGATGCTCCGGAACGCGTCCCTCCAAAACGTCCAGAACGCCTTGCGCACTGTCCATGGCCATGGCTAGCATCGCGCCGTCGGAGAGGGCTGCGTTGTGGGGGGAGACGATAACGTTGTCCATTGCGAGCAGCGGGTTGCCGGGGGTCGGCGGTTCTTTTTCAAAAACATCCAGCCCCGCACCGGCGATCTGCCCTGTCCGCAGCGCGTGGATCAGAGCCTGCTCGTCCACCACGGCGCCTCTGGCCGCGTTAATGAAATAGGCCGACGGCTTCATGCGTGCAAATTCCTGCCTGCCTACCAGATGGAAGGTTGAGGGCGTAAGAGAGGTGTGGACCATCACGAAGTCCGACTCCCCATACAGCTGATCCGCTGAGACCAGGCGCGCTCCCGCCGCCTCCGCCTCCGCCGGGGAGACAAAGGGATCCGCCGCGATCACCCGCATCTCGAACCCGGACAGCTTCTTCACGACAAGGCGGGAGATCTTTCCCAGACCCACGATCCCCAGTGTGCTGCCCTTGAGCTCCCGGGTCCTATACGTGTTCCGCTGGGCGAACTGCCCCTCTCGGGTCAGCCGGTCCATGCGGACTGTCCGCTTGCTGAGCGCAAGGATCAGCATAACGATGTGTTCCGCCACTGCGTTCATGTTGGCATAGGGGGCGTTGACCACTGCAATCCCTCGGGCGGTCGCCGCTTCCACATCAATGGCGTCCAGTCCCATTCCGTGCTTGGAAATCACTTCAAGTTGCGGATTTTTCTCCATATCTGCGGCCGTGACGTGTGCGGACCGCACCAAAACGCCCTGGCAGCCCTTCAACTGCTCCGCCACATTCTCTGTCCCGCTCCCCTGCACCACTTCAAAGTGCCGCCGCAGCATGTCCACTGCGTCGGGATGGATTCTCTCTGTCAATAGCACTCGTTTCATAACACGTTCTCCCTTCGCAGGGCTTTTTGTACAGACCTTTCCGCCGCTTATTCTCTGCTGCCTGTTCAGCGGTGGGGATAGGCTTCCCGGAATTCCTTCACATTCTGCATGGCCACCGAGCCAAGGACCCCACCGTCTGCGAAGGCCACCACAAGTCCGTAGCCCCGGTCATACTTTTTCTTTGCGTCCTCCATGCCTCCGGCCACTGTAGCCAGGAATTTTCCGGAGCCGATGACCGTTTCCTCCACCTTTTTGATGGCCGCCTGCACCTCAGGATGAGACGGGGCGCAGAAATGTCCCATGGAGGTGGCCAGATCCATCGGGCCGATGAAAATGCCGTCCAGTCCCTCCACTCCGACGATCTCTTCGATGTGCTCAACTGCCTCCAAGGTCTCCACGGCGGTCATCACCAGCGTCTCCTCGTTGGCGTATTTCATATAGTTGGTGCTATTCATGCCGAATCCGGGCGCGCGGGGGCTGGGGGCGACGCCCCGGACGCCCTCCAGCGGGTACTTGCAGGATGCCACCGCCTGTCTGGCTTCCTCAACGGTGTTCACGTAGGGCACTAGGATCCCGTAAGCGCCCGCGTCCAGGATCCGCTTGATCGTGACCATGTCGTTCCAGGGCGCCCGGACGAAGGGGACACCGTTGAACCGGCCCATGGCCCGGAACTGTTCGATAAGGCTCAAAATATCGTTGGGCCCATGCTCCATGTCCACCATCAGCACATCGATCTCCGCCTTTGCGAAGATCTCCGCCGCATAGGGGCTGGACATCTGCAGCCAGGCACCCAGGACCTTCTTCCCATCCTTGAGAAGATGTTTTGCGGGATTATAAAAGGTTTCATTTAAACGCAGCATATCTGTTTTACTCCTCTCCGTTACAGCCGCACGGACAGCTGATATTGCTTTGCCAGGGACTCCAGTTCCGCATACAACGATTCCAGCAGCGGAATCCCGTTTTGTAGCCGTTCGCGCATACAGGCAGCCTCGATTTCACCGGGCAGGACCAGGGGCTTGCCAGACACGGTCGGGATACTGCGGATGTAATCCCGGTATTCCGTCATGCGCCGGCGGATCTCCTCCTCGCCCATCAGCCGGGACACGTCCACCGCCAGGAACATGTGGCAGGTCCGACTGGGTTCAGTGGGGTCCTTGAACATGTTCCGGATGTGGTTCTGAAAGGCGCCGCCTGTCAGAACACCGCAGAGAATGTCGATGGCGTAGGCCATCCCCAGCCCCTTGAAGCCGCCCACCGGCAGGAAATATCCGTCAAAGCCCTTCTGCGGATCGTCTGTGGGGATTCCGTCCTTGTCGGTGGCCCAGTCTAGAGGAATTTTCTCCCCTTTTGCGATGGCCATTTTCAGCTTTCCGCCGGCGACTACAGAGAGGGCCATGTCCAACATGAATGGAAAATCACAATACGTGGGGATGCCGACGGCAAAGGGATTGTTCCCCACCACGTTTCCGGAGGCGCCGGGCGCCGTGACGCCGGGCTTCACATTGGTGGTGGAGAAGCCCATCATTCCCTGGTCCACCGCCATCTGGGCGTAGAGGGCGGCGGCGCCAAAGTGATTGCTGTTCCGAACCAGCACCATGCCCAGGCCGTTTTGCCGCGCCAAGTCGATGGCCCGCATCATCCCCGTCCGGCCGGCAGTATAGCCGGAGGCACCGTCGGCGTCCAGGACCTGCAATGCCTGCGCCGCCTCGACAAACCGCATGTGTGGGTGGACATTGATCGCACCGTTCTGGATCCGGGACAGATACGCCGACGTGCGCAGCACACCGTGAGAGTCCATACCCCGGAGGCTCGCTGTGACCAGTCCGTCCGCATGGTAGGCAGCCTCGCTCTCAGGCATACCGGCCTTGCTGTAAAGCTCCGTGATCAGGGTTCGCAGCGTTTTGTCGGGCACAGAATATGTATTGGACATAAATTGACTCTCCTTCCCGCTATCTTACTGATTGTTTTTGGCCAAATTAATTCTTTGCAAATTCTTTGCAAATTTTCTCTATAAAAAAAGCACTCAAGATTTAGCAAAAATTACATAATTACGCCACTTAGAATTATTTTTTTGGGGCGTTTTGACTATTCATGCCTCAGAGTATAGCAAAGAGGGGGTATTTTGTCTTTAGTCCAGATAGCCTTTT
>DWXY01000100.1 GCA_019118935.1 Candidatus Oscillibacter pullicola
AATTGATTAACCTGTATCCATATCCTTAACTTCGGGAAACCGGATTGTCTGTTCCGGATGCTGATATGCTGATCTCCCTGTCAGAGGCGTTTGAAACACCTGTGAGCACGTTGCTCGGAGAACCTGTCACAGCGGCGAAGGCCGATGACTTGAAAGCGGTTTCCGAAAAGCTGGAGATCATAAATTTGCAGCTGGCACAAAGGAAGGACCTGCGGCGAAAAACAATTCGCTGCCTGCTTATTGTATTGTATGCGGCCATCGTAATCATTTCCGTAGCTCTCATTCACTGCGGGAGTCCTTATCTGGAGTGGAATTATCGCGATCCGGAAACCGCCGTTGTTGGAGTCGCTTTTCATGCATTTGAATGGCTGTTTGTCAGGTTGGCGCCGATGATCTTGATAGGAGCAATCCTTGGAATTTTCCTGACACGGAAGAAGGCATAGAGCGGGGCCGTTTTAGGGTGCAGTTCAGTTCCCGAAATTCCAGCCTGAGGGGGGCGGAAAGCCCTGCTTCCACACTCGAATGTATCAACGATGGGCAGCTGTGTTCCACAGGGAAAACAGCTGCCCGCGTCTTTTGCCCACGGGTGGAAACATGGCCGGCTGTGAAGAAGCGGAGCGCGGAGCTCCAAGCATAGTTTCGTCCAAATGACGGAAGATTTCCATGTTCCTTGCAATCACGATTTTACTTGAAAAGGGAGAATCCGGGGCACCCTGCCTTGCGGCGGGCCGCCCGGTGTGGTATCATCAGAGCAGCGCGAAGTACAGGAGGAATGGAGGAGGCCCATGATCCGAAGAATGGGGGAGGGCGACCTGGAGGCCGTGGCGGCCATCTGGCTGGACGCCAACCGGGAGGCCCACGATTTCATCCCGGCATCCTATTGGCTGGGACATTTTGAAGAGGTCAGGACTGCCCTGGCCCAGGCGGAGGTCTGGGTCTTTGAGGCGGAGGCGCGGGCCGAAATTTCAGGCTTCATCGGACTGCAGGAGGACTACATCGCGGGCATCTTCGTCCGGAGGGAGGCCCGGTCCGGCGGCGTGGGCCGGCAGCTGCTGGACCACGTGAAGGCCGGCCGCCGGCAGCTGCGCCTGCAGGTCTACCGGAAAAACTCCCGGGCGACGGGCTTCTACCGGCGGGAGGGGTTCCGCGTCCTGGAGGAGGGCGTGGATCCCGGGACCGGGGAGGCGGAACTTCTTATGGAGTGGCGCCGTGGCGGCCCGCAGAGCTGATCCGCAGTACGCAGGGCGAATGGACACGAGGGAGGTGAACACATGACGGCGGCAGCGATCCCCGCTCCGGTAGGGGAGATCCTGAAAACACTGGAGGCGGCGGGGTATGGCGCCTGGTGCGTGGGCGGCTGCGTCCGGGACGCCCTGCTGGGCCGGATGCCGGGGGACTGGGATGTGACCACATCCGCCCGGCCGGAGGAGACCATGGCCCTGTTTGCCGACCGGGCTGTCCCCACCGGCCTGCGCCACGGTACCGTCACCGTGAAGACGGAGCAGGGCGGCGTGGAGGTCACCACCCTCCGGCGGGACGGTGCCTACCGGGACCACCGGAGGCCGGAGACCGTGACGTTCACCGACTCCCTGGAGGAGGACCTGCGGCGCCGGGACTTCACTATCAACGCGATGGCGGCGGACCTGCGGGGAAACCTGTATGACCCCCTGGGCGGCCGGGCGGACCTGACGGCGAAGGTCCTGCGGTGCGTGGGAGAGCCGGACCGCCGGTTCGGCGAGGACGCCCTCCGCATCCTGCGGGGACTGCGGTTCGCGGCGGAGCTGGGGGTCAGCGTCCATCCGGATACGGCGGCGGCCATCCACCGGAACCGGGAATTGCTGGGAGCCATCGCCCCGGAGCGGATCTGGGCGGAGCTGAAAAAGCTGGTGTCCGGAAAATGGGCGGCAGAGGTCCTGCGGGCCTACCCGGACGTGGTTGGCGTCTTCTGGCCGGAGATTCTGCCCATGGTGGGGTTTGACCAGCGGAACCGCCACCACTGTTACGATGTGTGGGAGCACACCCTCCATGCCATGGCGGCGGTGAAGCCGGAGCCGGAGCTGCGGCTGACCATGCTGCTTCACGATGCTGGAAAGCCGAATTGCTTTACAGTGGACGAGCTGGGCTGCGGCCACTTTTACGGCCATCCGGCGGAGAGCGCCCGCCTGGCGGAGGCCAAGCTCGGCCGCCTCCGGGCGGAGACGGTTCTCCGGGAGACGGTGGTGCGGCTGGTGGCGTGGCACGACCGGAACATCCCCCGCACCCGCCCGGGCGTGGCCCGGGCCCTGGGGGCGCTGGGGGAGCGGGACCTGAGGCGCCTGCTGGACGTGAAGCGGGCGGACAACCTGGCCCAGGCCCCGGCGTACCGCTTCCTGCAGGGGGAGATCGACAGGGCGGAATCCATTCTGGACCAGCTGCTGGCGGAGGGCGCCTGTGTGTCCCTGCGGCAGCTGGCGGTGAACGGGCGGGACCTGCTGGACATGGGACTCTCCGGCCCCGCGGTGGGACAGACTCTGCGGGAACTGCTGAACGCTGTGCTGGACGGCGCCCTGCCCAACGAGCGTCAGACGTTGCTGGCCGCTGTCAGGGACCAGGAACACCGGATCTGACGGCAGTGGAAAAGAGACAAGCCCCGGACACACACGTGTGTCCGGGGTTTTTTGTGTGGACTGGGGGAGGGGGAAGCGCTCAGAACAGGCGCAGCTGTTCCGCCTCCCGGCGGCGGCCGGTGGTCTCCCGGACTACCGTCTCCGGCAGCTCCCGCAGGAAGGGGGAGGGCTCCGGGGCGGAGGTGAGGATCAGCTCCTCCCGGGCCCGGGTGAGGCCCACAAAGAAGAGCCGCCGCTCCTCTTCCACATCCGCCGGGCGGCCGGGGGACTCCAGGGGCATCGCCCCGGCGGAGAGCCCCGCCAGGAACACCGCAGGGAATTCCAAACCCTTGGCGCTGTGGAGCGTCATCAGGCGCACTGCACCGGAGGCCCAGTGCTTGCCGGACGCCCGCCGGAGGTCTGCCTCCTGGCCCAGGACCAGAGCATTCCAGAGGCTGTCGAAGCCCTCGTGGAACACCGCCGTGTTCCGCAGCCGCTCCAGGGCCGGAGAGGTGCCGTACTGTTCCTCCCACTGCTCCACCAGCTTCCGGGGCGTTTCCGTCCGGACCAGGGGGAGCCAGACCTCCGCCCGGTCCAGCCAGCTCTCCAGAATGCCGTGGCCCCGGACCGCCTCCTGCAGGGCCGCCGGGTCCAGCGTGTCCATCTTTTGGCAGAGCGCCTGGGCCTTCTGGATGAGATCCGCCGGGCAGTTCCACAGCAGTCGGAGGGCGGACTCCATCGCCGCGCTGTCCGCCGGCACCAGCAGGGAACGGAGGAAGCCCAGCGCCCCCCGGACCGCCGGGTCGTCCAGAAAGTCCTCCCGTCCGGCGACGAGACAGGGAATGTCGTCGTGGCGGAGGCACTTCTCCACCAGCTCCAGCTGCCGGTGGGTGCGGCAGAGCACCGCGATGTCGGAAAAGGCCCGCACCGTCCGCTCGTGGCCCAGGGCCTGGGCCTCCAGCATGTCCACGCCGCCGGTCATGCGGCCGATCTCCTTGGCGATGAATACCGCTTCGGAGAAGCTGTCCGCTGCCTGGACCAGCCGCACGGCGGGACCGGAGGGGCAGTGGGGAGTCAGTGTCCGGCTCCCACCGGGATTATGGCCGATCACCGCCAGAGCTGTGTCCAGAATGGCTGGAGCAGAACGGTAGTTTTCTGTTAGGTGAATTTCCTTTACATCAGAACGCTCCTCCTGCAGCCGCTGGAAGCACCGGCAGTCGGCGCCCCGGAAGCCGTAGATGGACTGGTCCGGGTCGCCGATGACGAACAGCTCCCCGCTTCGGCTCCAGGACCAGAGCAGCTGGTATTGGATATCGTTGAGATCCTGAAACTCATCCACCAGCACATGGCGGAAGCGCCGCAGGCCGGTGACGTCCCGCTTCAGTCCTTCGGTCAGCAGGTCGTCGAAGTCCAGGGCGCCCAGGTCCCGCAGCCGGGCCTGATAGGCGCCGTACAGCTCCGCGTCCAGACCGGCATCCTCCGGGGACGCGCCGTTTTTCACCCGGGAGACGGCCTGGAGCAGCGCCTTTCCGCCGCCCTTTCGGCCGGACTCCCGCAGCACCTGCTCCGCGATGGTCAGGGCCTCGCCGGGGCTGATGAGCCGCACGTCGCCAAGCAGCTTCAGACAGATGGCGTGGAAGGTGCCGATGGTCATGGCCGCCACCGCCCGCTTGCCGCCCAGGCGCTGTTCCAGCCGGGCGCGCATCTCTGCCGCTGCCTGGTTGGTGAAGGTGACGGCGGTGATCTCCCCGGGGCGGACGCCCTGCTCCTCCACCAGCCAGGCGATCCGGGCCACCAGGGTGCGGGTCTTGCCGGTGCCGGGGCCCGCCGTCACAGCAGTCACCGGCGCGGTGGAGGTGACGGCCTCCAGCTGCGGGGGATTCAGCTCCTCCGGCTGGGGAGCTGCCGGGGCCGCTTCCGGCGCCGGAACGCGTTTCAGCTCCCGGCGGGGCTTGGATTTGCGCACAGGCAGGTCCAGGCCGAACAGGGAGATCTGCCCGCTGAACCGGGCGATCTCGCCGGGGGTCAGCAGGGAGATGATGCCGTACTCTCCGTCAAAGCCCGCCCGGCGCTCCACCTGCCCGGCCCGCAGGCGGCGGATGCCCTCCGCCACGCAGGGGCCGGCTGTGTGGGCGATGTCCTCCACAGGCACCTCCCGCAGGATGGAGAACTCCGGCCCCAGGGCATGGAGCATCTGCTCATACAGCGCCTGGGTGCTCTTCCCGGCGGCGGAGGCTCCGGTGGAGGCGGCGATCACTTCCGGCAGGGGCGCCAAACTCTCAAAGGGCTTGGCGCCCTCGGGACGAAACCCTGCGGGACGGTCCGCCAGGGCCTCCACCCGGTGCTCCACGCCGATGGTCAGCTTCTTCCCGCAAACGGGGCAGACGCCGCCCAGCGCCGCCGTCTCCGCCGGGGTCAGGCAGACGCCGCAGTTCCGGTGGCCGTCCAGGTGGTACTTGCCCTCCTCCGGGAAGAACTCCACCGTGCCTTGGAATCCCTCTCCGGTGCGGATGGCCCGGACCAGCTCCGGATAGGTGAGGCCGGTGTCCAGAAGATCCGCCTCCCGGCCCAGCTTGGAGGGAGAGTGGGCGTCGGAGTGGGAGACCAGGGTGAGCCCGTCCAGGGCAGAGACCCGCCAGTTCATGGGCGGATCGGAGGAGAGGCCCGTCTCCACCGCGTGGATGTGGCCGGTCAGATCCCCGAAGCACTCCTCCATGGTGTCAAAGCCGGAGAAGGCGCCGAACAGGGCGAAGTGGGGCGTCCAGATGTGAGCGGGGATGAACTCCGCGTCCGGGCAGGTGTCCAGGGTCAGCTCCAGCAGGTCCCGGCTGTCCAGTCCCAGAATGGGCCGCCCGTCGGAGTGGATGTTGCCGATGGCCTCCAGCCGGGCGGAGAGCTCGTCCGCCGCCTCCAGAGAGGGCAGCAGGATCAGGTTGTGGACCTTCCGGGTTTTGCCGTGGCGCTTGTAGATGCAGCTGATCTCCCCGGTGATGACGAACCGGGGCGCCTCGCCCGGGGCGGCGTCCGGCAGGCGCAGATCCTGGCGCAGGGTGTAGACGCCCTCTCCGGCGGGCACCAGCTGCTCCCGCAGCTCGGCGCGCCAGGCGGGGTGGGTGAAGTCCCCGGTGCCCACCAGACCGATGCCCTTTCGCCGGGCCCACCAGTCCAGGTGGGGCAGATCTCCGTCCTTGCTGGTGGCCCGGGAAAAGCGGGAGTGGATGTGGAGGTCGGCAATGTACATGGAAGTCCTCCTCTGTCGAATCAAATCGATTCCATTATAGCCTCTTCCGTCCGGCGGCGCAAGGCGGACAAAAAGCAGCCCGGCGTGTTCCGCCGGGCTGCTGAAAAAATCATTTATGGGTTCTGCCTGCCGGAAGGCGTGCGCTTCGGGACGCGTGCCAGACGCGGGAACACTGCCCGGAACAGGGAGGAGGCCAGGATGACCCCCACTGCCAGGGCGGCCGCCATGCCCAGGGTGTCCAGCAGGGCGCTGAGGAACTGCTCTGTATCGCCCTCCAGACAGTAGCCCATGGCGTAGTAGATGCCGCCGCCGGGCACCAGGGGCAGCAGGGCCACCAGCTGGTAGCCGGTGACGGGACAGCGGCGGATGCGGGCCATGACTTCCGAGAACAGACTGATGGCCATGGCGGCGAAAAAGCCTGCCAGGATGGTCTTGCCGGCCAGCAGATACACCAGCCATCCCAGAGCGCCGCCGCAGCCGGCGATCAGCTTGCCGGGGCCGTGGATATTGAACACCAGAGTGAATCCGATGCAGCCGGCGAAAGCACATAGGCAGGGCAGAACATATTGAGACCAGATATCCATAAAAGCAGATCTCCTTTACAGAATATACCCGATGCCCAGGCCCACGGCGGCCCCCAGGGCGATGCCCATGGCGATCAGAATGGCCTCCGCCGTCCGGCTGAGTCCGGAGTAGGTGTCGCCGGCCACGATCTCCCGCATGGCGTTGGTCAGGGCCACGCCCGGCACCAGCAGCATCAGGACGCCGATGGTCACCAGGTCCACATTGGTTCCCAGACCCGCCCGCACCAGCAGAAGAGACAGCAGGGAGGCGATGCCGCTGCACACCAGTGTCCGCAAAAAGCTGTTGCTGCCCAGCCATCTGCCGCCAAAGAGCAGGCAGGCGCCCACCGCCAGACCGCAGAAGAAGGCGCTCAGGCTGTCCCAGAACCCGCCGCCGAACAGGGGGCAGAAGAAAGCGGGGGCGATCCCGTAGCCAAGCAGCACCGTAGCAGGGCGGTGGCGGCGGCAGGAGGCAGGGAGGCGGTCCACCATGGCCCGGGCCTCGTCCAGGGGCGGCACGGTGCGGCAGAGCTGGCGGCATAAAGCGTTGCAGCTCTCCAGCAGCTCCAGATCCGTGCCGTGGGCACCGATCCGGCGCATCCGGGTCACCGGACGGCCGTCCTCCGCCATCAAACTGACGATCAAACAGCTGGGGATGGCAAACACCTGGGCGTCCTTTCCCTGGTAAGCCTGCAGCAGCCGGTAGACGGACTCCTCCACCCGGGAGATTTCCGCGCCGCTCTCCGCCAGCAGGCAGCCCAGCGATGTGGCCAGATTCAACAGCTTGTCCGAATCCATAAAACGCCTCCTCTCGCCCTTTTAAGATATGCGATTTTTGGAAAAAACACAAGGGATATTTTGACGAAGGCGCGATGCCGGACGATCGGACTCCGCCGCTGTTTTACAGGTTTCTATTGACAGAACGGATCTCTATGCGTATAATGAACCGGGAATTTGTCCGAAAACGGACTAAAGGGAGGATGGAATGGAATCTTCAGCGCTGGCGGCCTTCTGGATGGACTTCAACCGCCTGTACAATGAGAACGGCCAGCTGTATCACCGCATGGCCCGAGCCTGCGGCATGTCGGACTGCGCCTTCTGGCTGCTGTACACCCTGCGGGCGGAGGAGGCGCCGATGACACAGACCCAGCTCAGCGAACTGCTGAGCCTGCCCAGGCAGACGGTGAACTCCGCCCTGAAGAACCTGGTGCGGGCGGGATACCTCCGCCTGGAGGCGACGGACGGCAATCTGAAAAACAAGTGGGTCTGCCTGACGGAGACGGGAGACGAGCTCCTGCGCCGCACTGTGGATCGGGTGTTCGGCGTGGAGGACGCCGCGGCCTCCCATCTGACGGCGGAGGAGCGCGCCACCCTTCTGGCCTTGGGGCAGAAGCTGCTGGACGCCTGCCGGGCGGAGACGGAGAACTTCCTTCAGACCACTTCCATAGGAGACTAACAGATGCAGATCAAACTTTCTGACCATTTCACCTACGGGCGGCTGCTGCGGTATACGCTGCCCTCCATCGTCATGATGATTTTCACCTCGCTGTACAGCGTGGTGGACGGGCTGTTCGTGTCCAACCTGGTGGGGGACCTGGCCCTGTCAGCGGTGAATATCGCCTTCCCCATCACCATGATCATCGGCGCCTTCGGATTCATGCTGGGCACCGGCGGCAGTGCCATCGTGGCCCGCACGCTGGGGGAGGGAAAGCCGGAGCTGGCCTCCCGGTATTTCACGCTCTTCATCTGGTGCGTGGCGGGGCTGGGCGTGGTGCTCTCCATTGTGACCATCGCCTTCATCGAGCCCATCATGCGCTTTGCCGGGGCCAGCGACCTGCTGCTGGCAGACTGCATCGCCTACGGCCGCATCCTGCTGGCGGGCAGCGCGGTGTTCATGCTCCAGAGCGCGTTCCAGAGCTTTTTCTCCGCGGCGGAGAAGCCCAAGCTGGGGCTGTTTCTCTCCCTGGCCGCCGGAGCCACCAACATCGTCTTTGACTATGTGTTCATTGCCCTGCTGGACATGGGAGTCACCGGCGCGGCCTGGGCCACGGTGCTGGGCTACTGCGTGGGCGGCGTCATCCCGGTGGTGTACTTCATGCTTCCCGGAAGAGAGGGCCTGCGGCTGGTGCGGACGAACTTTTACAGCCGGGAACTGCTCCACGCCTGCGCCAACGGCTCCTCGGAGCTGATGAGCAACATCTCCGCCTCCGTGGTGGGCATCCTCTACAACATCCGGCTGATGGACCTGCTGGGAGAGCCGGGCGTGGCGGCCCACTCGGTGATGATGTACGTGGATTTCGTGTTTGTGGCGGCATTCTTGGGCTTCTCCATGGGCAGCGCCCCCATCGTCAGCTATCACTACGGCGCGGAGAACCACAAGGAGCTGCGCAACGTCTTCCGCCGCAGCGGCGTCATCATCGCCGTCACCTCCGTGGTGATGGTGGCGGCGTCGGAGCTCTTAAGCCGGCCCCTGTCCGCGGCTTTCGTGGGCTATGACCCGGACCTGCTGGAGCTGACCATCCACGGCTTCCGGATCTTTGCCCTGTGCTACCTCTTCTGCGGGCTGAACATCTATGCCTCCGCCTTCTTCACGGCCCTGTGCAACGGCGCCCTGTCGGCCCTGATCGCCTTCACCCGCACGCTGCTGCTGCGGGGCGGACTGGTACTGGTGATGCCGGTGTTCTTCGGCGTGGACGGCGTCTGGTGGTCTGTGGCGGCGGCGGAGCTGCTGGGGGCGGTGCTCTCGGTGGTGCTGCTGGTGCTGATGCGGCGGCGTTACCATTACGCCTGACGGCGGAAAAACGCGGATATGTTACAAGACGGCGGCCCCGCTCAGGTGGTATGCTGACTGGAGCCGACAGGAGGGAAGACCCATGAGACAAGCGGCGCGGACCGCCCGATATGACCCGGCCCTGGGGCTGGAGGCATACGGCCTCCGGGCGGTGGACAGGCCCTTTCCCAGCCACTTTCACGACCACTATGTGATCGGCGTGGTGGAGCGGGGGACTCGGACCCTCACCTGCGGCCGCCGGCGGCAGGTCATCGGCCCGGGAGACGTGCTGCTGTTCAACCCGGGAGACAGTCATGCCTGCATCCAGGCGGACGGGTCGCTGGACTACCGGGGACTGAATATCCCACGCAGCACCATGCTGGCCCTGGCGGAGGAGGTCACGGGCAGCCGGGCAATGCCCGGCTTTTCCACGGCCGTGGTCCGGGATGGAGAACTGGCGGACTACCTCCGGGCCCTGCACCGGGCGGTGCTGGGGGACAAGCCGGAGCTCCGGAGGGAGGAGGCGCTGCTGCTGGCCTGGGACCGCCTGCTGCCGGGTTACGCCGGGGCGGCGGAAACGGTCCCTGCCTGCCGGGCGGAGGTGGAGCGGGCCTGTGCGTTCATCCGGAGCCGCTATGCCCGGCACATCACGCTGGAGGAGCTCAGCCGTCAGGCGGGACTGAGCAAATCCGCCCTGGTCCGGGCCTTTGCCAAGGCCAAGGGCGTCACGCCCTACCGCTATCTGATGGCGGTGCGGATCAGCGAGGCACGGCGCCTGCTGGAGCGGGGCGTCTCCCCGGCGGAGGCCGCCGTGGAGACAGGCTTTTCCGACCAGAGCCATTTCACCAACTATTTCACCGCCTTCACCGGCCTGACGCCGGGGGCCTGCCGGGCGCTGTTCCGGGAGGAATGGGAGAGAGGATGACACAGCCGTGGAGACAAATTCTGCCCGGGGCCATCTGGCGGCCCTGCTGACCATTGTGATCTGGGGGACCACCTTCATCTCCACCAAGGTGCTGCTGGTGGATTTCCAGCCGGTGGAGATCTTGTTCATCCGGTTCGTGATGGGCTTTCTGGCGCTGCTGGCAGTCTGCCCCCGCCGCCTGCGGGGCGTCACCCGGCGGCAGGAGGGATTGTTTGCCCTGGCGGGGCTGTGCGGCGTGTGCCTGTACTACCTGCTGGAGAACATCGCCCTGACGTACACCATGGCCTCCAACGTGGGGGTCATTATCTCCGTGTCTCCCTGCTTCACCGCCCTGCTGACCCATTTCCTGATGCGGGGAGAGGAGCGGCTGCGGCCCACATTTTTCGCGGGCTTTGCGGTGGCCATGGCGGGGATCTGCCTCATCAGCTTCAACGGCTCCGCCCTGGAGCTGGACCTCCGGGGGGACCTGCTGGCGCTGCTGGCCGCCTTCGTGTGGGCCTGTTACGCCCTGCTGACCCGGAAGATCAGCGCCCTGGGCCATCCCACCGTCCTGACCACCCGGCGGACCTTTTTCTACGGGCTGGTGTTCATGCTGCCGGCGCTGTCGGTCTCCGGCGTCCGGCTGGAGCCCGCGCGTCTCGCGGACCCGGTGAACCTGGGGAACCTGCTGTTCCTGGGGCTGGGGGCCTCGGCCCTGTGCTTCGTCACCTGGAACTTCGCGGTGAAGGTGCTGGGGGCGGTGAAGACCAGCGTGTACATCTATCTGGTGCCGGTGATCACAGTGGCGGCCTCCGTGCTGATCCTGCGGGAGCCCTTCACCTGGATGACTGGGGCCGGGACGGCGCTGACCCTGATCGGGCTGCTTCTCTCTGAAGGCAAACTCCATTGGAAAGAGGGAACACACCATGAGACAGGAACTGGACAAATGCGTCCTGGTGATTGATGAGGCCATGTCCCGGGGCCTCGCTGCCAACACAGCGGCCATCCTGGGCATCACATGGGGCCGGCTGCGGCCGGATCTGGTAGGGGAGGACGTGACCGACGGTGCCGGAGCTCTCCACTCCGGGATCATCCGCACGCCGGTGCCGGTGCTCTCCGGCGGGCCGGAGACTTTTCAGGCCCTGCGGCGGCAGCTGGCAGAGCCGGAATTTGCAGACGTGGCTGCTGTGGACTTCACGGACCTGGCCCAGAGCTGCCGGACCTACGGCGAGTTCATCGAAAAAATGGCTCGTACCGGGCCGGAGGATCTGCGATACCTGGGCCTGGCCCTTTTGGGCCCCCGGCATCAGGTGGACCGGCTGACCGGCAGCCTGCCGCTGCTGCGGTGAACACAAGAACCGAAAAGGAGAGGGCCGCGCACAGCGAGGCCCTCTCCTTTTCTGATTCTTTCAGACAAATGGGTGATTCAGTTCCGCTGCTGATCGACAAATAGGAAGTCGCCCACCCGCTATGTTCTGTTTGGTTGCCTTTTGACCCGCAGCAGTCTGATAAAATCCCCAAACAAGGACGTGTCTGTCGGCTCAAACATCATCCATTTCCCATCGTGATACGTTTGCGTCTCATCATAGACCTTCTGCACTTCCTTTGCGTAAAGATCCCGCTCTGTCTCGAATTCAGACCGCTCGTCTTTTCCGAAGATCACCAGGAATCCTACACAGTTTTCCCTTGCGTATAACGCGCACAGGGTTTTGCCGCCCCGGCGGTATTTATATTCGTATGTCCATGCTTTACCGCCCGTCCCCCACAGATG
>DWXY01000101.1 GCA_019118935.1 Candidatus Oscillibacter pullicola
GTGCCGCCTCCTTGTCAGCGACTCAACATACCACGATGATGGTCCAATATCCAGGGGACACGGCATCTATTATCAGAAAAGTAACAAGTTGGCTGTCGAGGGCGCGGGCCGTATCTTTCTTTTTGGCCCTGCAAGTTCCGCGAGCTTATTCGTGCTTAAATCGTTCAAATAGCCCAGGAACGCCCCGGATAGTTCTTGCGGCTCTAAGAAGGCAGCTGAATTTGGCAGAAAAGAGCGTCATCGCCTCAATTTCACAGGCAGAAGAACGCCCTTTCAAAACCCCGCAACTGCCCGCACTGCGGGCAGTTGTGAGCGAACCGGCGCCACAAAAGCGCCGGTTCTTTCTCCTGCTCTTTCTTTCGTCCTCCACAGAGCCATCAGCAGGACCAGAAGTGCCCATTCATAAATCCGCGAACAGCGGCCCAAATCCGGCCCACACCCGCCGGGAGGGACAGGGACTCTGCCCCATTCGCAATCGGGGCACATAGCGGCTCACAGGGGCAAGCGAGGCAGGAATTGTTGGGGTCTCAATGACAGAGGAAAAATGGCTTCTTCTTTGTTACCGGCATATCAAAATCCAGCAGGCCGCTGAGTCTATGGCCGGGCATAGGCCCAGCCCCGCTGAAACGGCGGCTGGTCTGTTTATCCGGAGTTTAAAAATACCGCCGTGCGGAGAAGGTTCTCCGCACGGCGGTATTTCTCTATTATGAATCGCCTCTTATCAGAACAGCCCCATGGGACGGGGGATGCCGCAGGTCCGAGACGGGGATTACTCCATCAACGCGTAGTAGCGCATCAGGATCGCGGCCATCTGGGAGCGGGTGGCGGTGCCATAGGGGTTCAGCGTGCCGCTGGATGTGCCGTTGAGGATGCCGTTCCCCACTGCCCACCGCATGGCGTCCGCCGCGTAGCCGGACACCTGCGCCGCGTCCGGGTAGTCCAGGGCGTACTCTGTGGCGGGACTTCCGGCATAGCGGTACAGCATGGTCACCAGCTGCTGGCGGGAGATGGCGGCGCTGGGGTCGCTGCCATTGGAGACACCGTTCTCCACCGCCCAGGCGATCCCCTGCTGCAGGGAGCTTGCCCCGCTGGCGTCCACGCCGTCCAGCCGGGCCAGGACGGTCATCAGCTGGGCACGGGTGGTGGGCGCGTTGGGGGAGAACGTCTCTGCGGAGGTGCCGTTAAACAGCTCCCGGGCGGAGACGAAGGCCACCGCGTCGGCCGCCCAATAGCTGTCGGGCACATCGGTGAAGTCCGTGGAGTTATCCACGATCTTCACGGTGACTTCGCCCTCAACGGTCAGGACCAGGCCGTTCTCCGTGCTCTGGGTAGTGCGGATGACCTGCTCCGTGCCGTCCGGCAGGACCGCCACGGCCACGGTGCCAGGGGTCACGTCCTCCACGGGGATTTCCACCCTGCTGGTGGTGATGCCGGCAGGCAGCTCCACCGTGACGGTGGGGGCACTGTCCTGGTCACGGGTCACGGGGACGCTGGGCATGGGGAGGGCCGCCGCCTGCCCGTCCGCCTCCGCCGTCTCCACGGCGTCCCGGGACAGGGTGACGCTGGCCTCCACCTGGCCGCTTTCTGTGACGGTGGTGGAGGAGGCGGTGCCGTCCGCCCGGTCAATGGTGGTAGTGGAGGAGCCGTCGGCGTTCTCCACCACCTGGGTGCGGTTGCCGGCGGTGTCAGTGGTGGTCGTGGTGACCGTGCCGTCGGTCTGGGTCTCCACCACCTCCCGGGAGCCGTCCGGGTTCCGGGTGGTCTCCGTCACCGTGCCGGTGGAGGGATTGGTGGTGGTCGTGGTGGTGGAGCCGTCGGGGTTGCGCTCCGTGGTGGTGTTGGAGGAGCTGGAGCCGCCGGAGGAACCGGACCCGCCGGAGCTGCCGGAGTTATCGTCATCGCCGCTGTCGGGCACGATGACGGTGCCGTCATAGCCCTCCAGCGTCAGATCGGCGCTGGCCTTATAGACCCGGCCGCCGTCAAATACATAGATGTAGTCGGCTATCAAGGAGCCGCCGTCCAGAAGGACCAGGTTTCCGTACACCTGAATGACTCCCGCGCGGACGGGCTGGTTGATGATCACCGTCCGCTCGTTGGAGATCCCAAATTCCGTCAGGCTGGTCACCACGCCGCTCAGGATCGCCGTGTCCCAGTTGTCTACGCCCAGATCGGCATACAGGGCGGAGGGGCGCAGCTCCCGGTTGCTGTCATTGGCCTCTTCATTGCCGATGTCGATCAGGAACTGGATGCCGTCGGCGGCCAGCTGATCAAAGTTCTCCTGATCGACCCGCCCGATGTGCTCATATCCGAAGCGGTGAAATTTGGCGGTCAGGTAGATCGGGCCTCCCAGCGTCAGCTTGATGCCTGTGCCGATCTCCACCGGGGTACTGAGGGTAATCCCCGCGGGGATATCCATGTTCTCCGCGAAATAGACCCCTTCGCCGTCGCCAAGGGCTCGTTGCAGCTCACTGGCGTCGTTTATGATCCGGTAGACCACCACATAATTGTCCACGCCGTCGTTGCCGCCGTAATCCGGGTCGTCCGTGCGTTTATGGAGGGGGGAGGCCTTATAATCATCGGGAATGGTAACACCATCGAGCGTTCTGATATCGGTGGCGTATTCGCCGTTCTCGACGGCCAGTTTACCTCCCGCATCAACATCAACAGACAGCGCCTGGGGAACGGAGATGAATCTGTCGACGGTGATATCGCCGGCGACAACAATTTCGGAAAGTCCCTCAATGTTGGAGGCCGCGTCCAACTGGTCGAGGGTGGTGACCCGCAGCTGGCCGGGAGTCCCATTCGTGGGTTCCATGACAGACCCGCATTCCAGACCAGCGCCGCTCTCCAGGGTGATGACGGCCCCGGTGCCCAGATACAGTCCCTGGAGCTGGAGCGTCTCACCCTCGGAAAACGTCATCTCACATGCAGGGATGACGGCCACATACCAATCGTTTGCACCGGTCAGCGCATTCTTGGCGGCTTCTGCGCTGCCGTACAGCTCCCGGTAGTATCCGCCGACGTCCGTCAATTTGAGGAGGAAGAACACCTCGTCTCCGGCCAGCCGGTCATAGTTTTCGTTGCCCTGAGCGGGAATCGTCTCATAGTGGAACTGCCCCACTCCGGCGGTGCTGACCAGGCAAGTGTCCGCCGCGATGCTGAACTTGCAATTCCCGGCGATCTCGATCTCCGCGTCGGTCGTAATCTTTGAGATTGTTGCTGCTGTGTCCGGCGTGGCGTCAACGATCATGCTGTTGGCGACGATAATCTTTGTCACATTTGCGTTCTGGGCCGCCTCCAAAAATTCTTCGTTGGTGGCAACGGTGGCCGTCTCACCGTTTTCGGCGGCAACCTCGCTGTACAGGCTGTTTTTCACTGCCACGGCCTTGACGGTGGTTCCCTGTGTGACATCAATGGGGCCTGTATATCGCGCGCTCTCAACCGTGGGATCGATGTCACCGGTGGTGTAGTAGATCACCGCGTCATCTTCGGCGGTGATGGTGGCTTGGCCATCCGCAATGGTGATCTCGGGAGCCTTGGGCACCAGGGCCTCGGTCAGGGCCGCCACGTCTTCGGCAAGGATCGCCGTGTCGGGATCGTCTTGATATGTGCTGGCGCTTTCTTCTCCCATTTCTTCCGCAAACAGCGCCCACGCCGCGTTAATCGTCTCTTCAGCACTGCCCGGGACATCCAGGGCGTAAGAGACCGCCTGGGCCTCCAGGGTTTCCGTTCCCTGTTCGCCCGTTACACTGTCCGGATCAAACGTGATCGCGCACCGATAGAGGAACATAGCGGCCTGGAGGTTGGAGACGGCGTCATAGGGACCGAACAGGTTGACGCCACTGTTGTTCGCGGGGTTGTAGCCTCTGACCACGCCGCGGGAGGTAAAGAACTGGATCGCCTCCTGCTCTTCCTTTGTGCAGGCGTCAATATCGGCATAGTCGATTTCTTCTGCGGTTACAGTGGCCAGGGGGCTGTACTTGTACCGCTCATAGGCCTTCATGAGCATCCCCAGCCGGGTGGCGGCGGTGGGAAGTTCAGCAAAGTCAGCGGGTGTTGTATATTCGCCTGCCGCTGTACCAGTGCATCTGCCGATGAGTACGTTTAGTTCCTGCACAGTAATCCGGCTGGGATTTGTCGCTGTTCCAACCGGATTGAAGGTCCCATCTGAATAACCGTTAATCAGGCCGGCGGAGTACATGGCCGCCACAGCCGGGGCGTACCAGTCGGTGGCAAATACATCCGTGAACGAAAGCGTATCCAGGGGCACTTGCTTGCTGCCGGTGAGTTTCCAGAAGATCACCGCCGCATCCGCCCGGGTCACTTCCGTTGACGGGCTGAATAATGGATCGCCGCTTGTATCCAGCCCGATGCCGCTGATGAAGCGGGCGTTTGCCATGGCGTTGATAGCGTCCTGCTGTTCTTGGGAAAGGCCGCTGATATCGCTGAAGCCAAACGCTGACGTGTTTGTACCAATCACGCCTTGCAACGTCTCGTTTTGATAGATCAGCTCCGCCAGAATGGCCCGGGTGACAACCGTATTGTCCTCATAAGAGGCCCTAGCTAAATCTTCTGAAAGAGTTACTTGGTCGGTTTCCTCCAGCGGCGTTTCCGCGTCTTCCGCCGCCCACGCCGCCGTGGGCAGCAGCCCCAGCAAGAGCGTCAGACACAGGAACCCGCTGAACCATTTTTTCATTTTCCGCATCATTTCTTCCTCCTGATTTCACGGACTGGGTAAAACACAGAGGCCGCCGTCGGCGTACCGAGGCTGTCCTCCCTGCCAAAAAAAGGGACCGGAATCATGGTCATCGTACCACGATTCCGGTCTTTTTTGGTGTGCAGGCCTGCACACTTTTCCGTCTGGTCAGTAGGTCCGCAGCTCAAAGGCATGGCCGGGGCAGGCCGCCTCCACCGCCGCCCCCTGGGCCTGGGGCACCACCACGTATTCCAGGGCCGGCAACTGGGCCAGCGGAGAAAAGTCCGCAATGGCCAGTTCTTCCAGCTGCACATAGTTCAGCTGCGGCAGCCCCGCCAGAGGGCCCAGGTCCGTCACGGCGTTGAACCCCACCGACAGGGTGTAGAGCCGCGTCAGGGACTGGATGCCCTCCAGGCTCTCCATGCCGCCCTTGTGGATATTCAGCACCTCCAACCCCGCAAGGCCGGTGAGGCCCGTCAGGTCCGGGGCGTAATAATCCCCAATGGTCAGGATCCGAAGGTCCGACAGCGTGTTGGCCGCCGCCACGGCGTCCTCTCCGGGGTCCCACAGCAGCAGCTCCTCCAGGGCGATCTGCCGGGTGAGGGGGGACCAGTCCCCGTCCTTGGGCACCGTCAGCCCCAGCCCCAGCTGCCGCAGCGTCAGCCCGTCCAGGAAGGTCAGGTCCTCCGCCGCGTTGATTCCCGCGGTGACGCTCCCCTCGACGACCAGCGTTTCCAGCCGGGTCAGGCCCGCCAGGGCGCTGTAATCCGTGGCGGGGTTGCCGCCCAGGTACAGGGTCTCCAGCTCCATCAGCTCCGCCAGGGGCGACAGGTCCAGGATCTTGTTCTCACACAGGGCCAGGGCAGTGAGGGGCAGCTCCGCCAGGGGCGAGATGTCCTTGATCTCCTGGCAGCAGAGATACAGCTCCTCCAGGTTCGGCATGTGGGCCAGCAGGGAGAGGTCGCTGATATCGCCGGTCTCGGACCCGTCCATGTAGGCCCCATCCACATAACAGCTGATCCGGTATTCAAAGACCTGCTCCGGCCCGAAGGCCGTCTGTCCCACGATGCCCAGATGCCGGATCTCCGCCAGCTGGTCATACGTAATGGGTCCCTCCGGCTGGTCCAGCGCGGCGCGGACGGCGCTCTCCAGGGAGGAGGATGTGAATTCCACCTCCTGCGGCAATGCCGCTTCCGCTGGGACCTCTGCGTCCCCGCCGGATGCCGGTGCGCCGTTTCCCGGCCAGAACACGCCGGCCAGGACCGCCAGCAGCAAAGACGCCGCCAGGACCGGCCATCGACGCCTGCGCGGCGGCGGGGCCTTCCCTGCCAGGGCCGTGGAAAAATCCCCCGCGCTCTGATACCGGTCCTCCGGGGCAAAGGATACGGCCTTTTCCAGGGTCTGCCGAAAATACGGGGACAGATCCGTTGCCTGGGCCGGCGCCTCCCGCTCGTAGGTGCCGGTGGCCAGCCAGATCAGCGTCATCCCCAGGGCGTATAGATCGGTGCGCTGGTCGGTCTGAGCGTAGCCGTACTGCTCCGGGGCGGCGGTGGAGCGGGTGCCCATGCGGCGGGTGTCCGTATCCTGATCGGCCTTGTACAGCCGGGCAATGCCGAAGTCGATGAGACCCACCCCGCCGTCCGGCAGGAGGATGATATTTTCCGGCTTGATGTCCCGATGGATCACCGGCGGCTCCTGGCCGTGGAGGGTTTCCAGCAGGGCGCAGAGCTTCTGCCCCAGCCGGACGCAGGTTTCCTCCGGGCACACGCCTACCCGCTCCCGGTACTGCCGCAGCGTCTCCCCGGGGAGGAAGGCGCGCAGCAGATAGGTCGTTCCGTCCTCCTGGAAACAGGCGGCCGGCTCCGGCACCGCGCCCGACAGCAGGGGAGACAGCCTGGTGAGTATCTGAAACTCGCCCGGCAGATCCTCGTTTCCCGCCGGGTCTGCTTTCAGGACGTACAGGGCGCCGTCCGCGCGGCGGCGCAGGCGCAGCGTCCAGCCGCCGTCCTCCCTCCGGCGCAGGCAGGACTCGGCGTCATATGCCGACGAAATGCGCTCCGGCAGGGCCGCACCCTCAGGCACCGGTGTGAAGCAGCGCAGGAAATCGCTGCGTTCGCTCATGCCAGCCCCCTCTCTCCCAGGCTCTCCAGCAGTTCACCCGCCGCCTCCGCCGTCAGACCGTGGGTCAGGGCATACAGGATCGCGGCGTCCCGGCGGTTTCGGGCATACAGCGGCTGGCGGCCGGCGATCTTCAAAAGCTGCTGGGCCTCCGCTTCGGAAAGGCGAAGCAGCAGCGCCAGGCGCAGCAGAAAGTCCCGGGTGGGGCGCCGGGTGCCGTTGAACAGCTGATAGCCGTAACTGCGATCCAGGTTGCAGCCCACCACAACCTCCTGCACAGTGGATCCATGGCGGTGGAGAAGAGCGCTCAAATAGCCGGCGAGATTGGGAACCAGAAAGACGTCCTCCGACAGCACCGCCGGCTCTTCGCTCTCCCGAATCTGATGCTCCAGTTCCTGCGTCGAGATCACATGCATCGCCTCTATTCTGACATAAATCGTTCTCTGTATGGAATTTATTATTGCAAAAGCCGCTTGGAAAGTCAATACCACGGACCTGAAGGCCGCAGTTCCCGGATCTCCGCCAGTTGAATAAACTTCAAGCTCGTGTAGTCAGCTTACCGCACCGTTTCTCCACACCACAGATGCTGCGCTGTGGCAGCTGTAAACTTTGAGGGAACGGCAGTACACGGTACCAGCAAGGCCCGCAGAATGGCTTCGGCGGGCACCACACAGGCCGCCCCGCCCCATCCGCCCGACGCAGCAGCTTACAGGGGCAAACAAGGAGATTTTCCCTGCCCTTCGGCCCTCGGGCCGTCCAAAGTGGGTGCGGGAGCCAGCCCGCAAAAAGCGTTTGGCTGCCCTTGTGGCAAGCCAAACGCTCTGCTTGCCCCACCTGAGGGTGGGTAAATTACCCTCCCCGACCTGCTGCCAGCAACGACCCGGGGACGCTACGCTCCGGCGCGGAGATACGTCTTGCTGCGCTTGTTTTTTCCCCTCGCCTGTGGTACACTGAATATACAGAATGAGGTGATATCTCATGTATCCCGCATATTATGTGATCGACCTCTCTTGCAATCAGGAGGCTCTGGCAGAGATCCTTCCGGCCACCGATCCTGACTTTCGCCTTACCGTGCAGGATGGTTGGCAGACCAACTGGATGTCCGAATATATTCAGGACCCGCTGCTTCAGAAGTTCGCATTGAAAATCACTGCTACCGGCGAGTTGGTCGGCTTGGCCGCCTATCGGGATCTACCGGACGGATATTTGATCTATATCGAGTACATTGAGAGTGCCCCTCGCAGCAACCCCACATTGGTACATCGTCGAAAATATCGCGGTATCGGGGCAGCGTTGCTGGCATACGGAGTACAACTTTCTGTGGACTCTGGCTATGGCGGCACCAT
>DWXY01000102.1 GCA_019118935.1 Candidatus Oscillibacter pullicola
CGGCAGCATGATACTTGCTCTCCAGGAAACGAAGCTCCTGCTCACGACCTACGAACACAGGCAGCGCTCCTTTCATATTCAAATCGTGATTTAGTAAATTGTGATTTGAACATATTATACCCACTCCATGGCGCAAATACAAGAGCTTTCTGTCAGGGCGGCAGTCGATTTTCCGTTCCCATGTGCATCCCCGTTCTGTGGTTCATAAAAGTTTTACATTTTAAAGGGGCGGAATCCACCGGAAACATGGGCGTAATGAAATTAAGAAGGATTTGGAGGTATCCGTATGTCCGAGCATCCCTGCACACTCGCCAGATTTCTCATCCTGGCGGATGGGAATTGGCGCAACGCCGTGTTCATCGAGAGCTGCGGCACCGCCTGCGTGATGGGCTCCCCATGTGCCGGATTCCTCTTTACCATCGACGGCACCGGAAAACCAGTGCTGCTCCCGGCCGATCTCTTTGAGGCGCTGAGCGGGGAGCGGATCGACCCGGCGGAATGCAGCAGCCGCATCCGGAGATGTGATTTTGAAGGGATGTACCGCCGGGAAATGCTTTGGCTCTGCTCATCCAGCCGTGACTGCGGTGTCTCGCGCATGGCAGTCTCCCAGCTGCTGCCCTGCAAGAACTGCAGGCAGAGCTGTCCTCCATCCTTCTGATCATTTTTCACATGGGAGGCGAACCGTATGAAACGGCTTCACATACACTGCCCCTATTGTGGGGCGCCCGCCGTGCGCCGGCGGGGGCGCGACCTCTTCCGCGAGCAGGCCCTGGATCCGGAGGCGCTCTACTATGCCTGCTCCAGGTATCCCGTCTGCAATGCCTATGTCAGTACGCACAAGGCCAGCCATCTGCCCATGGGCACCCTGGCAGATCCAGCACTGCGCCGCAAGCGGATTGCCGCGCATCATGCATTTGACCGGCTCTGGCGGGAGGGGCCCCTGACCAAGAAAGAGGCCTACCGCTGGCTGGCAGGTGCCCTGGGTGTTCCGGACGCGCAGGCCCATATCGCCTGCTTCTCTCACCACCAATGCGACAAAGTCATCGAGCTGTGCGCCGACAGGCCGCCGGCCGGCCGGGCAGCATGACGAAAGGAGGCGTTGAAATGAAAGATATGATCTCGCTGACACCGGAACAGCAGCAGCTGGTGGAACACTATCTCTCTGTGGTCAACTGGGTGATCATCGACCACATCAAACTCAATCCGCAGGTCTGCGGCTTGGGCTACAGCGATGTCTATCAGGAGGGGTGCGTGCATCTCTGCCGCGCCGCCGCCACCTACCAAGGGGACCCCGCGGGTTTTGGCGCGTATGCGCGCACGGTTGTCCGAAACGGCCTGCTGAGCTACTGCAGGTCGCTCTGCCGGGAGAATGCGCCGCTGCCGCTTCTCACGGAACCGGAGGATGCTCGTGCGCCGGCCTGTGAGACCGAGGAGGCCGTTTTGAAAAAGCTCCGGCAGGAGGACCTGTTTCGGGCGCTTCATGAGGCCCGCGCGGAGTCCTCCGGCGTGGTGCGCCTCGGCATCGAGGCGCTGGAGCTCAAGGCAAAGGGCCTCAGCGGCCGGGAGATCGCCGCGCTGTATGGGGTCAAGCCCAACCATGTGGGCGCCTGGATCTCCCGGGCCGCCAGCCGCCTGCGCCGCAATCCGGCATTCCTCCAGGCCTGCGGCCCAAGCTCGGGGGAACCCAATCGACGCGCCTCCTGAAGGGGCTGTACGGTCACCCGCACACCGCGGCAAACAAGATGATCGCTGCCGCCTTCGGTTCCGGGAGGCCCTTGCGGAACTCCCCTCTTTGGGGGCGGCCCTTCCGCATGGTGTCTGGCGGATGACGGCTGCACGGCAGAACCTGGCGCCCCTGCGGTGTGGCGGCCGGAAACCGGCCGAGACATCGCCGGAGGAATCCCAGCCATGGCTCCGGACAGGATCCAGCTTCCCCACGGCGCAGCGTTTCCGGGCCGGAATTCTCAGGCCGACAACGGGGAAGCCGGTGGTGTGCAGGGGGTTCCATGCGTTTGCACACATTTTCAGCCTTCACGAAAAAAGAGCGGAGCCGAAAGGCTCCGCCGCAAACAATTATGGTATCATAGGTCATTTTATCGGGGCAGAGCCGCTCCTTCACATATTGGTACAGAGCGTGGTACTCCAGCAGCGGCTCATACTCCAGCTCCTCAAAGTTGATGGAGATGATCTGTTCCTCCCCCACGCCCCGCTCCTGCAACAGTTCTTGGTACTGCCGGAGCAGCGTGGACTTCCCGCAGCGCCGGATGCCGGTGATCACCTTGATGACTTGTTCGTCTTTCCAGGACAGCAGCTGCTGTAAATACGCTGTGCGCCGGACCATATATGCCGCCTCCTGACACTGGTAAGGATAGCATGGCACTGATGCCCGAAGAATATCAGCGAAAATGCCAAAATCGGAATTTTTTCAGATATTTCGTGTTTTTTTCCAATCTTCGCAGCACAGGAACAAGCTGTTGGCTGAATGGCTTGCACACCTTGCCGTCTCGATGGGAAGGTCCTCCCACAGGATTCTCCGCATGTCCCTGCAAGCCCGAGCAGGAAGACCATCCATATCGTTCTGTGCCAAAACAGCTGCATTCAAAACAGCCATCGTTGCGGAGCTCCCATCTTCCCTCTTGCCCCGCAAAGGAGCAGCCGCTCCAGATCGGATCGCCGCTGGACACCAAACGCTTCTCCTGCTACAATAGGGATATCTCTTTCCTCTTATCAGATATTCTCTCAGGGAGCTGATCTCAGATTGATTCCCCAGTATCCTACATTTATAAATCCAGGCCAGGCCCGTGATCGGATGCGGCAGGCCATCTATGAAATCGGCACCGCCGTCTCCGACTTCTTTTGGGATGACGCACCGGGGAAATACGGACTGGAGACCCGGGAAGAGCAGCAGGACATGGCCTATGAGGTCCTGGATGCCATCCGCAATGGGCAGCACCTCGCTGTGGAGGCCGGGACCGGTGTCGGGAAATCCTATGCCTACCTGGTCCCCCTGCTGCTCTACAACCAGCGGACCCATCTGCCAGTTGCCATCGCCACGTCCACGATTGCCCTGCAGGAGCAGCTGATGGAAGACGTCGAGCGGCTGAAGCCGATGCTGGGTGTCGATCCGACAGTGCTCTTGGCCAAGGGCCAGAGCCACTATCTCTGCCTGCGGCGGGCGGATGCGTATTTCCATTCTCCCCAGGGGCAGGTGGCAGCCCGGCTCAAGGCCCAGATCGACGATGGCTGCCAGGACCGGCGGTCCTTTCCATACCAGATCCCCTCGGCTGTCTGGGATCAGATCAATGTCGTGCGGTTCGGCCGCCGGAGCTGCCGGAACTGTCCCTTCCGGGATGACTGCCAATATGACCAGCTGCGCGTTGATCTGCGCTATACCAGCGGCGTGATCATCTGCAACCAGGACTTCCTCACGGCCCACCTGCTGCACCGCTCCAGGGACCTGGAGGGGCTCATGAGCAGTTCCGTCCAGCTGGCCGTGGTGGATGAAGCCCATAACCTGGAGGACAAGGTCCGCTCCGCCACGACTGAGCGCTTTGGGCAGCGCCAGCTCATCGGCATCATCCGCGCCAGCATCCGCTCGTTCCATGACGCGGAGCTGGAGGTCCTGCAGGTCCAGGCAGGCCAGGCGGAGGATGCGGTCAGGGCCCTGTATCACACGCTGAACGGGCAGATGCAGCAGCAGATCACGTCATCCGAGCGGGACCTGCGCTATGCGGAGCGGTTTTTCTTCCGCGACACGCCGGAGGCGATCCGCCAGATCAGGGCAGTGTCCAGGGAGCTCGCGGGCCTCTCCGGCTCCGTACAGATCTACAGCACCCGGAACCGCCTGCGGACGGACGCCGACATCGCATCCGACGAACTGGAGGCCGCCAGCAAATCCTTTGCGGCGCTGGTCCAAAATCTGGACAACCGGCTTCTCTGGCTGGAGCGGCGGGGGAACGCCGCGGAGCTGGTGTCCTGCCCCAAAAACACCCGGGACATCATCAGCCGCCTGTACTTCCGCGGCGGCATCCAGTCGATCTTGACCTCCGCCACGCTGACCAGCGGCAGTGACGGGGATCTGGAACACCAGTACGCCTATTTTGTCAATAACACGGGCTTTCCCACGGGCGGCCAGGGAGTCCTCGCGGAGCCGAAGCCGTCTCCATTCCCCTATG
Organism: Candidatus Oscillibacter pullicola; assembly: GCA_019118935.1. Classification (GTDB taxonomy): domain Bacteria; phylum Bacillota; class Clostridia; order Oscillospirales; family Oscillospiraceae; genus Oscillibacter; species Oscillibacter pullicola. The sequence continues at coordinate 4,176 of DWXY01000102.1, forward strand.
ACCAGCACGGGCTGATCTACTACTGCGAGGACCTGCCGCACCCGACTCGGGAACACGAGGCATTTATTCAGCAGGGTGTCCAGCGGCTGCTTCAGGTCCTTCGGATTTCCCACGGCCGGGCCCTGGTGCTCTTCACTTCCAAGGCGGATATGGAAGAGGTCTATGCGGCGCTGCGGGAAGAGGAGCTCCCCTATCAAGTGCTGATCCAGGAACAGGGGGCCTCACAGGAGCGGGTGCTCCAGGCGTTCCGGGAGGATATTGACTCTGTGCTGCTGGGGGCGGGCGCCTACTGGGAGGGGATCAGCATCGAGGGGAAGAGCCTGTCCCACGTGGTGATCTTCCGTCTCCCCTTCCCCACCCCGGATCCCATCATCGAATACAAGGCGTCCATCTCTGCGGATCCCCTGATGGAGGTGCGGGTCCCGGAGATGGTGATCAAGCTCCGGCAGGGGATCGGGCGGCTCATCCGCAATTTCACGGACACGGGCCTCATCTCCATCATCGACAGCCGACTGCGGGATAACCCGCCGGCTCGGTACCACGATGTCGTCTGGAACGCGCTCCCCATCCACCACCGCACTGCCAGCCTTCAGGAGGCGGAGGACTTCTACCGCCGGATGTGCGAGCGGTAGGCTGCTTTCCCCCTTGAATAATTGATTTCTTTTTCCCTTTTGTAGAATCTCGGCTGAGAAAAATTCCCTCTGCAATTCTTGCAGAGAGGCCTTTTCATCCGAACATTCGTAAGAACAACTGGTGTGAAGGGGCGATAGTGCAAATACCAATTAGCAAAAGGCTACTGTGATAAGCCAACGCGCCAAAGAGGTCTATCATCCCT
>DWXY01000103.1 GCA_019118935.1 Candidatus Oscillibacter pullicola
CCACCCTGGACGGCGGGCGCATCGGCATCGCGGCCCAGGCCCTGGGCATCGCCCAGGGGGCCTATGACGCCGCCGTGGCCTACTCCAAGGAGCGCATCCAGTTCGGCAAGCCCATCGGCTTCCAGCAGGCCATCTCCTTCAAGATCGCCGACATGGCCACCAAGCTCCGCTGCGCCCGGTTCCTGGTGTACTCCGCCGCCGAGCTGAAGGAGGAGCACGCCCCCTACGGCATGGAGTCCGCCATGGCAAAGATGTATGCCTCCGACATCGCCCTGGAGGTCACCAACGACGCATTGCAGATCCACGGCGGCGCCGGGTTCATGAAGGGCATGGAGGTGGAGCGGGCCTACCGGGACGCCAAGATCACCACCATCTACGAGGGCACCAACGAGATCCAGCGGGTGGTCATCGCCTCCCACATCCTGGGCAAGCCCCCCAAGAGTGCGGGCGGTTCCTCCAGCCAGCCCAAGAAGCCCGCCCCCATCACCGGTGTGCGGAAGAAGGTCATCCTGCGGGACGGCTCCCCCGCCGAGCAGGTGGCCGCCCTGGTGGAGCACCTGAAGAAGGACGGTCACGACTTCACTGTGGGCATCCCTCTGGACACCCCTATCGCCCAGGCGGAGCGGGTGGTCTCCGCTGGCAAGGGCATCGGCGACAAGAAGAACATGAAGCTCATCGAGGATCTGGCCAAAGCCGCCGGCGCGGCCATCGGCTCCTCCCGCCCGGTGGCGGAGACGCTGAAATACGTGCCCCTGAACCGCTATGTGGGCATGTCCGGCCAGAAGTTCACCGGCAACCTGTACATCGCCTGCGGCATCTCCGGCGCGGTGCAGCACCTGAAGGGCATCAAGGACGCCTCCACCATCGTGGCCATCAACACCAACGCCGGCGCCCCCATCTTCAAGAACTGCGACTACGGCATCGTGGGGGACGTGAACGAGATCCTGCCCCTGCTGACCGCCGCCCTGGACACCGGCGAGAAGCAGCCCGCGCCGCCCATGGTCAAAATGAAGCGGCCCCGCCTCCCCAAGCCGGAGCCCATCGGCAAGCGGTACGTCTGCGGCGGCTGCGGCTATGAATACATCCCCGAGCTGGGCGATCCGGACGGTGACATCGCCCCCGGCACGTTGTTTGAAAAGCTGCCGGAGGACTGGGTCTGCCCGGAGTGCGCGGAGCCCAGGGACCAGTTCATCGAGGCGTAACGGCCCGTCATCTGTGAGTAAAGGAGGATTTCTGCATGCATTGTGTGAGAACTGTTACTGAAAATCTCTATTGGGTCGGCGCCAACGACCACCGCCTGGCTCTGTTTGAGAATATCCATCCCATCCCCAAGGGGGTCAGCTACAACGCCTATCTGCTGCTGGACAAAAAGAGCGTCCTGTTCGACACGGTGGACTGGTCCGCCTGCCGCCAGCTGCTGGAGAACCTCGAATACCTGCTGAACGGAAAGCCTCTGGACTATCTGGTCATCAACCACATGGAGCCGGACCACGGCGCCTCCATCGAGGAGATCCTGCTGCGCTATCCCAAGGTCCGGATCATCTCCACAGAGAAGGCCTTCATGCTGATGCGCCAGTTCGGCTTCCATGTGGACGGCCACGAGTGCATCCAGGTCAAGGAGGGCGACACCTATTCCTTCGGCGACCACACCGTCACCTTTGTGGGCGCTCCCATGGTCCACTGGCCCGAGGCCATGGTGACCTTCGACACCACCAACGGCGTCCTCTTCTCCGCCGACGCCTTCGGGTCCTTCATCGCCCTGGACGGCAAGCTGTTTGCCGACGAGGTGAACTTCGACCGGGACTGGATCGACGAGGCCCGCCGGTACCTCACCAACATCGTGGGCAAGTATGGCCCCCACATCCAGCTGCTGCTGGGCAAGGCCGGCGGCATCCTGGACCAGATCAAGTACATCTGCCCCCTTCACGGTCCCGTGTGGCGGAAGGATCTGGGCTACTTCATCGACAAGTACGACAAGTGGAGCCGCTATGAGCCGGAGGTCAAGGGCGTCCTGATCGTCTACGCCTCCATGTACGGCAACACCGAGGCCGCCGCCCAGGCACTGGCCGCCAAGCTCTGCGAGCGGGGTGTCACCGACGTGGCCCTGTACGACGTGTCCAACACCCACGTGTCTTACCTGATCGCCGAGAGCTTCAAGTACAGCCACATCGTCCTGGCCTCCGTCACCTACAACTTAGGCATCTACCCGGTGATGAAGAGCTATCTGGAGGACATGAAGGCCCTGAACCTCCAGAACCGCACCTTCGCCATCATCGAGAACGGCTCCTGGGCCTGCAAGTCCGGAGACCTGATGCAGGCCTTCATCGACGAGGAGCTCAAGAACATGACGGTGCTCAACGAGCGGCTGTCCCTGGCCTCCTCCCTCCAGGCGGACAAGGCCGCAGAGCTGGATAAGCTGGCGGACGCCCTGGTGGAATCCCTGCAGGAGGGCTCGGAGAACTGACGCCCCGCTCGGGCGGCCGGACAGCTCCGTGCACCGGAAGAAATCCCATAAAAAACGCGCACCGGGCGGGAACGGTCTCCCCCGGTGCGCGTCCACACAGAGGAGGGCGGCATATCCGTATGGATATACCGCCCTCTTTTTTCTTCCGGATCAGCCGGGGGCTCCCCTGAGGCGGGCTTTCGGCACAGCGCATCGCCTGTGAGCGTCCGAACGGAAGGCGGGACACCAGCGGGCAAAGCCCTTCCTTACAGACACTCCATCAGGATGTCGTAGACCTCGTCGTGGGTGAGCTGCTTGTATCCATTGGGCAGCAGGTTGCAGCTGTCCGCCACCTGCCGCAGAAGCGCCGGGGTGATCTCTGCCCTGGAGCGCAGCTGAGACAGCTTCGTGGGCAGGCCGCACTCCAGGATGAAGGCCTCCAGCGCCAGGATACCTGCCTGGGCCGCTTCCTCCTCGGTCTTGCCCGCGGGGTCGATGCCCCAGACGTTCCGGGCGAACCGGGCGAACTTGGGCACGGCGCTCTTGTAGATGTGCCGGTAGTAGGCCGGGTGGATCACCGCCAGCCCCTGGCCGTGGTTGCAGTCGGTATAGGCCCCCAGCTGGTGTTCGATCTGGTGGCACTCAAAGTCCGTCAGGCGGCCCACCTTCAAAATGCCGTTCTCCGCCATGGCGGAGGTCCACATCAGGTTGCTGCGGGCGGTGTAGTCGTTCAGATCCCCCAGCAGCGTCCGCATATTGGTGACGGTGCTGCGCATGACGGCCTCCGCCACCTCGTCGGATACGTTGTCCCGGTCGGAGCGGCCGAAGTAGGTCTCCATGGCATGGCTCAGGGTGTCGAAGGCGCCGGAGAGCACCTGCATCCGGGGCAGCGTCAGGGTGTAGGCCGGGTCCAGCAGGGCAAATCCGGGGTCGCACGGGGGGTAGTCCTGCCAGACGCACCTGCCGTTGCGGATCAGTCCGGCCGCGCCGTTGACCGCCCCCACCTCCACCGCCGTGGAGACGAGACCCACAGGGAGCGGCGGCAGATCCACCACGCCCCGGCTGGCCCAAAAATCCTCCCACAGGTCTCCCCGGCACACCGATGCCAGGGAAGCCGCCTTGCAACAGTCCAGCACGGCGCTGCCGCCCACCCCCAGGATCAGGTCCACATGGTGTTCCCGGCACAGGCGGGCCGCCTGCCGGGCCTCCTTGCTGCTGGGGCAGGGCGGGCGGACCCAGCACTCCACCGCGGTCTTTCCCCCCGTGCGAAGCAGCCGGGACACTTCGTCCTGTGCCCTGCACCGCGCTCCCCCGCCGCTGCCGTCTGTGACCAGCAGCAAATTCGGCCCGTATCTTTCCAGAAAACTGGCCAGATATTCCTTCAGGCACCCGGCCCCGAAAATGAGCCGCGTCCCGTTTTCAAAAATAAAGTTGCGCATCGTTCTCTCCCCTCATATCAGCTGCTCTGGGGCTATTATAAAAAAATCGAGACTTCCGGAGAAGTCTCGAAAAGTTATGGGGTATATACCTTTCTGTTACAGCCCGCGGAGCGGGATCAAAGGGAAAACACCGTCCTCGTCGCGCTCAGGAACCGTTTGACAGCAGCTGTGGGTCTGGGGGCGTGGAGCAGGCCGAAGGGGATGGTGTAGTCCCAGTCCACGGGGAGGGTCTTCAGCAGGGGGTGCACGTTCCTCCAGTTGTCAACGGTCATCATCATGTCCTTGGAGTTTTCACACTGGTTGAACACCTGGATGCTGAAGAAGTCGAAGTCCACGATCCGGATCTGGGGATGATCCTGCCACAGCTCGTCCCGCATCTGATCCAGATAGCGGTTCCAGCCCCGGCGGATCATCAGCACATTTTCTCCGTGCAGATCCTAAACCGTCAGCCGGTCCTTGGCCGCCAGGGGGTGGTAAACGGACATGGAGCACCGGAGCACCGGATCGGCTCCCGGGAAAGCTCCAGAGCGGAGCACTGCCACAGCTCCAGCGCCCGCTGGTCAAAGGGACCGGCCACGATGTCGATGTTCTGCCCCAGATTCCGCAAAATTTCCCGGGTGTTTTCCGGCGTGTTTTCATACGGGACCAGCTGGAACTTGATGTCCGGGCAGTGCTCGTGGAGGCTGGGCCACAGATCCAGCAGGAACTGCCCCGGCGTCATGGGGGAGGTGCCGATGCGGATGACCTTGTCCCCCTCCTCCGCGGCGTTCTTGGCCCGCACCACCGAGTCCTTGCAGTACTGGATGACATACTGGGCGTCCCGGTACAGGGACTCGCCCGCCTTGGTGAGCTTCAGCCCCCTGGGGCTGCGGATGAACAGCTTCAGGTCCAGAGTGGATTCCAGAGAGGAGATCTGCTTGATGACCGCCGGCGGCGTGATGAACATCTCCTCCGCCGCCTTGTTGAAGCTCCCAGCATCCGCCACCCGGAGGAAGGTCTCCAGCTGAGGATTGTACATGGATTCGCCGCCTTTCCGCACTCCGGCTTTTCTTTGAGGACTATTTTACCGTCTGTCTTCTGAAAAGGCAAGCAAAAAGCGCACGGACCGGCAGTTCCGCCCATCCGTGCGCTGATACTGGTCAATTTCCGAACATCTCCGCGGCCCGGCGCATATTTTCCACGACCGGGACGCCGAAGGGGCACCGCTTCTCACACGCCCCGCAGGAGATGCACTCCCCGCCGTGGTGGGCCAGCACCGCATAGTGCTCCCGCACGGTCTCCGGCACCTCTCCCTGGGCCCGGGCCAGATTCAGGAATTTGGTGACGCCGGCCACGTCGATGCCCACCGGACAGGGGGCGCAGTGGCCGCAGTACATGCAGTGGCCCACCCAGCTGATCTTCGGCAGGGCGGCGAAGGCGCCGGCGTAGTCCCGCTCCGACTCCGTTGCCGTCTCATAGGCGATGCTGGTCTTCAGCTCCTCCAGGTTCCGGGCGCCGGACATGACGGAGGCCACGCCGGGCCGGGTCAGGGCGTAGTGGAGGCACTGATAGAGCGTCAGGGCCTTCCCTGCCGGGGACAGTTCGGCGCTGAGCAGGTCCCCGCCGCCGAAGGCCTTCATCACCGTGATGCCTACGCCCAACCGCTGGCAGGTCTCGTACAATTCCTGCCGCTGGGGATCCATGTTCACCAGGGGCTGGGCGTAGTTCTGTTCGTTCCACAGCTGCTCCACATCCTCCCCCGCGGGCTGGAGGTCATAGCAGGGATTGACAGAGAACATCAGCACCTCGATGGCGCCGCTGTTCACCGCCGCCAGGGCCACCTCCGGGTTGTGGCTGGACAGGCCGACGGCCCGGATGACGCCCTGTGCCTTCAGCTCCCTGGCGTATTCCAGCACGCCGCCGGTGCGCACGGTCTCCCAGTCCGCCAGGGAGTCCACATAGTGGATCATGCCGATCTCCGCGTGGTCCGTCTCCAGCCGCCGGAGCTGGTCGTCAAAGCCCTCCCGTACCTCCGCCAGGTCCCGGGTGCGCTTGTACTGTCCGTCCTTCCAGATGGTGCAGAGGTGGGCCTGGAGGACAAATTTTTCCCGCCGGCCCCGCAGGGCCCGGCCCAGATTGGAGCGGAACTCCGGATTGGGGGTGTACAGGTCGATGCAGTTGACCCCGCCCGCCTCCATGGCGTCCACCAGCTCCTTCACCTGCTCATAGGGCTTGTCCACAAAGCCCTCACAGCCCATGCCGATCTCGCTGACCAGCAGGCCTGTCCGTCCCAGCTGACGATATTCCATACGGTTTTCCTCCCACAGATTGGTTTTTTCTACTGTACCGCTTTTCCCGGCAATTTGCAATGGGGCATGACGGCGGGAAACGGAGGTCTGTTCCCCACACAGGGAGAAATGAAATTCTCCATGATAAATTCACAATCCTGTGCTATACTTCTTCCCGGTGATTGTTGATGAAACGAATTCTGATCGTGGAAGATGAGCCAGAGCTGCAGGAGCTGCTGTGCGCCTATCTGCAGGACGCGGGCTATGCGGTTGCTGTGGCCGGAGACGGCGCGGCGGCCCTGGACCTGTTCCGCGCCCAGTCTTTTGACCTGGTCCTGCTGGACATCATGCTGCCGAAAATCGACGGGTTCGGGGTCTGCGCGCAGATCCGCCGCCAGTCCCAGGTGCCCATTCTGATGCTCACGGCTCTGGACGGAGAGGCGCAGCAGCTCCGGGGCTTCGGCCTGAATATCGACGACTACGTGACCAAGCCCTTCTCCATGCCGGTCCTGCTGGAGAAAATCCGGGTGATTCTCCGCCGGAGCGGCGGAGCGGCGGAAAGCCGCCTGCGCTACCGGGATCTGGTGATGGACCTGGACACCAGAGAGGCCGCACTGGACGGCCGCCCCCTGGACCTGACGGCCCGGGAATTCGAGCTGCTGCGCACCTTTCTGGCCGCGCCGGGGCGGGTCTTCACCCGGGAGATGCTGCTCTCCAGGCTGTGGGGCTACGACTTCTTCGGGGACGAGCGGGTGGTGGACAGCCACATCAAAAACCTCCGCCACAAGCTGGGGCGGGACTACATTGAAACCGTGAGAGGGGTGGGCTACCGTGCTGCGAAGGAAACTCGCTGAGAGCCTGACGGTCCGCATTTTTCTGATGACCACTCTGATCCTGCTCTGCGCCGGGGGCATCACGTTCGGCCTCATCGCCTGGGCTACCCCCAGCACCTATACCGCCGTGATCAACGACGATCTGACCGCCCAGGTGGACGCCCTGGCAGCCCGGCTGCAGGAAACCGCTTTTGAGGACTGCGGGCCGCTGCTGGATGCATTCATCCGGTCCTCCGGCGCAAATGTCATGCTGGCGGGCCCTGACGGGCAGATCGCCGACACCGGCTCCCAGCTGGCCGTCCAGACGGTCTATGAGGACGATTTCTCGGTGGTCACCATCTCCGGGGACTCCGCCGCGACCTACGCCGCCGAGCGGGGGGAGCCCGGCGGCACAGTCGCCGTCACCATGTCGGAGCAGGCCACGGTCACCGCCGACGTGCGGTTTGCGGATCAGGCGGGCCCCTACACCCTCTACGTCACCCCCCGGATAGAGGCGGAGAACCTAGCGGTACGGGCCCTCATTCAGATGGCGCCGTGGCTGCTGCTGGCGCTGCTGGCCTTCTCCCTGCTGTGTGCGTTCGGGTACTCCCGGTATATCACCCGGCCCATCGTGCGGCTGAACGGCATCGCCGGCAGGATGGCGGAGCTGGACCTCCAGTGGGTGTGCGGGGAGCGGCGCCGGGATGAGATCGGCCAGCTGGGCCGCAGTCTGGACAAAATGGCCCGGCGGCTGTCTGCCGCCCTTACCGACCTGGAGACCGCCAACCAGGCCCTGCGGGGCGAGGTGGCCCGGGAGCGGGAGCTGGACCGGCAGCGGATGGCCTTCTTCTCCGCCGCCTCCCACGAGCTGAAGACGCCGGTCGCCATTCTGAAGGGACAGCTGGCCGGGATGCTGGAGGGTGTCGGTGTATATCAGGACCGGGACAAGTACCTGCTCCGCTCCCTCCAGACAACAGGCCGGATGGAGCGCCTGATCGGCGAGATGCTGTCCATCTCCCGCATGGAGTCCGGCTCCACCGCTGTCCGGCAGGAGCCCGTGGACCTGTCCGCCCTGATGGAGCAGCAGCTGGTCCTGGACCGGGAGCTGCTGGAGCAGCGGAGCCAGCATCTGGTGTCCGCACTGACCCCGGGGATCACCGTGCCCGCAGACGCCTCCCTGCTGGGGAAGGCCGTGGGCAACCTGCTCTCCAATGCCTCCCGCTACTCGCCGGAAGGGGCGGAAATCCGGGTTTGGTGTGGCCGGCTGGAGGGCCGCCCTGCCCTGACTGTGGAGAACACCGGAGCGCGGATCAGCGGGGATGCCCTGCCCCACCTGTTTGAAGCCTTTTACCGGGAGGAGGGCTCTCGGAACCGGAGCACCGGCGGCAGCGGGCTGGGGCTCTATCTGGTGAAGATGATCCTGGACCGGCATGGGGCGGTGTGTACCATCGAGAATACGGAGGATGGGGTAAAAGCGGCTGTAAGGTTTTAGTTTTCTGCCCATTCCGGACTTTTTCCCGCAGATGTGACCGTGCAAATTATACTCTAACACATCGTATAAGCGGAGAAGCTGCAAATATCAGGCTGAGGAGGTTGCGTATGGCCAAAAAAATCCTGGTCCACGGTTCAGGACACAAAGCGGCAAGCTGGAAGGAAACGGTCTCCAGTATGGA
>DWXY01000104.1 GCA_019118935.1 Candidatus Oscillibacter pullicola
CTGTAGGGATTATATACCACACCGAGGCGGATTTGTCCACCCTCCGCCAGGGCCAGAGAGACGGCGCTGTGCCGGAAGCGGTGGATCAGGTTGGTGGTGCCGTCCACCGGGTCCAAGATCCAGCAGGGGCGGCTCCAGTCCAGGGGGCGGTTGTCTTGTTCCTCCCCCATGAACTGGATGTCCGGGGCCAGGGCCGCCAGGCGCTCCCGCAGAAACTCCTGTACCGCCACATCCACATTGGTGACATAGTCCGTCTTGCTTTTGGCCCGGATGCTGCGGACGGCGGCGGGGTCGGCCAGGAGGGCTCCCGCCTCCCGCACTGCCTGAACGGCCTGTTCCTCCAGCGTTACGATTTGGTCATTCATACGGCAGCCCCCTGGGTCAGGATGGACACATAGTCGCCCCCCAGGGCGTGGATCTCCTTTAACGACCGCTTCAGCAGGCAGGCGGTGCGCACCTGGAAGGGGGCGGTGTCCGCCAGGCGGATGGCATAGCGGCCCTCCCGCATCTCCTCATAGAGGGCCGGGATGGTGTTGCACTCCCGCTCAAACACGGTGGTGACGCAGCCGTACTGCACCGCCTGGTGGGTGTCGCTGCCGGACACCACGGGGATGTCCAGCCTTCTCCCCAGGGCGTAGGTGAGCCGCTCGGTGCGCGCCTGGTCCAGGGCCAGGTCCTTGCCGTTCAGGTCCAGAAATTTCAGGCGGCGCAGCTGCTCCTCCGGCAGCTCGGGCACATGTCCAGGGGCGCGGAAGGGGTGGCCGCAGCCCACCACCACCGGGTACTCCTCAAACAAATCCATCAGCCGGGCAAAGGAAAGGAAGCAGCCCTTCTCCTTGTTGGGCTCCAGCCGGCGGTTCAGCTCCAGAATGGCCTCCAGGGGTCCGACGGACAGGATGTGGCCGCCTTCCGCCACATCCGTCTCCATGCCGGGGAAAATTTTCAGGCCGTTTTCCAGCTCCAGGGTGTCCCCCGTTCTGCGGCTCACCGAGGCGATGTAGCCATATACGTCGGCGAACTGGAGGGTGTTGAAGTGCTCCGTCAGGCACAGGGCGTCCAGGCCGGCCCGTCGGGCCTCGCCGAAGAGCCAGTCGGTGTAGGCGGTGGAAAACGGAAGCTTTTTGGCCAGCTTCCCGTGGGTGTGAAAATCCAGACGCAAGAGAAATAACCTTCTTTCTTACAGCAGTGTGGAGATCAGGACGGCCACCGCCACCACCAGGAAGGAGCTGGCCAGAAACAGCCCGTCGTTACAGGTGACCTTCAGGGCGGCCAGCTTGATCTTCTTTACCGACTTGTTCACCGCCGCGTAGCGGTAGCCCCGCAGCTCCAGGGCCTCCACCGTGGTGCGGGAGCGCTTGGCGGTGTTGAGCATCAGGGGGTAGAAGGCCTGCATGATAATCTTCACCTGATAGATCAGATACCTCACCTTGCCGCCGAAGGTGTCATGAGCCGGGGGATTGCCCCGCAGCCGGTAGGAGAGCAGCACGTTTTGGAACTCCTCCATCAGCATGGGCAGCATCCGGTAGGCGTAGGAGATAGAGAAGCTCAGCCGCTCCGGGCACCCGTACCACATGAGGCCGTTGGACAGCTTGTCCGGGTCCAGTCCGGAGAACACGGTCACCGAGGCCAGGGAGATGGTGGCTACCTTCAACGTGAGGATGAGCAGCGGGGCAATGGCGGAGGCGTCGCCGCCAAAGAGCAGCGTCACCAGGAACAGATACCCCGTCTGAGAGAACACCCCCAGGGCGAAGAGGAACAGCACCAGACCAGCCACACGGGCCAGGACGGTGGTAGCCATCACCAGCAGGAAGCACCCCAGCAGGAAGGGAATGTCGCTGACAAACCAGGGGATCAGGCCGAAAAACAGGTACCAGGCCAGCAGGACCCGGGGGTCCAGGGCGGCGATCACGGTGTCGTCGTTGCCGTAGGCGTTCTTCAGCACCTGATTGCGGAGAAAGTCCATGGAGAACTTATCCAGAATGCTCTCCGAGAGTTTGGCAGTCAATTTTTCCACAGCGGTCACACCTCCTGAAAGGATGACAGGAATTCGTCAATGGTATAGCACATGGCCCGTCTGTCTAAAGCCTGCGCCATGGAGAAGATTTCCGGCGGGCGGATACCCACCCGCTCCGCCACATCGGCCAGGGCAAAGATCTCGTCCCGGGCGCCGTCAGCCACCACACGCCCGCCGCACAGCACGATGATCCGCTCTGCCCACTGGCACACCAGCTGCATATCGTGGGTTGCGATGACGGCGGTCTGAATGATGTCCTTCATGTCGTCCAGAACGTCCATGATCTCCCGCCGGGTGGCGATGTCCAGGTTGGCGGTGGGCTCGTCCAGTAGCAGAATGCCGGGATTCAAAGCGATCCCGATGGCCAGGCTGGCCCGGCGCATCTGCCCGCCGGACATGAGGCGGCCGTCCCGGTCCTGAAGCTCCGTCAGCCGGAACCGCTCCAGCAGCTCCGCGGTGCGTTTCTCCCACTCCGAGACGTTCCGCACCTCCATGGCGTAGGCGATGTCGGCGCGGATGGAGTCCTTGATGAACATCTCCTCCGGGTTTTGATATACCAGGGAGATCTGCCGGGAGAGATCCTCGGCCTTTTTGTCCCCAATCGCTTCACCGAACAGGGACACTGTGCCAGAATTGGGCTTCAGCAGGCCCACCATCAGCTTCATGAGGGTGGACTTGCCCGCCCCGTTGGAGCCGATGAGGGCCACCTTTTCCCCTTTCCGTATGTTCAGGTTCAGGCCGTCGAACACGGTGTGGGGCTCCCCCTTTACCGAGCGGTAGGCCAAAGATACGTCCTGGAAGGAGACTGCGCTCTCTCCGTCTGGGACAGCTGGCGCCGGACGTTCCCGGGAGATATAATGCAGTCCGGCGAAGGCGGTTTTTCCTCCCTCCACGGTGGTGGGCAGGAGGATGTCCGCCGGGAGACGGCCTGCCCTCCGCAGCCGGTGGGCCGCCTGGGTCACCTGGGGCGGGAAGATGTTGCATTCCTCCAGCTCCTCCACCCGCTGGAGGGCATTCTCCGTGGGCAGTATCCAGCGCACCTGGCCGTCCCTCATCAGCATCACATGCTTGCAGTAGTCGGCGATGTACTCGGTATGGTGTTCAATGACGAGGATGGTCTTGCCGTGGTTCTCATTCAAGTCCCGGAGGACCTCATAGATCCGGTCGGCGTGCATGGGGTCCAACTGGGCGATGGGCTCGTCCAGGATCAGAATGTCCGGCTGGAGGGACACCGCGCCGGCCAGGGCCAGCAGGTGGGTCTGACCGCCGGAGAGCTGCCAGACATATTCCTCCTCCCTGCCCTCCAGACCGCACTGCCGCAAAGCAGTCCTGCCCCG
>DWXY01000105.1 GCA_019118935.1 Candidatus Oscillibacter pullicola
ACTCTCCGGGTATGTGCCGTATCGGGACATTGACATTGTAGAGACGGGATTGCGGCCCGGCGAAAAGCTGTACGAGGAGCTGTTGATTGCCAGTCGGGACATTGAGCAGACGGAGAACAGCCAGATCTTTATCGAACGGCAGCCGGCGATTACGCCCGGTGAGCTGAGAGAGAAGCTGGAGATCCTCCAGGAGGCCCTGGAGAAAAATGATTCCTCCTGCATTCGGGAGGCGTTGCACAGGGTTGTGCCAACTTTCCATGAGCCGGAAGAGGTGAACTGCGGGCAAGGCGCCGAGGTCCGCATTCCGCAGCAGGCTGCTTCCAGATAAAGCTCAGAATTTTCAAAAAACCGCCATGCGAAATGTCAGCGCATGGCGGTTTTTTCAGGACAGATTTCCTACACGATATAAGGAGAGTTCTATGACCAATCATTTTCCCCTTGCCAGATTCCTGCTCTGGATTCCTCCGCTGCTCTGGTATCGAATCATTTGGGGATTTTCCGCCCAGACAGCGTCTGCCTCCGGGAAAGTATCTGATGGACTTCTGCATCGCATCCTAAGTGTGCTGTCGCCTGCGTATGCCCGGCCTGAGGCTGATATTCAGGGGGCAGCTGTCGAGGTGCTCTCGTTTTTTGAGAGAAAAGCCGCCCATATGTTTTTGTACTTCCTTTTGGTCATCCTGCTGTTAGTGGCGCTTGCGCCTTTTGTCCGGAACATTCTGCATCGGTCTGCTGCCGCGGGAGTTTTCTGTGCCGTCCTGGCAGCCTTGGATGAGATTCATCAGACGTTTATTCCGGGGCGCAGCGGAGCCGCACGAGATGTGGCGGTCGATTTGGCGGGAGCCGCAATCGCGTATGGTATTTGGTTTCTACTGCGATGGGTGGGAGTCATACGAAGAGACCGGCGTCGGCTGCCTGCAATCCGAACATGGATGCCCGCAGGGATTGGCCTTCTAAGTGCCTGTATTCTGCCGCACCTTACACAATCCACCTTCAGCCATCCGGTTTTTGAGAGCCTCTGTCAGCGGTTCCTGGAAAATTGGGAAACGCTTGACGCAGCCGGAAAGACCGCTGTATTAGAGGGGATTTCTCCTGTTATGAGGGAGATGTTATATGCGGGAACGGCAGGGGTGTTAGGGCTGATGGCGATCCTGACGCTGGCAATGCGGCGATGGCCGCTGCCGCGCTCGATCATTGCGGCGGTGTCAGCCGTCACGCTGGCAGCGGTCTGCCTTGCGGTACTGCATAGTTGCTGCTTGATCTCGGGACTTTTGGCTGCAGCCACAGGTGTCCTTCTGGGAAGCATGGTTTGGGCCGGCTGCATCTTAATTGTGAAAAGCAGAGCGCTACTTCTCCATAAAGAATTCCGGACGTAAACACGAAGCCCCAACGGGCTTCGCACTTTTTAAATAAGCTTATAGTGTGGCCAGGGACCGCCAGATCGGAATCCGATCATATCAAAGAGAATCAGGAGCGGGCCGGCCAACAGCAGCCATAAAAGCGCATACCTGGGACAAATCTGTCCCAAAAGATTGCCGGGAAGAGAAGTGTAATCCCAGAGCTCCAGACCAAGCCAGACGTTGAAGACCAGTCCGGCGGCCAGTTGGGAAACAATCAGTACCATCCCTCCTAAAACTGCCTGGAGCCACAGCGGAAATGTCCACGGCATTCGCTCGTTGACAGCGTCCAGAGGGATGCACAGGAGGGAGAATACAGCGAGATCGGTCCAATGGCAGTTTCCGGCCAAGAGAAGCTGCAAAGCGCAGAAAATGACTCCGCCGCAGAACCATCGGAATATATGCCAGAGCGACTGCATGATATGTCCCCCTTAGAAAGTTTATTCGGCTCCCATTCCCGCTGATCAGGAGGGAGGCGGTTGCATGCACGATGCTGAACGCCGGAAGCAACAGTTCCCATGCGGCATGCGGACGACGGAGCTCCTCGCCAGGGCGTTCGTGAAGAACATCGTGCGCGTGGCCACAGGATCAAGGACGGTGGCCTATTGAAACTGCGGTATGGAGGATTTTTCGGGTAACTCCGTTTGATTCCCCTGCATACAGACTGGTAACCGTGACCTTGGAAACCTTGCGGGAGGGCTTCTCTAAATGAACTGCACGGCTATATTTTGGCAGCGGCAAATGACAAGGGGCCATTCTTAGTTTATGCGCATTACAGCCAAAATAGAAGTGATTTCCAATTTTAGAGAAGCTTATCACCACATAGGGAAAACGTAAATTCCCCCGAACAGAGAAAAGTTCCGGCCAGGCGGCTTTCGTTCACGGTTTTTCCGTGCCTGTCTTACTCTTTGGGAGGTGGGAGGTCAGCAATCTTTCGGGTGTGTATGGCATGAATGTGCCGCCGGTCATCGGCTGACTTTCCGGCCTTCAGGGCGCCGATTTCGCCGACGCCTTTTTCCGGAAGCGTGCAGCCAGCTGCAATTCCGCCATGATGTTTTGGAGGCCGGATTTGCGGCGTACAGAATCTTTTCCGGACGAAGCGCGGGAGAAATCGGGCACGCCTGCGGCGTGGTTTGGGGACCGTACGGTTATATCTACGAAAAAGAGTGGGGCCGTTTGGCTAAAATAGAAAAAATGGCGGAGGCCCTGGAAAAGAAGTTGATTTTTCTCCCTAAAAATGATAGTTTGTAAGAGAGCGCGCAGAGAGGCGTGTGATTGCTTTCCATGTTTCTGTGAACGAACACAGAATGGAGAGAAGTGTACAAAACATGCGGCCCCGCTCTCACGGGACCGCTGGAAAAATTCTGAGGCTTCACAAGGGGGAAATTCCAATGTTTGATTCCAACCACGTTTTCCTGGGCATCGCACCCATCGGCTGGTGCAACGACGATATGCCGGAGCTGGGCGCGGAGAACACCTTCCAGCAGACCGTCAGCGAGATGGCCCTGGCGGGCTTCACCGGCTGCGAGATCGGCAACAAGTATCCCAAGGATCCGGCGGAGCTGAAAAAGGCCCTGGACCTGCGGGGCATGCGCATCGCCAGCCGCTGGTACTCCTCCTTCCTCCTGACCCGTCCCTTCGAGGAGGAGGAGAAGGACTTCATCGCCAACCTGGACTTCCTGGCGGCCGTGGGCGCTGACCGCATCAACGTCAGCGAGCAGAGCTACTCCATCCAGGGCAAGATGGACGTACCCGTGCTCACCGGCGGCCACAAGCATGTGATGGACGACGCCGAGTGGAAGCTCCTGTGCGACGGCCTGAACAAGCTGGGCAAGATCGCGGCGGACCGGGGCTTCAAGCTGTGCTTCCACCACCACATGGGCACCGTGGTCCAGACCAGCGAGGAGACGGACCGTATGATGGCCAACACCGATCCCTGGTATGTGTTCCTTTGCTATGACACCGGTCATTTCACCTTCGCCGGCGAGGATCCCCTGGCTATGCTGAAGAAGTATGTGGACCGGGTGGGCCACGTCCATCTGAAGGACATGCGGCTGCCTGTCGTGGAGGAGGCCCGGAAGAACAACTGGTCCTTCCTGCAGGCTGTCCGCAACGGCGCTTTCACCGTCCCCGGCGACGGCAATGTGGACTTCGACCCGGTATTCAAAGTCCTGGCCGACGCCGGCTATCAGGGCTGGCTGCTGGTGGAGGCCGAGCAGGACCCTGCCAAGGCCAATCCTCTGGAGTACGCCATGAAGGCGAGAAAGTATATCCGGGAGCACACGGGGCTTTGATGCCCTCGAGGGGGAGCAGGCTCCCCCTCGACCTCCCCCACCACCAGTGACGCCGCGTCACTGGTGTGTGCGCCCAAGGCGCACGGGTCGATGTATTTTCGGCAGGTACACGCCCTGCCGAAAATGATTGGAATTGATTGCGCCGTTGGCGCAATTTGGGCGCGGTTGCCGCGCGATTTGAGTTGTAATCTTTTATTTAGGAGATGACTCCAATGGCCTATATGAACAAGAACGCCGAGTTGAAGAATGGGTACAACGCCTATATCGACTCCAGCGTGGACGACATGGGTACCCAGATGGACGTGGGCCTGCTGCTGATGGAGGCGGGGGACACCTACGTCTATGAGGATGCCAAGAAAGAGGTGGCGATCCTCCTGTTTTCCGGCAGCGTCACCTATGAGTGGGACGGCAAGAAAGTGGAGGCCGACCGGCCTGACTGCTTCCATCACGACGCCTACTGCCTGCTGGCCGGCTGCGGCACCAAGATCACCATCACCGCCAAGGCCCACAGCGAGCTGTATATCCAGGCCACCGTCAACGAGACTCCCTATGAGGCCGTCATGTACACCCCGGACACCGTCCAGGTGGAGCACAAGGGCTTTGGCGGCGAGCTGATGGGCTGCATGTCCCGGGAGATCAAGACCTTCTTCGACCTGGACAACGCCCCCTTCTCCAAGATGGTCCTGGGCGAGGTGCTGAACCTGCCCGGCAAGTGGAGCTCCTATCCGCCCCACCACCATCCCCAGCCGGAGGTGTACTTCTACCGCTTCGACTATCCCGACGGCTTCGGCGCCGGCTTCGCCAACGGCGAGATCTTCAAGACCCAGCACAACGGCTGCGCCGTCATCAACCACGGCTTCCACTCCCAGACCGCCGCGCCGGGCTACGCCATGTGCTACGCCTGGGGCATCCGGCACCTGGACGGGGATCCCTGGGACAAGACCCGCATCGACGACCCGGAGCACGCCTGGCTGTGGAAGGCGGATGCCAACGACCACATCTATCCCAATCACTGACAGGAGGTAAGCAACCCCATGAAAACCGTTCGTTTGACCATGGCCCAGGCCCTGGTCCGTTTCCTTGAGAACCAGTATATCGAAGTGGACGGCGTCCAGAACCGCTTCGTCCGCGGCGTGTTCATCATCCCCGGCCATGGCAACGTGGTGGGTCTGGGCCAGGCCCTGAGCCAGGAGGCCAAGCACCTGGAGGTCTGGCACGGCCAGAACGAGCAGGGCATGGCCCAGGCGGCCGTGGCCTTCGCCAAGCAGATGAAGCGCAAGCAGATCTGCGTGGCCACCTCCTCCGTGGGCCCCGGCGCTGCCAACATGGTCACCGCCTGCGGCACCGCCACCGCCAACAACATCCCCCTGCTGGTGCTGCCCGGCGACGTGTACGCCTGCCGCCAGCCGGACCCCGTGCTGCAGCAGGTGGAGCAGACCCACAACCTCTCCATCTCCACCAACGACGCCTTCAAGGCCGTCTGCCGCTACTGGGACCGGATCGTCCGGCCCGAGCAGCTGATGAGCGCCATGATCTCCGCCTTCCGGGTGCTGACCGACCCCGCCAACACCGGCGCCGTCTGCATCGCTATGCCCCAGGACGTGGAGGGCGAGGCCTATGATTATCCCGAGAGCTTCTTCAAGAAGCGCGTCTGGCGGCTGGAGCGCCGTCCCGCCACCGAGGCGGCTCTGAACGACGCAGCGGAGGTCATCAGGAAGGCCAAGCGGCCCATGCTGGTCTGCGGCGGCGGCGTCCGCTACTCCGAGGCCCATGCCGAGTTCCGGGCCTTCGCGGAGGCCACCGGCATCCCCTTCGGCGAGACCCAGGCCGGCAAGAGCGCCATCGAGTGGACCCACCCCCTGAACCTGGGCGGCCTGGGCGTCACCGGCTGCTCCGCCGCCAACGACATCGCCAAGAAGGCGGATGTGGTCATCGGCGTGGGCACCCGGTACACCGACTTCACCACCTCCTCCAAGTGGCTGTTCAAGGATAACTGCAAGTTCGTCAACATCAACGTGTCTGAGTTCCAGGCATTGAAGATGGACGCCGTGCCCGTGGTGGCCGACGCCAAGGACGCCCTGCCCCGTCTGCTGGAAAAGCTGGACGGCTACAAGGCCCCCTACACCACCGAGGTGACCGCGGCCCGGGAGAAGTGGGCCAAGGAGCTGGAGCGCCTGGACCACATCACCTTCGAGGACAAGAAGAGCTGGAAGCCCATCATCAACGACGCCAACGCCGACTCCGCCAAGCGGTTCGCCAAGGACCTGGACGCGGGCCTGTGCCAGACCACCGTGCTGGGAGCCATCAACGCCATGATGAGCGAGGGCGACGTGGCCATCGGCGCCGCCGGTTCCCTGCCCGGCGACATGCAGCGGATGTGGCGGCCCACCGGCATCGACTGCTACAACATGGAGTACGGCTACTCCACCATGGGCTATGAGATCGCCGGCGCCCTGGGCGTGAAGCTGGCCATCGGCGACAAGCGGGAAGTCTACGCCATGTGCGGCGACGGCAGCTTCAACATGCTCCACGGCGAGCTGGTGACCGCCGTCATGGAGCGCAAGAAGATCAACATCTGCCTGTTCGACAACGCCTCCTTCGGCTGCATCAACAACCTGCAGGTGGGCCACGGCAACGTGACGCTGTGCACCGAGCTGCGCTACCGCAACAAGGACGGCCTGTTCGGCGACTTCCTGAACATCGACTACGCCAAGGTGGCGGAGGGCTACGGCTGCAAGAGCTACTCCATCCGCACCATGGAGGAGCTGGTGGCGGCCTTCGAGGACGCCAAGAAGGTGAAGAACCGCCCGGTGCTGTTCGACATCAAGGTGCTGCCCAAGACCATGACCGACGGCTACAGCTCCTGGTGGCGCGTGGGCGACACGGAGGTGTCCGAGCGGCCGGAGAACGTGGCGGCCTATGAGGACCACCTGGCCCATGTGAAGGACGCCCGGAAGTATTGATCCTCTCGAGGGGGAGCAGGCTCCCCCTCGACCTCCCCCACCACCAGTGACATCGGTCACTGGTGAACGGCCCCCAAGGCGCCTGGGTCGGGGAATTTTCGGCAGGCGCATGTCCTGCCGAAAATGATTGAAATATCTTCTTTCGCCGCTGGCGAAAGAACTGGGAAAACCCTTGGTTTTCCCGAGTCCCTTTCCTGCGGGTATCGAAAGAGGAGGAGATTCGTTTGAATTGTCCTTTCTGCGGCGCGGAAATGGAGAGCGGCGCTCTGCAAAGCAACTATGGGATCTATTGGCTGCCAAAGCCCCGGAAAGCCAGACCGCCGGACTTGTCCAGGGATGCAGAGCATTTGAGCAAGCAGGACAGCCCGCTCATTACGCCGCCTTATATCCCCGCCTCCCGCTGTCCCAAGTGCCGGAAGATCATTCTTGATTACTGAGCTGCCGCCCTGGTCGGCACATCTATGACCGCCCGGGCCCCGGCGCGGCGGGCGGTTGATAACCGCCCCTACAGGCTGATCTCAGGGCTTCCTCGAACTGCCAGGAGAGCGGCAGCGAAAAGAGACGCAATTCCATGCGATAACCACACCGACGCCGTCAGCATCATCCGCCACGGGACGGCAGTATCGACCCCGCAGGAGACCATAGCGTGCCCGAAGGCTAGGCAAAATCGGCGCTTGCACCGATACGTCGACCCCATCGCGCGCGGAGGGCCACTGCACCGGAGCGCGCTTAGCGCCTTTTTCTCTTCCACCGGGCGCGGCGCATTCTCTTTTTGGGCAAGACCAAAAGGGGCCCCCGCCGCGCCCCGCGCGGTGGGGAGAGGAGGAGCAAGGGAGCGGGCGCAGTTTTCGCCGCAGGCGGAAACGG
>DWXY01000106.1 GCA_019118935.1 Candidatus Oscillibacter pullicola
TTACATCATCGGTGAGATTCATGGCGAGCATCCCCGCAGGCGTCCAAATATCCATCACATGAGTATTAACCGTGTAGCTCCCATCCGGGAACCAAACCGGCGAAAAATGCACCCGCTGGTTATAGGTGCTGTAAATGTTTTTGGCAAACTGGAACCGCGCCGTTGTTCCGCTGGTGAGCCGCTCCAACAGCCGCCAGTAGGTTCCATGTGTAGGTGATGTTCTTCCGACTGTCTGTCCACCGCACCTGGTAGCCCTCGCTCTCCATCAGGGAGAGGAACTCGTCTTTGGTGGCGGCGTACCGCATGCACTGGTCGATGGTGTTCATCAGCCGGAACTTCCAGCTCTCGCCCTTGGCGGCGGAGCGATACTCCCGGCTGCTCATGCGTTTCTGCCTGACCTGCTTTTCGGGCGGCGGCAGGATCTCCAGACCGTGGGCTGCGCAGATCTCATCGTTGGCCAGCCGGTGGGTCTGGAGGTCGGTGGCGTTCTGGTGGAGCTTCCTGCCGTCCTGGAAGCTGACGCTGTTCACCACCAGGTGGTTGTGCAGATGGTCGGTGTCCACATGGGTGGCCACCAGCACCTCGAAGTTGGGAAACTCCCGCTGGGCCAGCTCCAGAGCGATGGCGTGGGCCTCCTGGGGCGTCAGGCCGTCCTCCTCGCCGAAGGACTGGACGAAGTGGTAGTACTGCCGCCCGTCCGTTTTCCGGTACCGCTCCTTGGTGAGCCGCATCTCCGTGCAGGCGCTTTGGGTGGTGCAGTTCCACCCGGACACCAGCCGCTGTCCTTCCCACAGGGTCTTTTCCTCCTGACTGACGTAGCGGGTGACGCCGCCCAGCGCGCCACCGCCTCCGCCCCGGTTTTTGATGGCGGTGAAGGTTGCTATCTTAAGTCACCTCCCGCAGGAGCTGCCGGAGCTGTTCGCTGACCTGCTCATAGCACTCCGCCAGTTTGTCCCCGTACACGATGTCGATCTTGCCCATGTTGGACAGGGTGGTGAGCTGGTTCAGATTCCGCCCCTGGGCTTTCAGCTCGGAGAGCACCTGGTCCAGGCCGTCCACCCGGACGATCCTTTTGCCCAGGCCGCACAGGCACAGGTAGTCGGTGACGGTCAGACTCAGCTCCTGTGCCTTGGCCCGGATGCGCTCCTTGACCTGCGGCGTCACCCGCAGGGTGATGATTTCGGTTTTCTTTTCTCTCTGCATTGACGCTCCTTCCTCCCCTTTAGGGGCTGGGGGCCGGGGCAGCGCCCCGGAACTGTGGCCGGCGTATAGCCGGACGCGATGCTTGCCCTCTCTAAAGAGAGGAACCCCCGTTATCGGCAGCCTTTCAGCGTCTTATCGGAGCAGATCCATAAACTCCTCCACGGAGCTGACCGCCCCGGCCTGTTTCCAGTAGTGGTAGCGGAGCAGATCGCAGAGCGTTCGGATATTTACCTCCGCTATTTCCAGCAGACGATCCATCGCAAGGGCCTGCTGGAAAGCAGTCAATTCCGTCTGCCGCTTTGGGTGACGGATGAACGATCTCACCGCCTCCGCCGGGGGATCTCCCCGTCATCCAGAGACTGTTCCATCGTCTCCATGACGGTGCGCATGGTTTCCGCCGTGCAGCGATCCGCCAGGGTATCCAAAAGCAATTTCAGATCTTTCTCCAACAGGTTCATCTGTCTGCGCTCCCTTCGTCAGAAGTATCTGTTTGATTTGGTGACGGCTGCGACGGCTGTGACAACAAATTTGGTACTGGGCCTGTAGCGTTTTTCCCGTCACTGCCGTCATTGCCGTCACCCAAACGGGTCAGGGTCAGCTCCCGCCGGTCCCGGCTGCGGCGGCTCTGGAGGGCGATCCCCAGGCGGGACAGCTCCTCCTGACGGCGGAGCAGGTGCTTCATCAGCACATTGGGCCGGGGCTGTTCTCTGCCATAAGGTCCCAGCGCCTCTGCCAGTTCCGTGGCGGTACCGGTGAATTCCCGGCGCTCCGCGAGGAAGGCAGAGAGGGCGCGCAGGACCTCATCGCGGGTTTCCTCTGTGATTTCCCCACCGGATACCAGCTTCCAGACGTGGGCGTCCTGATCGAAGTCCAGCGTCAGCTCCTGGTACTCGATGTCCCGCCCGGTGCAGTAGAGGGTGGCGGCGCTGCCGCCGCGCTTCTCCTTTTTCAGCACCAGGTTGGTATCTGTGGCCCCGCTGATGCCGGTGGTGCCGGAGATCATGTTCATGGGGTCCTCGTCATTCAGCTTCCTCAGGTGGTGGATCAGCAGGACGGCGATGCGGTGCCGGTCCGCCAGCTCCTTCAGCACGCCCAGGTCCCGGTAGTCGCTGGCGTAGGGGTTTGCCTCGTTTCCCGCCGCACGGATGCGCTGGAGGGTGTCGATGACCACCAGCACAGTGTCCGGGTGTCCGGCGAGAAAGCCCTCGATCTGTTCCACCAGACCGGTGTGGAGCCTCTCGGACATGGTGGCGAAGCACAGGCCGGAAGGCACGTCATCGGTAAGATCCAGCAGTCGGCTTTGGATGCGGGAGTAGCTGTCCTCCAGGCAGAGGTAGAGGACGCCGCCCTGGGCGGTGGGGAAATTCCAGACCGGCTCCCCCTTGGCGACGCACAGGCAGAGCCACAGGGCAAGCCAGGACTTTCCCACTTTCGGGGAGCCAGCCAGGATATGAAGTCCCTGGGGAAGCAGGCGGTCCACCACAAAACGGATGGGCGGCAGGACGGTGCTCATCAGCGTTTCGCCGTCCAGATAGGTCAACGGGTTTTTGTTCATGGTAGCCCTTCTTTCTTTTTTGAGTTTGGTTGGAGGCTCCGGCTGCGGCCATCAGCCGGTTTTCTCTTTGGAAAATTTGCCCCTCACTGATAAGGACACTCAGAGACGGTTTGTAAACCGGAAAACGAAAATTTCTCCAAAAAATTTTGCTCCCGTCCGGCATGGACGGGAGCGGAGCCTGTGAAAAATATAATCCAGAGAGTAAAAAAGCCGGGGTGCTCTGTCATAAGACAGAGCACCTCAGCTTTTCGTGGAGCTTTTTCAGCCGCTTTGATACCGCCATTTTCGACACGCCGCAGAGCTTCCCAATCTCCTCCGTGGTCAGTCCTCTGCCATATCGGAGCTGGACAAGCTCACGGCCCTGGCCGTCCAGGCCGTCGACAGCGTTCCGCAGACATTCCAGCTGGAGGTTCCGGAGCGCCGCATCTTCCACGGGACGCCTGACGCAGTCCAAACTGGACAGCACCGTTTCAAACTCACTTTTACTCAGATGCCTTTCGTCCCATTTTTTCCGCGCCTGTTCCCGCTTCCGATCCTGCTCCAGGAAGTCCGCGACCTCCCTTGGCACTGATACTTGCTCGCCACTATAGGTAATAACGACGTAGTCGTCCATTTGTGTCCTTTCCGCTTTCCACGGAAAGATACACACCCGCGCTGCCGGCACAGCGCCAAATACTGAAGACCT
>DWXY01000107.1 GCA_019118935.1 Candidatus Oscillibacter pullicola
GGGGCCTCACCCATTACCGGAGTATGGCTGGCAATCTGGTGTCCTTCGTCCTGTTCTCGGTGGGCATGGTGGGCTCCCCGCTGCCCATCTGGCTGATGCGGGAGGACTTCCTGCGGCAGATCACGGAGCAGGGGATGCCGGCGGACTATGTGAATACCTTGGAAGCCCTTTCCTCCAACGTCATGCTGGTGGTGCTGTTCCTGGCTCCCGTCGTGGGCACCATCATCGGCGGCTTCATCGCCCGGGCCATGTTCCGCAAGCACTTTGAGAAAGCCGGCCTGGTGTGAGATGGAAACGGAGCAGCGCATATTTGACCCGCGGGCGGGATTGTGGCTGCTGATCGGCGCCAATGTCATTGCTTTCCGTCCCCACACCTTTTGGCTGGAACTGGCTTTGATCGGGCTGCTTTTGGCGCTGATGATCGTCCACAGAAGATTTGCAATGGCCATAAAATGGGCGGTGGGATACTGCGCGCTGGTGGTCTTCCAGCAATTCATCCTGCCGGTGTCCCCCATGATCATCGCCACCAGCTTCACCATCTTCGCCACCTACACCCGCCGGATGTTCCCATGCCTGATGACGGGGGCATTGATGCTGACCTGCACCCCGCTGCGATATCTGATCGTAGCCCTGCGGCAGTTACATATCCCCCAGAAGCTGATTGTGGCCATTTCCGTGACGCTGCGGTACTTCCCCGCCATCCGGGAGGAGATAGGCTATATCCGAGACGCCATGAAGCTGCGGAACATCCGGGGCCTTGACCGGCTGGAGTGTACGGTGATGCCTCTCATGGTATCCGCCACGGAAACGGCGGAGGAGTTATCCGCTGCGGCTGTGACCCGCGGGATCGAAAACCCTGCCCACAAAACCAGCGCCGTATCCCTGCGCATGCCTGCTGCGGACTGCATTGGCATGCTGGCAGTTTTCATCTTGCTGGTGCTCTCATATGTGGTACAATAAGAGGTGAGCGGACATGATTTCGATTGACCATGTTTCTTTCGGCTATGGGGAGGCGCAGGAGACGCTCTCCCAGGTCAGCGCCGCCATCGCGCCCGGGGAGTGTGTCCTGCTGTGCGGGGCCTCTGGCTGCGGTAAGACCACGGTGACGAAGCTGGTCAACGGCCTGATCCCGGCCTTTACCCCCGGCTGCCGCCTGGAAGGGCGGGTAGATGTGGACGGACTTGACCCGGGAACGACACCCATGTACGAGCTGGCCCGGAAAGTCGGCTCCGTATTCCAGAACCCCAAATCCCAGTTCTTCAATCTGGACACGGACAGTGAACTGGCCTTCGGTCTGGAAAATGAGGGCCGGCCGCCGGAGGAGATCCGAAGGCGGGTGGCGGATACGGTGGAGGCCCTGCACCTTCAGGAATTGCAGAGGCGGAGCATCTTCTCCCTGTCCGGCGGGCAGAAGCAGTTGCTGGCCTTCGGCTCGGTCTATGCCATGGGCCCGGAGGTTTTTGTGCTGGACGAGCCCACGGCCAATTTGGACCAGGACGCCATCGCCCGGCTCCACGACCAGATCGCCTGTTTGAAACATCAGGGCCGCACGGTGGTGGTCGCGGAGCATCGGCTGTATTTCCTTACAGATCTGATCGACCGTGCCCTCTATCTGCGGGACGGGGTGCTGGAGCGCACCTTCAACCGGGAGCAGTTCTGCGGCCTGACGGAACAGGAACGGGAGGAACTGGGGCTTCGGACCCTGACGCCGGCGGCCTGTACCCTGCCCGCTGTGGCGCCAGCGGGCACAAAAGAAGGTTTGTCAGTAGAGGGATTGACCTGTGCCTATCGGAAAGAACCTGCTGTGTTTCAAGACCTGTCCTTTTCAGCCCGCCCGGGGGAAGTGGTGGCCATCACCGGCCCCAACGGCGTGGGTAAGACCACCCTCTCCCGGTGCCTGTGCGGACTGATCCGGGAACAGGCCGGGCAGATCAGACTGGATGGCAGGCCGCTGGACCGAAAGGAGCGGCAGGGGGCGGCGTTCTGCGTCATGCAGGATGTGAACCACCAGCTCTTCTCCGACAGCGTATGGGGCGAGTGTCGGATGTCCGCACCGGATGTGCCTGACTCAACTTTGAAAGGGGTGCTGGACAGCCTCCACCTGCTGCCCTTCCGGGAGCGTCACCCCATGTCCCTGTCCGGCGGGCAGAAGCAACGGCTGGCGGTGGCTACGGCGCTGCTGTCGGAGAAACCGATCTTGATTTTTGACGAACCCACCAGCGGCCTGGACTACGCCCGTATGGTGGAAGTGTCCGGGGTGATCCGAAGTCTGGCCCAGCAGGGGCGGATCGTGCTGGTGGTCACCCACGACCAGGAGTTCTTGCAGCGCGCCTGCGACCGGGTGCTGCGGCTCTGAGAGGAGGAGAACCATGCTGGAGCGCATCATGGCGGACAACGGCATTCCCAGCCCCGTAGCAGAGAGCGGAGGATGCCGGGTCTTCCAGTTTCACAGTGATACCGGGGAGGGGATCATGACCCAGTATGACCTGTTTCCCGGGGTCTATCTCATGTATAACGATTTCCACATGGAGAGCTATGACTCCGTGTTCCGTACTACGGAAGATATGCTGTGCATCGACTACTGCCGCCAGGGGCGGATGGAGTACCCGGCGGGGCCGGACACTTACTCCTATGTGGAGGCCGGGGACCTGAAACTGGACCGCCGGCTGGAGCACCAGGGCCACTTCACCTTTCCGCTCTCCCACTACCACGGCATTACCATCGGGTTCACCTTGCCCCTTGCCGCACAGTCCCTGAAGGAGTGGGTGCGTGAGTTCCCAGTAGATCTGGTACGGCTCCAGGAGAAGTTCTGCGCCAGCCGCCACCCCAGGGTGATCCACGGGGCGCCCTCTGTGGACCATATCTTCCAGGAGCTCTACGCCGTGCCGGAGCAGATCAAACTGCCCTACTTCCGCATCAAGGTGTTGGAACTGCTGTTGTACCTAGACGCCCTGGAACTGGACGAACGGACGGAGAAACCTTACTTCTATAAGTCCCAGGTGGAGAAGGTCAAGGCTGCCCACCGACTGCTGACCGAGGACCTGGAGCGGCACTACACCATCGCGGAACTCTCAGAGCGTTTCTCTATCCCCGCCACAGCCCTGAAGGAGTGTTTCAAGTCGGTCTACGGCCAACCTGTCAATACCTACATGCGGAATCTCCGCATGGACCGGGCCGCCCTGCTCCTCCGGCAGGAGCCCCAGACCAGCGTGGCGGAGATCGCCGGGCGGGTGGGGTACGACAGTGCCAGTAAATTCGCCGC
>DWXY01000108.1 GCA_019118935.1 Candidatus Oscillibacter pullicola
GTGGACACCCCGGGCCACGCCGACTTCGGCGGCGAGGTGGAGCGCATCCTGAAGATGGTCAACGGCGTCATCCTGCTGGTGGACGCCGCCGAGGGCCCCATGCCCCAGACCCGCTTCGTCCTCAGCAAGGCCCTGGAGCTGGGCCACCGGGTCATCGTGGTGGTGAACAAGATCGACCGGCCCGACCAGCGGATCCACGAGGTGGTGGACGAGGTGCTGGAGCTGCTGATGGATCTGGACGCCACCCCTGAGCAGCTGGACAGCCCCATGCTGTTCTGCTCCGGCCGGAACGGCACCGCCTCCTACTCCCCCGACGTGGCGGGCACGGACCTCAAGCCCCTGTTTGAGACCATTCTGGAGTATATCCCCGCCCCGGAGGCGGACGTGGACCAGCCCTTCCAGATGCTGGTCAGCTCCATCGACTACAACGACTTCGTGGGCCGGATCGCCATCGGCCGCATCGAGCGGGGCACCCTGAAGCAGAACCAGGACATCGCCGTGTGCAACTACCACGACCCGGAGGCTGTGCTCCGCAAGGCGAGAGCCACCGCCATCTACGAGTTCGAGGGGCTGGCCCGGAATCCGGTGACCGAGTCCACCGCCGGCAACATCATCGCCATGAGCGGCATCCCCGACATCACCATCGGCGACACCATCTGCGCCCCCGACTGCGTGGAGGCGTTGCCCTTCGTGAAGATCAGCGCCCCCACCCTGGAGATGACCTTCTCCGTCAACGACTCTCCCTTCGCCGGCAAGGAGGGCAAGTTCGTCACCTCCCGCCAGTTGCGGGACCGGCTGTACCGGGAGACCCTGAAGGACGTGTCCCTGCGGGTGACCGACACGGACAAGGAGACCGCCTTCAACGTGGCGGGCCGGGGCGAGATGTCCCTCTCCATCCTCATCGAGACCATGCGCCGGGAGGGCTATGAGTTCCAGGTTTCCCCCGCCCGCGTGCTGTACCAGGAGATCGACGGCGTCAAGTGCGAGCCCATTGAGCGGCTGGTGGTGGACGTGCCCGGCGACTGCGTGGGCGCGGTCATCGAGAAGCTGGGCGCCCGCAAGGCGGACCTGGTGGAGATGACCCCCGTGGGCGAGCGGATGAAGATCGAGTTCCTGATCCCCGCCCGGGGCCTCTTCGGCTACCGCAGCGACTTTTTGACGGACACCAAGGGCGAGGGCATCATGGCCAGCGTGTTCGACTCCTACGCCCCCTACAAGGGCGACATTTCCCGCCGGGGCACCGGCTCCATGATCTCCTTTGAGACCGGCGAGTCCGTCACTTACGGCCTGTTCAACGCCCAGGAGCGGGGCACCCTGTTCATCGGGCCCGGCGTGCCGGTGTACGGCGGCATGGTGATCGGCGTCAGCCCCCGGAGCGAGGACATCACCGTCAACATCTGCAAGAAGAAGCAGCTGACCAACATGCGGGCCAGCGGCTCCGACGAGGCGCTGCGGCTGGTGCCCCCCAAGCAGATGAGCCTGGAGCAGTGCCTGGAGTTCCTGGCGGATGACGAGCTGCTGGAGGTCACACCCAAGAGCCTGCGGATGCGCAAGGCCATCCTGGACCACGAGAAGCGCATGAAGGCGCTGCATGGGAAGAAGTAAATCCGTCCTTGCATGGGCCCTGGCCCCCGGAGAGGGGGCTGGGGCCTGTTCGTTTGCCTGCTCCCGCAGGGGGGGGATGGGGGTGCGTCCCATTGGACGCGGGAAATCATCCATGCTGATGGCTGGGCAGATGCACCCCCCCATTTTCTTTTCGGTCTTGCCGAAAAGAAAACGGGCCGTGCACGGTCCAAAAGAAAAGAACGCTTTTGGCCGCAACTTTGCACGTGCGTGCAAAGTTGCTGTACGGGGGTCTGCGTATCGGTGCCTGCTCCGATTTTGCCTGGCCTTCGGGCACGCTATGGCCTTCTGCGAGGTCGATACTGCCGTCCCGTGGCGGAGGGTGCGGAGGGCGTCGGGGTGGTCATCGCATTGATCTGCTTCTCTTTTCGCTGCCGCTGGCTGTCCCGCACGGGAGCTGGTAAGGCCCCTGGCAGGCCCGTAGGGGCGGTTATCAACCGCCCGATCTCCTCCTGCGCGCTGCCTGGGCGGGGGACGGCAAAGGCGGCTGAGCTTCGCTCAGCCGCCTTTGTGTTCGTATTTTTTTAGGAGGTCTTCAATGGCTTCGTCCAAAAGACGCGTCTTGGTGATGCGCGTTTTCTTGGAGAGCTCGTTGAATGGTTCTACGAGTTCATTGGCCAGGGAGGAAACAAATCGTTTCCGGTTTACCAGCTGGTGTTCACCCAAAATCCTTCACCCTACCTTCTAATCACTACGTGGTCACTATGTATGCACTATATCATTTGACGTTTTACTTGACAAGTGGTGCATAGGTGGTATACTACAAGTGCATAGGAGGTGACTACATATGAATCACACCAAGGAGATGTTGGCGGATACTTTACTGCATCTCCGCAAGAGGGCTGCGCGACGGGACCCGGTTTGGCGGGAGCTGGCGGCACGGAAGGAAGCGGCGTACGGCCGGGTCCGGCGGCGGTGTGCCGGGGACCGGGCGCTTTTGCAGGAGGTGGGGGACCTGTCGGACGCCTGCTGTGCCCTGGCGGAATACGCCGGAGAGTATCAGTTTTTCCTGGGCCTGCAAATGGGCCTGGAACTAGGCGCGCTGGACCTGCTGGGCGCGGAAGAGGAGGAGACCATTCCCCATGCGTTTTCCAGTCCATGACCCGACAGATATTCAGTCCGGCCAGCGCGGGAAAACGGGCGGATGAGGGCATCCGCCCCTACGGTCATGGAAGGTCAGGCGCTTCCGCGACCGCCGGGGCAGCGCGTAGCGAAGCGGAACGCGCGGAAAGAGGAGTTGGTCAAATACGTCCTTGCAACCCGACCCAAGACGCACCCGCGCCGCGGGAATCCGTTATCAAATTTGCACCGCACCCCGCCGCGCCCGTCGGAGCGCCATCGCGAACCCGCAGGCACCCTCTCACGCCGACCCCGTACAGCAACTTTGCACGCACGTGCAAAGTTGCGGCCAAGCGCCTTTCTCTTTGGACCGTGCACGGCCCGTTTCTCTTTTGGCAAGACCAAAAGAGAAATGGGGGGTGCATCCCGCTGGACAAGCCCCCCTGCGGGAGCAGAGAACCCCGAGGCCGCCGGGCGGCGGCCCATCCGTCCCCCGGGGCCCCGGCGGTTGATAACCGCCCCCACAGGTGGGGCATGAAAAGAACGCATTCACCACCTCCTAAAATATTTGAAAAAATTTTCCCCTCCGGCGGGAACTTTTTCCCGCCGCCCTGCGTCTGTACAGGCAAACGGAGCGATCCGCTCCCTGGAAGCATTGGAAAGGATGAACGAGTATGAAGAAACGGATTCTGCAATGCCTGTCCCTGATTCTCTGTGCCGCCCTGCTGGCGATCCCCGCCGCGGCTGCGGAGACCTCCGGCGAGGATGCGGCACCCGCCCGTCCCGGCCCTGTCCGGGTGTGGGGCACCCTGACCTGGCTGGATGACGGCGGCCTGCTGGTGGAGAATTCCAGTGAGGATGCGCTCAGCCAGGTGATCCTCCACGGCGAGTCCATCATCTGTCTGGACGCCGTCACCGGCGATCCCATGGACATCCAGGACCTGAAGGACGGCGACACCATCTATGCCTGGGTGGGGCCCGCCATGACCATGAGCCTGCCACCTCATGCCACAGCGATCCTGATCCTGGGCAACATTCCCGCCGACTATGCTGTGCCCCAGTTCTATGAGATCTCCTCTGTGGCGCCCCAGGCCATGGCGGCCATCTACCCCACCCCGGCCCTGACCTGGACCGAGGTCACCGCCACCGACGGCACCACCCTGAAGATCACCGACGAGGCGACGCTGACCCCCTACCTGACCAAGAACATCGTCCGGCTGGAGGACCTGATCCCCGGCACCCGCATCCTGGTGTGGTCCGACGCCCAGGGCGAGCCGGAGAAGGTGATGGTGTTCCCCTATGAGTACCGGGGCTATGTGACTGTCGCGGAGGACGGCACCGTGTCCACCAACGGCGCCGCAGCAGCCCAGAAGGCCAAGACCACCGAAGACGGCGACACCCTGCTGCCCATCCGGGCGGTGGCGGAGGCCCTGGGGATGAAGGTCCACTGGGACGCCAAGCTGGGCGCCGTGGTCTCCTACGGCGATGACATGGTGAAGCCCGCCCCCCTGACCAGCGAGACGCTGATGACCGCCATGCCCGGCGGCGCCGTCTCCGTTGTGAACAGCGACGGGAGCACCACGGAGATCTACGGCACCTGCTTGAAGGAGGCCGGTGTCACCTACGTCTCCCAGACTGCCCTGCTGCAGGCGCTGGACCTGTATCTGGCGGACTGACGGCATTTTTTGGAAAGCGGCTGCCTGCGGGCGGCCGCTTTTCTCTGCGGTGGGGACAGCCCGCTCTTGCAGCCCGGCCCGGCGGGCGGTATAATGAATCATCCATCACACGCCGCCACGGCGGATATACGGAGGAATGCGCCATGAACACCCGCATCGAACACGACACCATGGGAGAGATATACGTCCCGGCGGAGCACCACTGGGGGGCCCAGACCCAGCGGAGCCTGGAGAACTTCAAGATCGGCGGGCAGCGCCAGCCGAAGGAGATCATCACCGCCTTTGCCTATTTGAAGGAGGCCTGCGCCCTGGCCAACGCGGACTGCGGCAAACTGACGGAGGAGCAGGCCGGGGCCATCGCCGCCGTGTGCGCCGAGATCCGGGCGGGGAAGTGGGACGACGAGTTTCCCCTGGTGGTGTGGCAGACCGGCAGCGGCACCCAGACCAACATGAACGTCAACGAGGTCATCGCCCATCTGGCGGCGGACCGGGGGGTGAAGCTCCACCCCAACGACCACGTGAACGCCTCCCAGTCCAGCAACGACACGTTCCCCTCCGCCCTCCACATCGCCGCGGCCCTCAGCGTCACGGAGCAGGTGCTGCCGGCGGCGGAGCGGTTGGCGGCGGCCTTCCGGAAGCTGGAGGAGGGGTATCCCGACCTGATCCGCATCGGCCGGACCCACCTGCAGGACGCCACGCCCCTGCGATTCGCCCAGGAGGTCTCCGGCTGGCGGGAGCTCATCGGGGCCCCCTGCCGGATGCTGCGGGCGGCTTTGCCGGAGCTTACAAAGCTGGCCATCGGCGGCACCGCCGTGGGCACCGGCCTCAACGCCCCCAAGGGGTACGACGGGATGGTGTGCCGGCGCCTCCGGGAGATGACCGGGGCGGACTTCACGCCGGATCCCAACAAGTTCCACGCCCTGACCGCCAAGGACGCCCTGGTGTTCGCCCACGGGGCCCTGAAGGCCCTGGCGGCCAACCTGATGAAGATCGCCAACGACATCCGGTGGGAGGCCAGCGGCCCCCGGTGCGGCATGGGGGAGCTCCACATCCCGGAGAACGAGCCCGGCAGCTCCATCATGCCCGGCAAGGTGAACCCAACCCAGTGCGAGGCCGTCACCATGGCGGCGGTCCAGGTGATGGGGAACGACGCGGCCATCGGCTTTGCCGCCAGCCAGGGGAACTTCCAGCTGAATGTGTTCCTGCCGGTGTCGGCCTATAACTTCCTGCTGTCCGCCCGGCTGCTGGCGGATGTGTGCGACTCCTTCCGCACCCACTGCGTGGAGGGCATCACCCCCAATGCGGAGAAGATGGCGGCCAACCTGAACAACTCCCTGATGCTGGTCACCTGCCTGACGCCGAAGATCGGCTACGAGGCGGCGGCGGCGTGCGCCAAGAAAGCCCTCCACGACGGCACCACCCTGAAAGAGGCGGTGCTGGCCCTGGGGTATCTGACGGGGCCGGAGTTCGACGAGACGGTGCGGCCGGAGAAGATGGTGTGAGAAAATCCCGTCCGGGGCAGAAAAGTCTGTCCCGGACGGGATTTTGCGCATTTCCGTCCCGCCTGCCCGACAGGGGACACATATTCCCCGGCGGGACAGGAAGCGAGAAACTTGCCCGCCGTGCTGGAAGCGTATGAGGACCGGATGCGGCGGAGGGCGCTGCCAACAGGGAGGTCCTGCCCCGCATGGCGGGGAGCATGGGGCTGCAGGGAGCCCCGCTCAACAAAATCGCCCCGGCGTGCGAAGGCGCGCCGGGGCTTTGCTGACAGCGGACCTGACCGCAGCAGACAAAGGGGGGGCGGTGATATACCGCCGCAGGAAACAGAGGATGCCTTCTGCCATCAGGGCCAGAAAGGCGCAGCACGGCGCCGCGCCGACGCAAAGCCCCGCGCCGGAGGCGCAGGCAAGCATGCGGATGAGCGCTGCCAGCAGAGCGCCCACGGCAGAGGCCGTTCCGCAGCAGAGCCGGGCATCCGCCAGGGATGGCGTCCGCTCTACCCGCAGCACGCCCGGCAGATCGGCCGGCAAGCCGCCCAAACCGGCGGCAGCGGCGGCCGCAAAAAAGAGAGGCGCGGTGGATGTGGCTGCGGCCAGGGCCCGGTGCCCGGCGCACAGCAGGGCAAACACCAGTCCGCCCAGCGCCGGGGCACCCGGAAGCAGGCCGGGAGAGCACAGAGGCAGCGTTTTGTGGGACCAGCCTTTCTATCAAGACGCGCAGATCCGCCCGGCGGGGCAGCCACCCCGCAGTCCAGCCTATGCGCCGGGTGCGGAGATTGTACGAGTAAGCGTATATATTCATAAATTTCTGAATATTAAGATAAATATACGGAAATTTAAGATGTATATCGAAAATTTATGCAAAAATGACCGGACGAAGCTGGAAAAGTTGTGCAAAATGATACTTGAATAAATATACGATTCTGACGTATAATTCAAACATCATCAATCAAAACTCCACGGAGGGAATTCATTATGGATCAGAAAAACATCAAGAAGATCGTGCTGGCCTATTCCGGCGGACTGGATACATCCATCATCATCCCCTGGCTGAAGGAACACTACAACAACCCCGAGATCATCGCCGTGTCCGGCGACGTGGGCCAGGACGACGAGCTGGAGGGCCTGGAGGAGAAGGCCATCAAGACCGGTGCCAGCAAGCTGTACATCGCGGACCTCACCGACGAGATGGTGGACGAGGTTATCATCCCCTCCCTGAAGATGGGCGCCAGCTATGAGCAGTACCTGCTGGGCACGGCCTTTGCAAGACCCATCATCGCCAAGAAGCTGGTGGAGATCGCCAAGGCGGAGGGCGCCGACGCCATCGCCCACGGCTGCACCGGCAAGGGCAACGACCAGGTGCGGTTCGAGCTGGCCATCAAGCGGTTCGCCCCGGACATGACCATCATCGCCCCCTGGCGGGAGTGGGACATCAAGGGCCGGGACGAGGAGATCGCCTACGCCGAGGCCCACAACGTGCCCCTGAAGATCAGCCGGGAGACCAACTACTCCAAGGACAAGAACCTGTGGCACCTGAGCCACGAGGGCCTGGACCTGGAGGACCCGGCCAACGAGCCCCAGTATGAGAAGCCCGGCTTCCTGGAGATGAGCGTCAGCCCCCTCCAGGCGCCCGACAAGCCCACCTACGTGACCATCGACTTTGAGAAGGGCGTGCCCGTGGCCGTGGACGGCGAGAAGATGAAGGCCAGCGACGTGATCCGCAAGCTGAACAAGCTGGGCGGCGAGAACGGCATCGGCCTGCTGGATATCGTGGAGAACCGGCTGGTGGGCATGAAGGACCGGGGCGTGTACGAGACCCCCGGCGGCACCATCCTCTACAAGGCCCATCAGTGCCTGGAGATGATCACCATCGACAAGGACACCGCCCACATGAAGAGCAAGCTGGCGGTGGACTTCGCGGACCTGGTGTACAACGGCAAGTGGTTTACCCCCCTGCGGGAGGCCCTGTCCGCCTTCGCCGACAAGACCCAGGAGCACGTCACCGGCAGCGTGAAGCTGAAGCTGTACAAGGGCAATATGATCACGGCCTCCATCACCTCGCCCGAGTCTCTGTACTCCGAGGAGCTGGTGACCTTCAACGAGAGCAGCTACGACCAGACCAATGCCACCGGCTTCATCAACCTGTGGGGCCTGCCCGACACGGTGCTGGCGCTGCGGGAGCAGGGGAAGCTCTAAGGAAAATCGAAGGGGGACTTCGTCCCCCCTCGACCTCCCCCCGCACCAGTGACGTCGGTCACTGGTGTGTGCGCCCCCGGCGCACGGGTCAAAGTATTTTCGGCAGGTACACGCCCTGCCGAAAATGATTTCAATATGGCCCGGCGGGGGCAAGACGATCACAAGACCACAGAGGCGGGGCGGAGAGGCTTCTTCGCCCTGCGTCTGCCATGAAAGGAACAACGGCTTATGAAACTCTGGGGCGGACGCTTTCAAAAAGATACCGACCAGCTGGTGAATGAACTCAACGCCTCCATCGGCTTTGACCAGCGGTTATACAGGGAGGACATCACCGGCTCCATGGCCCACGCCCGGATGCTGGCGGACTGCGGCATCATCTCCAAAGAGGATGCCGCCGCCATCACCAGCGGGCTGGAGGGCATTCTGGCAGACATCGAGGCGGGGAAGGTGGCATTCACCGCCGACAACGAGGACATCCACATGAATGTGGAGGCCCTGCTCACCGCCCGGATCGGCGACGCGGGCAAGCGGCTCCACACCGCCCGCAGCCGCAACGACCAGGTGGCCCTGGACTTCCGGATGTACGTCCGGGAGCAGATCCCCGTCATCGTGGGGCAGCTGCTGGAGCTGGAGACGGTGCTGTGCCGGCAGGCGAAGAAGCACCAGACCGCCGTGATGCCCGGCTACACCCACCTGCAGCGGGCGCAGCCCATCTCCTTTGCCCAGCATCTGATGGCCTATGCCGCCATGTTCCGCCGGGACGTGACCCGGCTGGAGGACTGCGGGGCCCGGCTGGACGAGTGTCCCCTGGGATCCGGCGCCCTGGCGGGCACCACCTATCCCATTGACCGGTGGGAGACGGCAAAGGCTCTGGGCTTCGCCGCCCCCATGGGCAACTCCCTGGACGGCGTCAGCGACCGGGACTACGCGCTGGAGCTTTTGAGCGGCCTGTCCATTTTGATGATGCACCTGAGCCGCTTCGCCGAGGAGGTCATCCTCTGGTGCAGCTGGGAGTTCAAGTTCATCGAGCTGGACGACGCCTACGCCACCGGTTCCTCCATCATGCCCCAGAAGAAGAACCCGGACGTGGCGGAGCTGGTCCGGGGCAAGACGGGCCGGGTGTACGGCGACCTGATGAGCCTGCTGACCGTCATGAAGGGCCTGCCCCTGGCATACAACAAGGACATGCAGGAGGACAAGGAGCCGGTGTTCGACGCCGTGGACACGGTGGAGATGTGCCTGCCGGTGTTCGCCGCCATGCTGGACACCATGACCGTCCGGACGGACAACATGCGGAAGGCTGCCGGCCACGGCTTCATCAACGCCACCGACTGCGCCGACTATCTCACGAAAAAGGGGATGCCCTTCCGGGACGCCTACACCGTCACCGGCCGTCTGGTGGCCCAGTGCACGGCCCAGGGCAAGACGCTGGAGGAGCTGACGCTGGAGGAGCTGAAGGCCGTCTCCGATCTCTTCGAGGCGGACGTGTACGACGCGCTGAACCTGGAGAACTGCATGGCCCTGCGCTCCAGCTGGGGCGGCCCGGCGGTC
Organism: Candidatus Oscillibacter pullicola; assembly: GCA_019118935.1. Lineage (GTDB taxonomy): Bacteria > Bacillota > Clostridia > Oscillospirales > Oscillospiraceae > Oscillibacter > Oscillibacter pullicola. The sequence goes on from DWXY01000108.1 coordinate 9,605, forward strand.
AGCGAGACCACGAGGCAGATCGGAGAGATCGAGCAGTTCATTCAAAAGATCAAAGAGAAAAGATAAAGGATAAAAGATAAGAAAAAGTGAGGAAATCTCTTATCTTTTATCTCTTATCCCTTATCTTCACTGGGGTGATAATATGAAGCCCAAAATCTACATCGACGGAAAAGACGGCACCACGGGCCTGCAGATTTACGACCGGCTGGCGGCGCGGGACGATATCGACCTGCTGCTGATCGACGAGGACAAGCGGAAGGACCCCGCGGAGCGGAAAAAGCTGATGGCGGCAGCGGACATCGTGTTCCTCTGCCTGCCGGACGCGGCGGCCGTGGAGGCCGTGGCCCTGGCGGAGGGCACCGGCGCCCGCATCATCGACGCCTCCACCGCCCACCGGACGGCGCCGGGCTGGGTCTACGGCTTCCCGGAGCTGCGGGAGGGCCAGCGGGAGGCCATCGCCAAGGCCAAATATGTGGCCAACCCCGGCTGCCACGCCACGGGGTTCATCTCTATTGCGGCGCCGCTGGTCCAGGCGGGGCTGCTGCCCGCGGACGCGGATCTCTGCTGTTTCTCCCTCACCGGCTACTCCGGCGGCGGGAAGAAGATGATCGCCCAGTACGAGGCGGCGGAGAAGGGGCAGGCGCTTTACAGCCCCGGCCTCTACGGCCTGACCCAGGCCCACAAGCACCTGCCGGAGATGCAGAAGCTCTGCGGCCTGAAAAAGCCCCCGGTGTTCACGCCCATCGTGGATGACTACTACAAGGGCATGGCCGCCACGGTGCCCCTGCACAGGAGCCAGCTGCGGGGCGTCTCCACGCTCCATCAGGTATGGCAGGTGCTGGCGGACCACTACGCCGGGGAGCGGCTGGTCCGCGTGGCCCCGGAGGGGAGCGCGGATGCGGGCGCCAAGCTGTACGGCAACGCCAAGGCCGGGGACAACGGCCTGACTCTGGTGGCGGCGGGGAATGACGAGCGGTTCACCATCACCGCCCTGTTCGACAACCTGGGGAAAGGGGCCTCCGGCGCGGCGGTGCAGAATATGAATATTATGCTGGGATTTGAGGAGACCGCTGGACTGCTGTGAGATAAAAGTGAAGAGATAAAGGATAAGAGATAATTGCTCCCTAAATTTTGGCATGATCGGATATATCTTTTATCTTATATCCCATATCTCTTATCTGTTTAAGATTGTCTCTTATCTGAAGAGAGGATGGATATTATGCTGAACTTCATCGCCGGCGGCGTGTGCGCCGCCCAGGGCTTCCGGGCCGGAGGCATCCACGTGGGGGTCAAGACCCACGCGGCCTGGAAAAAGGACGTGGCGCTGATCGTGTCCGATGTGGACTGCGCCTGCGCCGCCGTGTATACGAAAAACGCCGTGAAGGCCGCCCATATCCACGTGGACAAGCGCCATCTGGCGGACGGAAAGGCCCGGGCCGCCGTCATCAACAGCGGCAACGCCAACGCCTGCGCCCCCATGGGAGAGGAAAACGCGGAGCGGGTCTGCGCGGCGGCGGGCAAGGCCCTGGGCTGCCGGCCGGAGGACGTGGTGGTGGCCGCCACCGGCGTCATCGGTCAGACGCTGAACGTGGCGGTCATCGAGCAGGGGATGCCGGAGCTGTGCGGGGCGGCGGCCCACACGGCGGCGGGCAGCGACGCGGCCGCCCACGCCATCATGACCACGGACACCGTGAAAAAAGAGCTGGCGGTGGAGACCGTCATCGGCGGCAAGACCGTCCGGATGGGCGGCATCGCCAAGGGCTCCGGCATGATCCACCCCAACATGGGCACCATGCTGTGCTTCCTGACCACCGACTGCGCCATCTCCCCGGAGATGATCAAGTCCGCCCTGCTGGAGACCGTTCAGGTCAGCTTCAACCGCATCAGCGTGGACGGGGACACCTCTACCAACGACACCTGCTGCGTCCTGGCCAACGGCCTGGCGGGGAACCCTGTCATCACCGAGAAGGGGCCGGACTACGACGCCTTTGTGGAGGCCCTGCGCACCCTGTGCGTGGAGCTGGCGAAAAAGATGGCCTCCGACGGGGAGGGCGCCACCCACCTCATCACCTGCACCGTCACCGGCGCCGGGAGTGAACAGAGCGCTGAGACCATCGCCAAGTCCGTCATCGGCTCCGCCCTGACCAAGGCCGCCATCTTCGGTGCGGACGCCAACTGGGGCCGGGTGCTGTGCGCCATGGGCTACTCCGGGGAAGACTTCGACCCGGACAAGGTGGATGTGGCCTTCCAGAGTGCGGCGGGCAGCGTCCGGGTGTGCGCCAAAGGGCGGGGGCTGGATTTTGACGAGGAACTGGCCAAGAAGGTCCTGACGGAGCACGATGTCACCATTGCCATCGCCATGGGCGAGGGAGACGGCGCCTGCACCTGCTGGGGCTGTGACCTGACCTATGAGTATGTGAAGATCAACGGGGATTACCGGACGTAAATCATGGGTTCCCCTGGGGGAGCGGGGATGGGCCGCCGCGATGGCGGCCACGGGGGATCCTGCTCCCGCAGGGGGCTGTTCCCATAGGGGTGCGCCCCCCATTGTCGTCGTCGCAAAGTCCGCTAAGCTCCGTTTCCGCCTGCGGCGAAAACTGCGCCCGCTCCCTTGCTCCTCCTCTCCCCACCGCGCGGGGCGCGGCGGGGGCCCCTTTTGGTCTTGCCCA
>DWXY01000109.1 GCA_019118935.1 Candidatus Oscillibacter pullicola
GCCTTCTCCGGCAGCCACCAGGACGCCATCGCCAAGGGCATGACCTACCGGAAGGAGAACCACCAGCACCGGTGGGACTGCCCCTACATCCCCATCGACCCCCACGACATCAGCCGCACCTACGACGCGGACGTCATCCGCATCAACAGCCAGAGCGGCAAGGGCGGCATCGGCTTCCTGCTGCAGCAGAACTACGGTTATAACCCGCCGCCCCACATGCGGGAGCAGCTGGGCTACCGGGTCAAGGAGGTCAGCGACCACGACCACCGGGAACTCTCCGTCCACGAGGTGCTGGAGGTGTTTGAGGACAACTACGTCAACAACGCGGCCCCGCTGAACGTCACCGCCGCCCACTACACCCAGAACGAGGACGGCTCCATCTCCGCCAACCTGACCCTGCGGGACGGCAGCCGGATGATCCAGTGCGGCGCCGCCGGAAACGGCCGCCTGGACGCGGTGGCCAACGCCATCGAGCAGGCGGCGGGCATGGACTTCACCCTGATCCATTACAGCGAGCACGCACTGGACCCGGACACCGACAGCCGGGCCTGCAGCTACGTAGGGCTGAAGTGGCCCGACGGCAGCGAGACCTGGGGCTGCGGCACCCACACGGACATCATTGTGGCGGGCGTCCGGGCGCTGGTCAGCGCCATCAACAACCGGTAAACAGCGGGGGAGACCCCTGGACTTCATCACAGAGAACGGAGGCACAATACCCATGGGAATGACCATGACACAGAAAATCCTGGCCGCCCACTGCGGCCAGGAGCACGTCAAGGCGGGACAGCTGATCGAGGCGAACCTTGACATCGTACTGGGCAACGACATCACCACCCCGGTGGCCATCAACGAGTTTGAGAAGGCGGGCTTTTGTGATGTTTTCGACAAGACCCGGGTGAACATCGTCCTGGACCACTTCGTCCCCAACAAGGACATCAAGAGCGCCCAGCAGTCCAAGCAGTGCCGGGAGTTCGCCTGCAGGCACGGCATCGTCAACTTCTTCGACGTGGGCAAGATGGGCGTGGAGCACGCCCTCCTGCCGGAGCAGGGCATCGTCACCGCCGGAGACTGCATCATCGGCGCCGACAGCCACACCTGCACCTACGGCGCGGTGGGAGCCTTCTCCACCGGCGTGGGCTCCACGGACATGGCCGCCGGCATGGCCACCGGCAAGGCCTGGTTCAAGGTGCCCGCCGCCATCCGGGTGGAGCTGACCGGAGCCCTGCAGCGGCCCGTGTCCGGCAAGGACGTGATTTTGCACCTGATCGGCCTCATCGGCGTCTCCGGCGCCCTGTACAAGAGCCTGGAGTTTACCGGCCCTGGCGTGCAGAGCCTGACCATGGAGGACCGCCTGTGCATCTGCAACATGGCCATCGAGGCCGGCGCCAAGAACGGCATCTTCCCGGTGGACGAGACCTGCGAGGCGTACCTGAAGGGCCGCAGCCAGCGGGCATGGAAGAAATACGAGGCGGACGAAGACGCGGAGTACGAACGGACCATCACCATCGACCTGGACACCCTGGTGCCCACCGTCAGCTGGCCCCACCTGCCGGAGAACACCCGCCCGGCTGCCGAGGGCAAAGACATCAAAATCGACCAGGTGGTCATCGGCTCCTGCACCAACGGCCGGATCGAGGACATGGAGGCCGCCTACAACATTTTGAAGGGTCGCCACATCGCCGACGGTGTCCGGGGCATCATCATCCCCGCCACCATGGAGGTATACAAGACCTGCATCGAGCGGGGCTACACCACCGCCTTCATCGACGCCGGGTGCATCGTCTCCACCCCCACCTGCGGGCCGTGTCTCGGCGGCTACATGGGCATCCTGGCGGAGGGAGAGCGGTGCGTCTCCACCACCAACCGCAACTTTGTGGGCCGCATGGGCCACGTGAACAGCGAAGTCTATCTGGCCAGCCCCGCCACGGCGGCGGCCAGCGCCCTGACGGGCCACATCACCGATCCCAGGGAGGTTTGAGCGCCATGGAAGCAAGAGGTTCTGTATTCAAATACGGTGACAACATCGACACCGACGTCATCATCCCCGCCCGCTATCTGAACACCCAGAATGCCCGGGAGCTGGCGGACCACTGCATGGAGGACATCGACAAGACCTTCATCACCCGGGTGCAAGCGGGCGACATCATGGTGGGGGGCGAGAACTTCGGCTGCGGCTCCAGCCGGGAGCACGCGCCCCTGGCCATCAAGACCGCGGGCATCGCCTGCGTCATCGCCGCCAGCTTTGCCCGCATCTTCTACCGCAACGCCATCAACATCGGCCTGCCCATCCTGGAGTGCCCGGCGGCAAGCCGGGCCATCCGGGAGGGGGACACGGTATCCGTGAACTTTGACACCGGCGTCATCACCGACGAGACCACCGGAGAGACTTTCCAGGCGGAGCCCTTCCCGCCCTTCATCCAGAAGATCATCCGCTCCGGCGGCCTGATGGCCAGCATCCAGGCGCAGTAAGGGGGCGGCACCATGGAAAAGAACATCGCGGTGATCTATGGCGACTGCGCCAGCCCGGAGATCGTCACCCAGGCATTGCGGGTGCTGGACGCGGTGGCCGCCAAATTCGGCCACACCTTTACCTATACGAAAGTCCTGATGGGCGGCGAGGCCATCGACGCCTATGGCGACCCCCTGCCCCAGTCGGAGCTGGACAAGTGCCTGGCCAGCGACAGCGTGCTGCTGGGGGCCATCGGCGGCCCCAAGTGGGAAGGATTACCCGGCGAGAAGCGGGCGGAGAAGGGCCTCCTGCGGCTCCGCTCCGGCATGGGCCTGTACTCCAACAACCGCCCCGCCAGGATCTGGCCCCAGCTGGCGGACGCCTCCCCCCTGAAGCCCTCCATCGTGGAGAAGGGCATCGACTTCATCGTGGTGCGGGAGCTGATCGGCGGCGTCTACTTCGGGGAGCACAGGACCTACGAGGAAAACGGCGAAAAGATCGCCGTGGACACCATGCCCTATTCCGAGCACGAGATCGAGCGGATCGGCCGCATCGGCTTTGAGACCGCCCGCAAGCGCCGGAAAAAGCTCACCTGCGTGGACAAGGCCAACGTGCTGGACACCAGCCGCCTGTGGCGGGAGGTGATGCACCGCCTGGCGGCGGAGTACCCGGACGTGGAGTACCGGGAGATGTTCGTGGACAACTGCGCCATGCAGATCTGCAAGGACCCCGCCCAGTTCGACGTGATCGTCACGGAGAATATGTTCGGCGACATCCTGTCCGACGAGGCCAGCGAGATCACCGGCAGCATCGGCATGGTGCCCTCCTCCAGCCTGGGAGACGGCACCCGGGGCTTGTACGAGCCCATCCACGGCTCCGCCCCGGACATCGCCGGCCAGGACGTCATCAACCCCATCGCCTGCATCCTGTCCGCGGCCATGATGCTGCGGTACAGCTTCGACATGCCCGCAGAGGCGGACTGCATTGAGGCGGCGGTAAACCAGGTGCTGGACGACAACATCCGCACCGCCGATATCTGGCGGCCTGGCTGTGAAAAGGTAGGCTGCACCGCCATGGGCGACGCGATCCTGGCCCGGCTGTGAGAGATTCCAAAAAACCATAAACGCGCAGGGGCGGCGGGCCTGAATGGCCTGCCGCCCTCTTGTCCCCTGCGGAGGGAATTTACTTTCCCGGTCAGATGTGGTATCATGCGGATAACGGGACGGACCGGCTTAGCGCCTCCGGCAGACGGCTGCGGCGCGCCGGACAGAAAGCGGGGAAGCGCTGCGGGAACGAAGAGAGAGGCGGAAGCACATGGACAATAACGGGGCGCTGCTGCAGAATTTGGACAGACTCCATACGACAGCGCTGGGACTGGAGCGGATTCGAAGAAACCTGTCACTGGACACAGAGGATGCTGTGGAATGGTGCAGGGGCAAAATCCGCTCACCAGAGGCACAGATCGAGAGAAGAGGGAAGAATTGGTATATCTGCATAGAAAACTGCGTCATCACGGTGAACGCAGCTTCCTATACGATCATCACAGCCCATCGAACGAAATCGAGAATCGAATAAGGAGGGTATAATCATGGAACTGCAATTTCTGGGGCACGCCTGCTTTCTGCTGGACGACGGCGCCTGCAAGGTGCTGACGGATCCCTTCCTCTCCGGCGCCGGCCACCCTGATTGGGCGGAGCAGGTCCAGCCGGACTTCATCTTCGTCACCCACGGCCACGGAGACCACGTGGGGGACGCTGTGGACATTGCCAGGCGCACCGGCGCCCAGGTGTGCTGCACGGCGGACCTGAGCGACGGGGTGTTCGGCCCCGCCGGGGTCCGGTGCATCGCCGGCAACCTGGGGGGCGCGGTCCGCCTGCCCTTCGGCTCCGCCAAGTATTTTCAGGCTCTCCACGGCAGCGGCGTGGCGGGGTGCCCTGCCTGCGGCTTCCTCTTTGAGATGGGAGGAAAGACCATCTACCATGCCGGGGACACTGCCCTGATGACGGATATGGCCCTGCTGGCGGACGAGCACGTCGACGCAGCCCTGCTGCCCATCGGGGACTTCTACACCATGGGTCCGGCGGACGCTCTCCGGGCGGTGAAGCTGATCCGGCCCCGGCTGACGATCCCCATGCACTATAACACTTTCCCGGCTATCGCCCAGGACCCGGCGGCCTTCGCCGCGGCCTGCCAGGCGGAGGGGTATGAGGCGAAGGTCCTCCGGCCGGGGGAGAAGATCACGCTGTGAGGCAGCGCCGAGAGCGAAGAGTGGAGAGTAGAGCGTGAAGAGAAAAGCCGCCCTCCGGGTGGCGGCCGGGGCCCCGCACGACGGGGGTGCGAGAATGGATGGCCGCAGCCGCGTTACGACCACTCTGCAACATCGGAAATAAAAAAAGCCCTGGAGCGATCTTGCTCCAGGGCTTTTCACTGTTCTGCGCTGAAAAAAGATGCGAGCACCGGCCGGGGCCCCGCAAAGCGGGGTGGCGCGTCTGCGCCGTACAAGCATTTTTGCCGCAGGCAAGAATCTTGGCGGAGGGGAAATTCACTTGCCCCGAGCATTTCAATCACCGGAGGGTGGAGGCGGCCTCTGGCCGCCGGAACCCACAAAAAAGGACATCCAGCGGATGTCCTTTTTTGTGGTGACCCGTCGGGGATTCGAACCCCGGACCCACTGCTTAAAAGGCAGTTGCTCTGCCTGCTGAGCTAACGGATCACATGGTATTCTATTTCAGCCGTCCAGTGCGGGCGGGCCGGAAAGTCTTGGCTGGGACGGCTGGACTCGAACCAGCGGATGAGGGAGTCAAAGTCCCTTGCCTTACCACTTGGCGACGCCCCAATGGAAAGGAAAACAGGGGACCGGGGGTGACCCCGATCCCCTCTTTTGTGGGGTGGGAGATGGGACTCGAACCCACGACACCCGGAACCACAATCCGGTGCTCTAACCAACTGAGCTACACCCACCACATATCGAGATCCTAACAGGATGTGCGCTGACCGACCGCCCCGGGAAGGAGTTGGTACGCCAGAAGGGACTCGAACCCCTGGCCTACTGCTTAGAAGGCAGTTGCTCTATCCAGCTGAGCTACTGGCGCGAATTTGATTGGAGCAGGTGACGAGAATCGAACTCGCATCCCCAGCTTGGAAGGCTGGTGCCCTGACCATTGTGCTACACCTGCGTCTGCCCTCCGTGGAAATCGTCAGCTTAGATATATTACCATGGACAGGCCCATCTGTCAAGCGAAAACCCGTAATTTTTTTCTAAGATTGTCCTGTGCCCCCAGCCAGCGCCAGCCAGGCGGCGAAGAGACGGCCTCCGTCTGCGGCCCCGGACAGGGACAGGGGGCCGGCCAGCCGCTCCGGGTGCCACTGGACGCCCCACACCGGCAGGGACTGGTGGATGACCGCCTCCACCGTGCCGTCCATGGCCCATTGGACCGCCCGCAGTCCCCGCCCCAGCCGGCCCGCCGCCTGATGATGGGCACTGTTCACCACCGGGGTATCCCCCCAAAGGTCCCGCAGGGGAGAGGGGGCCGTCCGCACCCGGTGGATCCGGTCCCGACCCGCCGCCTGGCTGTGACCGGACAGGTCCTGGATCAGCGTGCCGCCGAAGAACACGTTCAGGACCTGCAGCCCCCGGCAGATTCCCAGAACAGGCTTTTTCTCCATAGTGAACTGCTCCAGCAGGAACAGCTCTCCCGCGTCCCGTTCCGGCTCCAGGCCCCGGCTGGCGGTGTTTGCCTGCCCGTAGCGCCGTGGCTCCATGTCCCCGCCGCCGGGCAGCAGCAGGGCAGCGCACCCCGCCGCATCCCGCAGATCCGGAGAGGCCAGGGGCCGTCCACCTGCTGCCTCCAGCGCCCGCTCGTAATTGATGTACTGGCCCGGCAGGCCCCAGAGAAACACCGTTGGACGCAAAGCGATCCCTCCTGTCAAATGTCTCAGGCCCATTCTATCCGGACGGCACGTCCGGGGTTCCGCCCCGGCGGTCAGAGGCGGGACAGAGAGGAAAGCCTGGAAAGTTGGAAGGTTTCCCTTGAAACTTTCCCGAAAATATGCCATAATAATACCGCTTCTCGTTTCGTCGGGCGGAGCCGCATGGAGCGGTATCGAAGCGGCCGTAAAGAGTTTGACCCGAAATCATGTTTCCACTTTGGAAGTCCAAATTGCCGAAAAGCCAGTAACCATGCGGGTTTGCGGGCAAGTTCAAATCGTGAATTGGGGTCTGTTCTATCCTGTTGTTCTTCCCGATTTCCACGGCTTGAATTTTGCGGG